>CAZKNL010000009.1:0-22412 GCA_964554155.1 uncultured Pseudomonadales bacterium | reverse complement strand
TAGAACGCTATCGTTTAGGTATGAATGGTGATAGTGAAATTACTGTTGCCCAAAAAAATAACGTTTTACAACTTCCAGTTGATGCATTGATTGAAAAAGATGACAAAAAGTTTGTTCGCAAAAGAACTGGACCGAACAGTGCCGAAGAAATTGAGATTACAACTGGGTTAGAAACTGATGACATGGTTGAAGTAACACAAGGGGTATCAGTTGGTGATGAAGTAGTCCTACCTTAATCACTTTAAGAGAAAAACGCGATGCTTCTCGAACTCAAAGATGTTTCCAAAATCTATAAAGTAGGTGACGAAGAAATTCGTGCTTTAAATACGGTCAATATTGCGATTGCTGAAGGGGAGTTTGTGGCAGTGATGGGTCCATCAGGATCTGGAAAATCAACCTTCCTCCAAGTGGCTAGTTTGTTGAGCTCACCTGAAAAAGGGCAAGTTTTTTTGAAAGGGAAAAATGTGACCAAGTACTCAGAAGTTGAGTTGGCCCGATTGAGGAATAAAGAGATTGGTTTTATTTTTCAACAGTTTAACTTGCTGGCCAGAACATCTGCGATGGAGAATGTCGCACTGCCGCTAGTGTATGCAGGTGTGGGCGCGGCGGAACGCCGCGCCAGCTCAATCGAGATGCTTCAAAAAGTCAACCTCGCAGACCGCTTGAACAATACTCCTGCTCAACTTTCTGGTGGTCAGCAACAGCGTGTTGCGATTGCTCGCGCGCTCATTAACCACCCTTCAATTATTTTTGCTGATGAACCAACTGGGAATCTTGACTCTAAAAGCGGCGCTGATATTAAAAAGTTACTGATCCAACTTCACGAAGAAGGTAAAACAATCGTGATGGTCACTCATGATGTTGAGATTGCTCAAATTGCCAAAAGAACCATTCTTTTTCATGATGGTGAAGTTGTCTCTGACAAGAAAACTGTCAAACACGTTAAGTCACTTAAGAAATGAACATTACCAACATTTTCTCTATCGCACTCAAAGCCATTTTACTGAATAAAAAACGGTCTTTCTTAACAATGTTAGGCGTGATTATTGGTGTGGGCTCAGTGGTGTTATTAACCAGTTTAGGGACTGGACTGCAAGTATATGTGAAAGATCAATTTGCAAGTCTTGGCAGCAATGTCTTATATGTTGTTCCAGGAAATCCTTTTGCTGGCGGTGGTGGACCCGAAACCGCAATTTTAGAACGGACAAAACCGACACTCAAACAGACCCAATTTCGCAGTATTTTGCGTAGCAACAGAGACATCATCGAGGCCGGTACCACTACTGCGTTTGATACTGCTGAGGCTAAGTACAGTACGGTGACGAAAAAAGTGACTCTCTACGGTGTTGACGCCAGTTACCCGGATGTCCAAAACAGTCCAACTGACAAAGGACGGTGGTATGCACAGACTGATAATGATCGGAGTAAAAGAGTTGCTGTCATCGGATCAAAAGTTGCTGAAGAGTTATTCGGCAAAACTGATCCAGTCAACAAAAAGATCCGCTTAGATGGACAAAGCTATGTGATCCTTGGAGTTTTACGGGCAAAAGGCAGTGGCTTTGGTGGACCGAACTTCGACAACTATGTCTATATTCCAATAAATACTCTGTTCGATAACTTTAACGCCAAAGTCATTAACAACTTTGTCTTTAAAATTCGAACACAACAACAGTTACCCGCAGCCAAAGCAGCCATTGAAAAAACTTTATTAGAGGACTTGAAAAAAGATGAGTTTACTGTTTTTGATCAAACTGAGTTACTCAAAACAATTAACAATGTTTTGGGCGTATTAACAGCTGGTTTAGGCGGAATTGCTGCGATCTCATTGGTTGTTGGTGGAATTGGGATTATGAATATGATGTTAGTTTCTGTAACTGAGAGAACCCGAGAAATTGGTTTACGAAAAGCACTTGGGGCTACTCCAAACATCATTCTGCTGCAATTTTTAATTGAGGCTGCTTTACTTTCCTTGATTGGTGGAGTGATTGGAATCGGGATTGCCTTCTTAGGGACAGCTGCTCTTCATCGTTTCTTCCCGGCCCAGATCTTGCCAGAGTCAATTTTGTTGGCATTTGGTGTCTCTACTGCGATCGGTGTTATCTTTGGAGCAGCTCCAGCAAGAAGTGCCGCTAAGCTCTCACCTATTGAGGCGCTTCGGTTTGAATGATGTCTGTTCGAACAGTAAAATAGTGAGTTTTTTATTTTTATGGTAATTATGACGATTACTACAATTGTCGTAAAAACTCAAAGTCCGTCTGAGCAGGTCCCCCCCAGAATCACTCAAGTGGTATCCTATACTCATGCGTCTAATAAAATTCCTTTTACTGATTATCCTGGTAGTTGTTGGTCTGGGAGCAGGGGTGGTGATTATTTCCCGACACATTCCTCAAGGAAAATGGGACGGCACCAAGCTAGCTCTCAACCAGATCCCACCGTTTATTTCTAGTACCATTCAAAACGCTCACGTCGATCAAATCCAGAGAAATGTCCAATCCTGGAGTGGTAAAGTTCTTGGTGTTCAAGATACCCAAGCTTCACCATCTGCAGAAAAGGCAAACTTTTCAGCCTCTCTACCTCAGAAAACAATTGAGTTTATTCGCTATTCATACTGCAAAGAAGTTGTTAAACAGTATGAGACTTCACAGGAAAAATAGATTTTACAACTTCGCCCGGACCTTCATCTCCGCCTCAATCTCGTCTTTGTCACGACCATACTTCAGTCTGGAAAGTTGTTTAATCATTTCTGCTAAACGTGGGTTCATTCTGGCTTTGACCGCATCCATATCCTTCAAGAGGGACATACTAAATGGCGGCACTGGTTCATTCTTGACGATAGTCTTAATGTAGACGTGATACTTCTCAACATTGGCTAGGTCGTGATCATTAAAAGTCGGCGAAAATTCATGCTGTAAAAAGTTTGCATCAGGCACACCTAAACGGAATGACACAATCGTGCCGACATTACCGAAAACTGCATTTTTGACATCTTCATCAATTTGACTAATAAATTGGTTCGCTACGATTAAATTCAGACGATACTTCCGAGCTTCAGAGAGAATAACGGCAAAGTCTTCAGTGGCGTAGTTTTGGAACTCGTCAACATAGAGATAAAAATCCTTTCGTTCGTCCATTGCCAAATTCTGGCGACTCATGGCTGCGGTCAGCACTTTTGGCACCAAAATCAGACCTAAGAACTTAGCGTCCTCTTCTCCTAAAATACCTTTAGATAAATTCGCCAAGAAAATCTTTTGGTTATCCATAATCTCGCGCATATTAAACGAGCTGCTGGATTGACCAATAATGTTACGCATGGTTTTGTTGGTAATAAACTTACCAAACTTGGAGACAATGTAGTCCAGCACTTCTGATTTATGGAAGTCAGCAGTTTGGGCAATTTGGTCAGTCCAGTACCGCCGGACAATTGGGTCTTTGACGTAGGGCAATAACTCATCAACGTACTTCGGGTCAGTCAGGATACGCACCAGTTCAATAAAGGTCGATCCCGGGCGACACATAATCGTTAACATGGCATTCCGGATTGCGTGTTCAAAACGAGGACCAATAATACCGGTCTTGTGTGGATCATACAGTTTGTACATCAAGCTAATAATGGAGTTGACCACAAAGTGTTGTTGTTCTTCTGTATCAACTTCCATCATGTTCATACCCAGTGGTCGGTCGAGATCTGAAGGATTGAAGTACACCACGTCCTCGGCCCGCTCTGGTGGCATTAATTGCAGTAAGTCTTCAACAAACTCTCCGTGGGGATCAATGGCACAGACACCTCGTCCAGCTTCGATGTCTTGCAAGATCATTTCTTTTAAGAACTCTGACTTGCCAGTACCAGTTTTTCCAATGATGTACATGTGGCGGCGACGGTCGTCTTGAGACATAAAAATTTCTCGTTCTTGGCCACGATAGACAGACTTGCCAACGCGTAAGCCTTCGTGCGGAATTTCTGAAGGTGCCGGGGCTGTTTTAGCATTCAACCAACGAATGTGGTGTGTCTCAACTGTTTTATTTGGAAAGTGAAAAATGGTAGACAACTCTTCTGAGTTGAGAATCATCGTGCCACGTTTCCATAACGGCATGTAGCGATAGATAAAATCGATCATGAAGAGATGTTTTAACCAAATTCTAAGTCTTTTGAAGTTGTTCGTTGAAGAACTAAACTGCGCAAAAGCACCCACAATATTATTTAAGTGGGACTGGGCAGCGTACTCATTCGGCGAGGAAACCACAATTCGAATACAGACTCGGAAGCCAGGCTTGCTAATTTTATTGTCGATGCTCTCCATTTTCTTTGGGTCATGTTTGTAAGTTGCTTTGTCAGGATCGGCTTCGCGCTTTTTTTCCGACTGCATGTAAGAATAGCCCTGATTTTGCCATCGGCGACTTTCTGGTTGGAGCAAAATTTGTAGGATTGCTCCTTCGCCCTCATCAAGTTTAGACATGGCTGAAGTAATTAGAGAAAGCCCATCAGTGGGTAAATCCTTATATGTTTTTACTGGGAAATAATTTGAGTGCTCTAACTGCAAGGCCGCAAATGCCACTCTGCCTTTTTCCGAAAAAATATTGACTTCATCTTGCTCGCGAATATCTGCGCCAGGGTACGCACCGTGGATTTGTTTTTCGACCAAGTCTCGAATCTTGCGCGGACAGTTGACGTACAAAGCAATATCTTCCTTCATTGCTACAATCTCAAAGGAAAATAAATCTTCCGGTTCAAGAAAGCTGAAGAAGCCTGTCTTTTTTAATGAGTAGAGCGAAGCAAACATTTGTTCTGCAGCGTCAATTTTAGTCTCATTATCTTTTGGCAATTTAACCAATAAGGTCACAAAATCGAGCGCATACTCTTCACGTTTACGGTACTTGAACCACTGGAACAACATGTACATGAACACCGCAACGATAACCAAACACAGCATCGCGATGAATAGTGATATCAAAAATGACAAAATTTGCGAAACTAGTAGATCAAAGTTTTGATACATTCTGTTCTTGTCGATAGATTATTTTGCCCGTAAAAATCTTCATTAACTTCCAACTCAGCTCAACTAACCATCGCAAACTGAATGATGAGCTTTTCTTCTTTCCTTCTTCTTCCATCTTAGCGGTGATCGGTAAGATGATCACAGGTTGAGCCATTACTCGAGGCAGTGTTTGGCCACTTTGCAAATCAGAAAGAACAATTTCCTGGGGAATTTGATCAACATTATCTTCAACTTTTTGCAGGAACCCTTCAACTTCTGGTGGGAGTTCATGACTTTTTTCTGTTTCGACATACTGTAGTCCTGGGACTTGGTCAATTGCTGGGTGCTCAACCGTAATGTTGATCAGTGGGGCTTCTTTGGCGGTTCCTCCTCCTGCCACCGGTGGATTGAGGGTATCGGCCATTTGGTCGACAGCTAAAGGCACTGCTTGCGCAACTACGTCTAAAGGAGCATCTGAGGGAGCAGATGTTGGAGATTTAGTCGGAGTTCCTAGACTCAATATTTGCTGAGAGCCTGCCGACAATGTCCCCCGAAGGCGTTGCAGTAAGGGTGACGTGGAAGAAGTTCCACTTATCTGGGTGGGAGTCTGAGCAGACATGGTTCAATGGTACCATTAAACCAAACTCTACTCTAGAGTAGCTCAAACGAATCACCAACTTGGAGTTGCCAGTTGGTTGTCATTCCACCAGGAACTTCCAGTACCATTTCTACCGGTTGAGGCGGGTAGTAACTTGGTCCAGGACTATCGCCTGGAGGGTCCGTCATGGGAGTAATCCTTACAACTTTGCCGTTAGAGATCCAGATTATGTCAATATCAAACTTCATGTTGAGCATCCAAAAACCATAGCGGGCTTTTTTGGGAAAAACAAACAACATCCCATCGCTACCGATTTCTTGGCGACCCCCCAATCCCTTCTCCACACTGCTTGTAGTGTTCACGACTTCCACAGTTAGGTTTTTGACTTGAGAAGTTGCTGAATTTTTTAATTGGGCTGATGTTTTTGAATGGTCTTTTACTTTTAACAGTTGTTGGTACTTGTGTTCTGATGATGATGCTTCGGAATTGGTGGATGGATTTTGGGCGTTCTGACATCCTGAGAAGCTGATCGCCATTACACACAGGGTCAACCCCAATAACATTTTTCTTTTCACAGGCAAAAGACGGACAGCTAAAACAGCCATACACCCTACTCCTAAAACAAACAAAATTACTTGGTTGAGTCCAAGCTGTGTATTGAAAAACAAAGCTTTTTCAATTCGTAAAGATTCCAAACTTCCTCTGAATACTCCATACCACCCAAAGTATAACAGGCTGTAGTTACCTTGACCTATTTGCCAAACTTTTTTCCGGTACAACCACCACAGCAGTCCGGCGAAAAGTGTCATGCCTAAAGCTTCGTAGGCAAATAACGGATGAAATCGATCGTAGTTTTGATACCCTGGGACTCTATGTTCTGGATCAATAAAAATCCCCCATGGAAGTTGAGTTGGCCAACCATAGAGTTCTTGATTGATGTAGTTTGCCCAGCGACCAATCACCTGAGCGATTGGTAAAGCCAATACACTGATATCGAGCATTTTTAAAGGTGATGGTGTTTGCCGATGATGGATAAACAAGAGACTCAATCCTATTCCTCCAACTCCGCCTACAAAGGCGCCAATAATTGACAAGCCACCTTCCCAAACTTTGAAGATATTTAGGAGGTGGTGTTGATAGAGAGACCAATCTGTCAAGACATGGTAGAGACGAGCACCCAGGATTCCACCACCTACTACAACAATTACAGTTATCCAAAATACTGACTCAGAAATTTTTTCTTTTCTTGCTACATGTTCAGCGAGATGAACCCCGACGGCAACAGCTATGCCAACAATTAAACCGTACAGATGAAAAGGCAATCCAAACAGTTGAAGAGTCACAATTTTATTTTCAGCTTATTTTTCTTATTTTTCCAGTATTTTTTAGTTGCTCTTTAAAATTTTTAAAAAAGAACGAGTAACGACAACACAACAAAAAAGACTGTCCAACTCACTACGAATGCTCGAATTTCTCGTGGAGAGAATGATCGTTGGATTTGCCAAAGATACTGTTTGGCAAACTGTTGTGGATTCTGACTATATCGCCAAAAGTCAGCGGTGTAATGCAGGCCCATACCAAGCATTACGCCAATCCCCACCGCACTCCCAGTTGAGGTCAACACAAAAATAGTCAGAAAAATATAGACAATTAAGAAAAGAGCAGACCGCGTTAGCAACTTCTCTTGGAGTGTCTCTGCTTGAGTCAGTGCTCGAAACATTCCTTTCAGGTCTCGTTTTATCCATAAGCTACGGACTAAGGTATTGAACTCAGTATCAGGGTAGAGATAAAAGGCATGGACAACTCTGTCGAGGAAAAGCAGCTGGAAACCAACCCAAACACCAACCCCAAACAAGCCAAAGCTGCCCCAGCCACCAGGAAATTTGAAAGCAAAAAGTGCGCTGTACAAAAAGGGGAGAAAAATATTAAAAACTGTTGAAAGTCTTGGCCTCATAGCAAAATTATACCTATTTTTGGACAGTTGTTTGTTGCCAATGATCTTGTTTTGTTTGCCAAATAGCTTGGAGTGCAGCATCAACTTCTTTGCGAAAACTCTGGTCTCGTTGATAGAAATCGGCCATACCGGTGATCAGTTCATCAACTTGATGTGGAGTAACAGAGCGACCAAGCACAACGACCATGTGACCGGCGTCAACTGCTTGAATGGCTAGCTCTGTGAAGCTTTGTTTCGTTGGTGCTGCCTGCGCTGCACCCATTTCTAGACCATCGGTAAATATGAGATGCTGTCCCTGCACATCCAACAACTTCAGACACCCTGGATCAAATGTACACGGGATAACTACTTGTCCCTCCTGTCTCCTGAGTGCTACATGAGTTGTCATCATCCCGATTTTCGGATACTTGTTCAACAGACTGACGAACACGGCCTGCTCTTGAGGGTTGAACTCAATTGCTTCTGGTCGCTGATGGAGGTCAACTGTGGTTTGACCAATGCCTGGATAGTGTTTGACTACTGGAATAATGTGATTGGCCTCCATTGTCAGAATCCAACGTTGACCATATTCGAGCACTTTAGTCGGATCATCGCTACATAGGCGAGTTTTCAAGATTGGGTGATTTTTCCCCAGATCGATGACGGGTGCAAAGACAATATCGACTCCAACTCCACTCAGTTCTTTACCTGCTCTGGAGAGCATCGTATTGAGAGTATCACCATCCAGTTGACACTGCTCGGTAGCAGAAGGCAGAATCGTCATTCCTTCTCCAGTTAATCTCTGAACCATTCCACCCTCATGGTCTACAGCCACTAATGGACGGAGGAACTGTTTATCTGCTGTCGGAAGATCTTTGAGCATTTCTATAAACTGAGGCTGCTGAGGCAGTTGATGCAACTGAGAAGTCAGCTGATCAACTTGAAGTGCCGAGATATTTTGACCGAAAATGACCACAAAACCTGGTATTTCTGAAGAATTCGCAGAAGTGGCGGCAATTGTTGCAGTTGGTGGTTGCTTGCTCCCTCCAGAAAGCACAACTGGAACTGCCAGCAGCTGCGCTACTTTTTGTCGAGGAGTTAGGGTTCTTAAGAGTTCGGCTGAAGCACTGGCAGTTGGAGAGACAGCTGCTGCACTTTCAGTAGCAAGTTGTGGTGGTGACTGCACAGCTGTTGTTCGGGGTTCCAGTTCGGACGTAGCAGACTTGAGCAATTGCGGAAAGTACTTGGGTAATACATAGTAACGCGTTACGCCTAATAACACTGCGGTCAAACAGAGCAATACAATGAACCCAACGGTTCTCCACTTCATGTGTGATTTCCCTCTTGGCGAAGTTGTTTCAACTTCCACATAAACAACTTGGCTTTGCTTTTGACAGTTGCTGCATCGCTAACAAAAGAGAGAGCTGTCTCTAAAAGCCCTCGCGACTCTGTCTTGGCTAGCTTAATATAGAGACTTTTATGTTGTAAATCATCTAACGCGACTGCTAAACGATAGCCAAAATCCTGAAATTCTTGGGTGATGTACCCACCCTGATCCTGCAGAACATAGCCCTGAAATAACGGCCCGACAGCAATAAACCCTGGTTTGAGAGACTTGGGTTGAGGAGAACTTGGCTTCATCTTCCCTCTGCTCATATTCGCTATTGTAGTCTTTGACACAGCAGTTGACAGGCTGCGTTCATGGCTTCTTTGATCAGGGGTTTTTCAGCTGCTAAAAATGGCGTGAGCACATAGTCCTTGCCAGACGACTGACGAACGCTGTCTCGACCATCAATACCAACTCTAATGTGAAGAAATTGATCACTTCCCAGATGCTCGCGGATCGAGTTCAAACCATTATGGACTTTTGGTCCCTTACCAAACTGGGCTTTCCACTGTCCGACGGGAATATCAAGGTCGTCATATGCCACAATTAATCGTGGATGCTCTGATGAGCCTGCAGGTTGGCCATTTTTGAGTTGTTGGATGAGTTCTTTATCAAAGTAATCCAGCATCTTCATCACCGCCACTCCCGACTCGTTCATGTAGGTCGAGGACTTTGCCAGAAAAACCTCTTCTGTTCGCACAAAAACAGTCTGTGTTTTATGATGCTCTTGAGCTAACTGTTGGAAATCTTGACCAGTCACCAGATGTGTCAGGGTATCAACAACCTGGTACCCCACGTTATGCCGAGTAGTTGAGTACTCGGGACCCGGATTTCCCAGACCAAAAATAAACTGCTTCATAGAGGCATTATAATAGTTCAACAGTGATCCAGACAGCTAAAGTCTCATCTGCACCATTTTTCTCCATTGTGATCCCCTCGCTCAACGAGGAGAATTTTTTGCCTGGCTTGCTCAACAACTTGAAAAGTCAAACATTCAAGAACTTTGAAGTAATTCATGTCGACAGCAACTCTGACGACAGAACTTGCGATAAAGCAGCTGAGTTTGCTGGAAGTCTGCAGATTAAAACTTTTTGTGTCAAACAGCGAAACGTCAGCTATCAACGGAACTTTGGGGCAGAGCAAGCTCGAGGTAAATGGATTATTTTTATGGATGCAGATGATTTAGTGAAAAAGACTTTTCTAGCACAACTGAGAGACCAACTCCATCGTCATCCAAACACTGATCTTTTTTCCTGTTTACTAGATGATTCAACCGCTACCCCTCTCCAGAAGAACTTGTTGAAGTTTGCCAATTTCTTAATGGTTGCAACAGCAGACATTCGCCCCTTTGCTGGAGGCGCACTGATCGGGATTAAACGAGATAAGATAGATACTCTTGCATTTAGGTGCGACGCAAGAATGTCTGAGGATCACTTGTTTCTTGAGGATGCAATCAAACGAGGATACCGATACCAGATATTTAAACAACCAAGATATCTATACTCGATGCGACGTTTTGATAGAGAAGGTTCGTTAAAAATTGTGCTGGATTATATTCAATCTACGGCTGTTTTATTGGCGGGACCTCGTTTTGACAAGTTCTTACCGAACTATCCGATGGAAGGGGGGTCCTATTATCACATGGCCCAGTCGGCAAACTCTCAAAGATATATGAATACTCTTCGACAAATTTTTCGTGGTGGCTGTGTCTTCATGCTTTTCGAAGCAGTTTTTCATGCCTCAGGTCTGCGAACCGCAGGAGTTGAAGGATACTGGCCAGTCAGCGCCGTGGCGATGGTACACCTCTTCGTTTGGCTGTGGGCATCTCTGTCGTTTTTGGTAGCTTTGGTGTTGTATTACTTGCAAAAGTATCTGGAAAGAGCTCAACCGTTGGTCGTGTTGTTAGGCTTGGCAGCAGTTGTTCATAGTGCGGTGCTAGTGTATCTTTCTTTCACCCCATATAGCCAGCTTTTACCAGTTCCAAATCTGTATGGTTGGATTCCTTTTTACTCATGGTGGTTACGTGGTGAAGCAGCCACACTGCTGCTTATTGCTAGCTTCATCTGCTATGGAAAGTGGAAAAAGTACCTTTAACCATGCCTTCACCTCGCGCGCTTATTTTTTCTACGATTGAAGGTCATGCCAGTATTGCCGAAGCCATTCAAGAAGGTTTAGAAGAGCGAGGATGGGAAACTCATATTGCTTCGTTTACTGATCCAGTCTTAACTCCATATCGGTTGATTTATAGATATTGTCCAAGTTTGTGTCGGTACTACTACAAAGCACTCTACCTGCCGTTCGTTTTACAGTTGATCGATTGGTACACAAAAAAAACTCACCGCCGAGTATTTGAAGCAGCAGTCAAGACATTCCCGGCGGATCTTATTATTAGTACCTGCCATGGATTTGATGGTTTGAGTCTTGCTCGACAAAAAAAATTGCGAAAAGAAAAACAATCCTCACTATATATCAATATCCTGGTAGATCCACGAACTTTCCTTTTAACAGAGTTCAGTCCATACGCGGATTTAAACTGTGTTTTTGATCAAGAAGTAGCAGCAATGTGTAGAAAGTTTTGGCCAACCGCCTCAGTTGGTGTAACTGGTTGGTTTGTCCGACAAAGGTTCCGTAACAAGTTGAGTAAAACCGCAGAACGCGCACAACTTGGTCTTGACCCTCATACTTTAACCATTCTTTTTCAAGCAGGGTCAGAAGGGGAAATCAAGAGCGCCAGATTAATTCAACCTTTACTTCAACTTGACGAACCGTTGCAAATCATCCTGGCTTGTGGAAGTAATCAATACTTGAAACAGAAGTATGATCGCGTCGCTGCTCAGCTGCCAAAAGATGGCAATAAAAAAATGCTTGTCACTGGTTTTACCCCGGAGATTCATCGATATATGCACGCTGCTGATTTAGTAGTTGGCAAAGCTGGACCAAACTCAATTTTTGAGGCCGTTACCAGCGGTACCCCCTTTTTTGCAACTACCCACGTTGGTGGTCAGGAAGACGGAAATCCTGGATTAATTCTTGAATATAAAATTGGTTACGTTGAGGAAAACTTATCGCGGGCGAAGACGCTCTTAAAAAGAATTGTTCAGCACCCAGAAGAATTAAGACAGTTTGCACCAAACATTCAAAAGTTAGCCGAGTACAATGATCATTCAATGGCGAAACTGGTGAAGTATATTGAGGATCTGAAGCAAAAACAAACTTAACGAGAAACTTGAATCGATTGCAACTCTGCCATAGTGGTTGCTTGATCCCAGTTTTTATCATCACGGAAACGGATAAACCGTGGAAAACGAAGGGCTTGGCCAGCCGTATGAGTTGGCGAAGTGGTCAACTCATCGGCAGCTACTTCAACTACTAGGCCCGGCAGACACCAGACATCAGGAATGAGCATTTTATTGACTTGGTATTCTGCAGGAGCAATATCTGTTCTCAGTTCATCACAACGACGTTTGACTTCCATTAGGGTTTCTTCGGTCAGACCAGTGCCAATTTTGGCGATGGTGAGAACTTGTTGGGTAGAGGTGTCTAGCACACCAACTAGAAAAGCTCCTAAACCAAACCCTGCCCGCTTCCCCCGCCCGTAATAATAGCCCATCACGATGACATCAACCGTATCATTCAGCTTGCCACTTTGCCCCTCTGCTTCCTTCATCTTGACCCAGCTCCATCCTTTGCGGCCACTTTGATAGGCGGAGCTCGCTTGTTTCATTACAATACCTTCTAGACCTTCTGCCAAGGCATGCTGGTGATAGTGATGCAGTTCCAGAGGATCTTTAGTTCTGAGTTCCTCAGTGTGCACCAGAACTTCATTATCAGTGAAGAGATTCTTCAGTTTTGCTTTGCGCTCAGTCAAAGGTTCTTCAATCAAGTTTCTGCCATTGAGATACAACAGATCAAACACATAGAAACGAACTGGAACTTCCACTGCTTTCTCCGCAATACCGTGTTTGCGTTTCCGTTGAATTGTTTGTTGAAAGGGAATGAAGTGACCTGTCTTGGGATCGTACCCGATTGCTTCGGTATCCAAAATACAACTTTGACAATTGATTTGCGCTGTAATCTTCTGCAGTTCTGGGAACATTGCCGAACTTTCTTCCAGATTTCTAGTAAATGTGCGCAAAATACCTGCTGTATTTTTGTTTTGCTTTTGAAAATGAATCTGGACTCGCATGCCATCGTACTTTGGTTCAGCAATCACTTCTTTCATTTTCTCAATCACTTCAACAGCATTATTCAAGCGCTGACAGAGTGCTGGAACCACCGGCACACCAAGCTTAACTGAGTAGCCCTCCCTTAATAACTTTTGCCGTTTGGCTTCATCTTTTACCTGCAAGTATTCTTCTGCAAGTAAGCCAATATCAGCACGGCGTTGGTAGGCTGACTCAAGCAACTCGTGCTCTGACTTATCTTTTTTCATCGCCCAAGATAAAGCATCCATCATGGTCATGTCTGAGAAACCCAAACGTAATCTGCCTAGTAAAATTTTGACCACAAACTTGGCAGAGACTGGATCAAGTGTGTTGAGTAAGGCAAGTGTTTTTTCTTGTTTGCGTTGTTGAGATTGAGCACCCGCATCTTTGGCAATTACTAACAATTGATCGTAGACGTCTTTGACAGAAACTCGTCCAAATGTATTTCTCCCCTGCGCTGCCATCACTTCTGCCGCAACTTTGCCAAGATCTCCGTGTTGTTGATATTTTTTTTGAATGATTTCTTCAGCGACATCAGACTGACTGTGTCCAAACAAATCTTGAGCACCTTCCTCTTGATCAGGAAGTAAACGCGCCAGTACTTTGACAATGGTCTTGACAGAGATTTGAAACTCCAGACCACGATATTGCGGGAGAAGCTGACCTTGTAATAAATAACAAGCAGGACGGGTTTCCTCTTTATCTAACTTCAAGAAAACTTCTGCCAAAATCGAGGTCATCTCTAACCGAGAAGAAACTCCTTCGAGTGTATTCAAGTACTCAGCCAACTCAAAAATCTGCATATTTTTACTTTAGTCACATCTTTTTCATCGGCGCAAACTGTACGTCACTCCCTTGGTGACCCCTTTTTTCTCGACCACCCCTTTGGCAACCAAATCTTTAATATCTCGTAAAATGGTGTCAACGGAAACATTCGGTAAGACTTCTTGCGCATCAGATGAAGTGACTTCTTCGTGCGTTTGAAAAAGTTCCAACAAGACAATTTGCCGTTCAGAAAGGGCAATCTGTTGCCCACCGAGTTCTTGTTTCAACTTGGTATCTTTAGAGAGCTTCAGCACTTGTTGTTTGACTTTGTCGATCTCGATGGCTAATCCATAACAGAAGTACTCAATCCAGTAGGTCATGTCATTTTGCTGCTGAACTGATAGTAATGCTTGATAGTACTGCTCGACGTCATCATCAAAGTATTTTTCCAAAGAGAAGAAACGTTTAAAGTCATACCCAGAGGTATACAGAACTAAGGTCGCCAGAGCGCGGGCTGTTCGTCCATTTCCTTCAATAAATGGATGAATATAGACGATTTGATAGTGAGTGATGGCGGCACGGAAAATCGGATGAAGTTGCTGAGCAGCTGGTGAGTTTAACCAACTAAAAAACTCTTCAATCAAGTAAGGAATCTCCACATGCACCGGTGGCCGAAAGACTACACCACTGTCAGTGGCACTACGGACAACCACTTGTTTATCACGATAGTGACCAATGTACTGTGGTTCAATTAAGCGTTGCATTGTTAATTGGTGAAAGGTTTTCAAAATTTCTTCAGAAAGTGCGTTCGGGTCTGCAACAAAGTTTTGCCACTGATTAATCCACTCAATCACTTGTCGGTAGTTGATCACTTCTTGGACATCACGTTCGCGAGCGATAATCCCAGCCTTTTCGGCAGCTGATTGACTGTCTTCACTACTATCTACTTTCAGCAGTTGTTCTGCTTGTTCTTGTGTTAGATCATTTCCTTCGATCTTGGTTCCATAGTGAACTGTCCGCGTCATTGCATCATCACGGAACTTGGCTTCCCATACCGGGACTAAAGCAGCGTTATCGATTAATGCTTTGGCTGCCTCTACTCGTGAGATGTAGGTCAATAAGTTATTGGTAATTGAAAAATGAGGTTTAAACACTAGTTGCTATTCTTGCATAAATTGCAAGGAAATCTAGCGGGTGTCGTTGGACTAAGTGCTTTTTGATCTTTGGTAGAGTTCCCACAACGTTTCTGGAATGGCGGTGATTAAGAGCGACGCATTAAAGAACGGGCCGTACTTCTCTTCTAACTTTTCGCCAGCGCGTTTATTCGTCACCGAACCCACGACTGCCGCGGTCAGTAAATCATTTGTGCACGCTAGGCCAGCGATCAAACCTGCTAAGACATCTCCGGTCCCACCTTTGGTCATACCTGGTGATCCGCCTTCAATCGCGAAGAATTCTTTTGCTGAAAAAACTTTGTCTACTTTCCCTTTTAAAACAACTAACGAGTTCCCTAACTCTGCTGACCATGCTTGGAGTTGAGTGGGTGAGGCGGTAGCGATTTCTTTTTGCAGTTGATCTTGAGTTTTGTCAGTATTCTTATAGAGATGTTTGGCTAAAACCAGTTCGAGTTCATGAGGATGTGGCGTTAAAATCATTTGCTTATTCAGCAGATTGGAGTCAACCATCTGTAAAGCTCCTGCATCGATGACCCATTTTTTTTGTGGATATTGATTGACAAGACGATTGGTAACTTCAGCTGTTTCTTCACTTCTGGTCATTCCCGGACCGATCAACACACAGTCTGCTTCGCGGAGGTACTCGTCGATGTTTTCTCTGCGCACCACAATTCCATTCCAGAACTGTCCTTTTGCTTCTTTGATCAGTTCGTTATTTGAAGGCACTGAAGAGTAAAACACCATATCGACAAAGTTTGAGGCAACATCCAAACTCCATCGAGACGCAGCGTGAAAAAGCTCTGAACCACCGATAATTAATAACTTGCCGTTTTGGCCTTTATGAGAGTCTTCCGGAGGCAGACGCAGTTTTTGGAAAAAAGATTGAAGTGGAGGTGAAAGCGTGACCATAAAAAATGAGTTCCAGTAATTAGTTTTTAGTGACTAGAAACTAACAACTACGTATGTTGCCCTAGAGTTTGACTACTTGCAAGCTGGGAATCAGTTTTTGCAGATCAGTAATCACTCCCTCTTCAGTGGTTGTCACGATGGCTTGCCCGGTCTGGAGTAAGTTTTCGACTTGGTGACGGTGCTCTTGATCGAGTTCCGACAAAATATCATCCAGTAACAGCACTGGTCGTTGATTAGAGTTATGTTCAACGTAGGCAAGTTCATTCAGCTTCAGCCAGAGCACTGCCAACCTCTGTTGACCACGCGAGCCAAATTGACTGACGTCGAGCCAGTCCGGATTGGACTCGGCAATAAACTTGACCACAAAGTCATCTTTATGCGGACCAATTAAGGTGTGCCCAGCCGCAACTTCACGATCTGCATAAGTGGTAAAACGCTCCTCAGTCACTAAAGAGGGCAGATACTCAACTTGGAGTTGGATAGGTAACTCAGTCGCCGAAAAACTTTGAAAAAACTCTCTGCGTAATTCCTGAAGAACAACTCCGTGTTTGAGCAAAAGATTCGTCCAGTAGGTCAAAACTGTTCGCGGTGCTTGGTTCTGTTGAATCTGATCAATCAGTTTATTGCGCCGTTTGAGGGCGTTCTCGTAAGTTGTCAAAGATTCAGCATACTGTCGATGAATAACACTTAAAATGGCATCGATGAACTGTCTCCTTCTCGGTGGTGAACCTTCAATCAGTCTCATGTCTTCCGGACGAAAAACGACAGTGGTGAAGTGACCGAGAAAATCTTTTTTTCGGCGAGGGGTACTATTGACAAAGTAGTGTTTTTTTTGAACTACTTTTCCTTGGAGGACGCCGCGCGTCAAAACAACTTCTAACTCATCATCAGATTGATCATCTAGCTTTGTTTTGACGCGCGCCAATTCTTGCTCAAATGCAATCATGTCTTGATCATGCTCTGCGCGGAAGCTCTCACCCGTAGACAGGAGTGTCAGTGCTTCAATAACTGAAGTTTTGCCCGAGGCATTACTGCCGACAATCATGGTCAGATTTGCTGAAAACTTCATCGTCAGTTGTTTATGACAACGAAAGTGTTGAATGGTGAGACCCTGGATAGACATTAGAGTAACTTTATTTTCAGTTCTTTAAATCGAGACAGACGTTTGTCGTTGGTAATAAAAACTGGCACATCAGAAACTACCGCGGTAGCGAGTTGAATTGCATCAGGGAATCTAAACTTATACTCTCGACGGATTCTGGCAGCTTCGTCAGCAATCTCGGGAGTAAGCTCTTTGATCTGCAAATTCGGTGTTTCTAAAAAAAGCCCTCGTAGATACTCCGTTTGCTGTTCTGTTGTCGGAAGAGAAAGTAACTCTACTTGCGTGATAATACTTGTAACTGCCTGCGCTTTGCCAGCAACGAGGAGTTCAAGAATTTTCTTTGCTCTTGGTCCAAATTTTTCATCTTCTTGAAAGTAGTAAATAAAAATATTGGTATCGACAAAAAAGAGCTGTTTCCTTTTTACCATATTTATTGGTCACTCCATTCGTCTCTCATTTTTTCTAGATCTCGAATTGGCTGCTTCTTCATCCAAGCTTTCTTCATTACTCCATAACTATTTTCCAACCAGTTTTTTTCGGAGACTTTGATTGCAACTGTGTCCTTGTTTAAGACGTACATTGCGACTACCCTACCAGGCCTCAAACCAGCAATTTTCTGCCGAACTTGACGGGGAATAACAACCTGGTTTTTCGTTCCAATCGTGATAGTTTGCATTGTATGTCATTTTTATCATAAAACGACATACTTATCAAGAGCTTACTGTTTGTGTTCAATATTAAAGAAAGCAAATGACTTTTGCGGAATAGACAGATATCCTGGCGCCCGCAGATTAAATGTCGTTTTGAACTCGTTCCCTGGCATTTCTAAGCGGCCTCGATTGGTTTCCACAACTACTGTCGCTGTTTGGCCACTACTGGTGTGAGAAACACTAACGCTATTCACATGAGTAACAGCTCCACCAGAACCATTCGCTAAATTACGCAGCTCCTCCATAGAGTAAGGATTTCCCCCACTCCCACCGACTGCGCACTGATTGATCGTCACCGGTTGAATCCGGTTGACGTCTGCTCCATTTGGATTTTTGCGAATAACCCAAGCATTGATAATGTCACTAAACTCTTCTTGTGATAACCATGGGTGATTCCGGCCACACTTGGCTGAATTGACACTGTATGCTTGGGTATACCAAGCCTTATAGAACCAAGGAGCATTGGCTTTGCTTTCCCAAGCTTTCGAAGACCAGTCTCCACTTCCATTCTTGTCCATGGTATCCCAACCAGCGGTATTGGTGTACCCACCATGGGTGGAAGCGTACTGGGCTGATATCGGCTGTCCACCTTCGACCAACACCCAACCCTTTGTTTCATCAACAGCTTTATTCCACTCACCACCCCGATCCCCATCTCTATAAACTTGGCAAGAATCAGTTGTACAAATACTTTTTTGGCCACCATTGGTGTATCGAAGGGCAAAGGTCCGAGCCGCTATTGCCTGAGCTTTCTGGGCAGTAGTGTTCCAGCTGGTTGGCATTTCTGAGATACCTTTTAAGTACCTTCCTTCAAAAGAAATTCTGCCTTGACCCTGGACTTCAATGTTGTCTGGTTCAGAGTAGTCTTTTTTTAACTCCGCATTCGGATAGTATGCTTTCAGAATATCTTCGACAGATTGGCCCGCATCTGCCCGAGCCTTTGCACCATATTGACTCATTCCATTGCGATGGGTAAAACCACCAAAACTAAAAACGGCAAAGGAGTCTGAGGGAGCTTGTGACTTAAAGCCAATCGAAGCATTGAAGTCATCGGCCAAAGGCACCTCCCCAACTGAAGTGGTAAACGATCCTGAACGAGCGTCTAAAATCTGCTGTTGGCGAGCAGTTAAGGCAACAATTTGACCAGCTAACTGTGCTTGATATTCCTTGGCCCCTTTAATTTCTTTTCTAAAAAACTCAGCTTGCGCATCCAGCTCTTTTTGTAAAACTGCTAAGCGTTTTTGGGTGTCTTCGAGTTTTTTCTTTTGTTGTTCTAAATCTTTAATTTGGTTCCCAAACTGACGCATCAGTCGATTGTCTTGTTGTTCGACTGACTGGCGGTATGTCAAGCTGCGCGTGAGTAGAGACGCATCATCGGTATTCAAAAACATTAAGAGCGGCGAATCATATGCTTGCCGCTTGTAGCGAACTGCCACTCGTTGGGCAAAGATTTTATATTGGACAGCTAAGCGAAGTTCTTGTTCTTCAATACTCTTGGCAATTTGTTCTGTTTGTTTTTTGGCTGCCGTGATCCCCGATTGGGCCTTTTTAATTCTGGTATCAAGAGATTGGACCTCTTTTTCTAGGGGGGTAGTTGCGTCTGCAGAGAGTTGGAGGAGATGAGCAAGCTCATTTTTCTCTTGTTCAAGTTGGTCAATTGGGTCAATTGCCTGAAGTTTATTAGAAGAAAAAAGGGCCAATCCTAGTATTAACAAAACACCGAAGACAACTTTTACACTCGACCTGATGGACAGCAAACTCATACCATCACACTATCGGCTACACCTTGAAATGTAAAGTAGAGCCCACTTGGCCCGAGCGGGACAGTTCACCATCTAGAATAGAGGCGTATGTCTTGATAAAATCTATGACGTGCATATGCTCAAAAAAAGCATTCTTATTTTTTTGTCGGTTCTTTTTCTGTGCATCTCCATCAAACCAGGAGATGTCTATGCAGACAATGACGATCCCGCTACACCTATCTGCACAATCGCCATTAATGGTCGTCAAGCTGGCTTAACTGCGGGCGAAGCTCCGGAAGTACCAGCTTTTAGTTCAACTGTCGGGAGCGAACTTGGCTTGAGTGCTACCTTCCTGACATGGCCAGTCACGGTCACACTTAATCAAGCAGCCCAGCAACGTTTTGCAGCGTGTAATGGTGGACACTTGAGAGTTGCTGTCCAAGAAAATCTGTTTTCTTGGAAGAAGAGTTTTTTATCAACAACAGATGGGAATAGCTTTTCAGGCGAGTTCAGCATGATCAAGCGTTCTGCTCTAGCAGCTGCCGGACCAAGAATCATAGATGTTGAGGTAAGTAACGCCCACGGCGCGTGTAAAGAAGGGGATCCGATCTGTCGGAGAGTGTATGCCGATCTGAATGGTGAGATGGTGGAAAACTCAAACATGAGCTGTACAAGTGAAGGCGATCAGTTTGCGGCTGCAATGAACCAGTCCCCGTCTAGTCTCGTCGTTGGTCAAGCTAGCACGATTTCAGTTCCGTTCACTGATAATTTTATTAGTGCTTGTGGTTTGTACTACGCGGCGTATCAGATCCGCCGGAATGGTGCCGAGGAGATAGCTAAGGGAGACCTGATGCATACAAGCAAACCGTTGACCGATACGGTTTCCTTCACACCTGATTCTGTTGGCCAATATGTATTAACGATTACTATCCACAATGCAGGAGGTTGTAGCAATGTTGACTGTGGATTCAACGGCACAGCCCTCCGAACATTTACCAAGAATTTTTGTGTCAGCGCTACTCCAGACCAACCATGCACACCAGAAGCCGTAAATGGCGAAGGTCCCACAATTACCACCTTCAGTATCTGTCGACAAATCCCTGTTATGACTCAACAACAAATTGACGGTATGGTTTCCAGACTCACTGATCCTCAAGTCGCTGCCAAGGCCCGAACAGAAATGGAAAGCAGAGCAACTCAACAACGACAAGAAAAAGTGCGTTGTTGTTTGTGTACTTTTGGCACAAGCAGCTGGAACCCACAAACAGGTGCCTGTAGTGGTGAAGACGGCACCGACATTGTTCGTCAGCGTGCTAACTTCAAACCGGGCTTATACACTGCTGTAGGTTGTATCGGCATCGACCAAGAAAGTATCATTACTCAATTAGTGCGAATTGGTTTAGGAATTGCCGGTGGAGTTGCTCTCTTAATGATTCTGGCCGGTGCGTTTATGCTTTCTACTTCCCAAGGTGAACCAAAAGTGGCAGGTGAAGCAAAAGAATTAATCACTTCAGCCGTGATTGGGTTGTTATTTATTATTTTCTCAGTGACGATTCTCCAATTTATTGGTGTAACTATCCTTCATATCCCTGGATTTGGTGGCTCAACAGCCACCAGTGGTTAAGTCAGAAAGTTATCTATGTTACTTGCGCAAAACTTTGATCAATTTAACCCGCTCATCATTGGTGACTCAGCAAAGGCAGACCAGTTTCGTACTCCTTCTGGAATTATTACTGAGGTCTTAAGGTTTGCATTTCCGATTGCCGGATTTATTTTATTTATTATGTTAGTTTGGGGCGGACTGGAAATTATGACCAGTTCAGTCAGTGGCAAAAAAGATGCTGGTCGTCAACGAATTACGACTGCAGTGATTGGCTTCTTGTTATTATTTGCCACATATTGGATTGGTCAGTTGATGGAAGTGGTGTTTGGGGTGAGAATTTTGAACTAGAGTAAACTATACAGTTCTTGTAAGCTCGAAAGGTTAAATTAGAGGTTCGTGGGGGTGCTGCTCGGTGCAGAGCCTAGCTTACGAACCTGGGCTTGCGAGTTCAATCCTCGTCACCTCCACGTCTAAAATACTCATAAAATTTGAAGTTGCAAAAGGGCAGTTTTTTTGCTTAAATGCAAGTATTCGTAGGCTAGGCTCAACTGCAAAAGCAGTAAGTTCAGTCAAAAGACCATCTCTAGCAGGTGGTTTTTTGTTTTACTTCCCAAAATTTCTTTTTCTGCGGGAAAACTCTGCCAAAGCCTTATCTAGCTCTGCTGGACTGAAGTCAGGCATCAGAACAGGGGTGAAGTAAAACTCACTATAGGTACTTTGCCAAGGTAGAAATCCAGATAACCGTTGTTCACCACCTGGTCGAATGATCAGTTCTGGGTCGGGAAGGTCAGCAGTATCAAGGTACTTGGCAAATTGTTCCTCATTAAGTTTGTTATTTTTTAACTTCTCAACATCGATGTCTCTTGCCAAGCGTTGAATCGCTCTCAAGATCTCATCCCGTCCACCATAGTTGAGGGCAAAAGTAACCGTTAAATTTTGATTGTTTTTGGTTTCCTTGATCCAGTATGCTATGCCTTTTTGGATATCTTCAGGAAATTGGCCGATATCACCAATTGTGCGAATTCGAATCCCTTTTTGATGGAGTTTCTCACCATTGCGTTTTAGCCCATCACGAAAGAGCTTCATTAATCCCTCTACTTCAGCTTTGTCCCGTTTCCAGTTTTCGGTGCTAAATGCCCAGAGGGTGAGGTACTTCACCCCAAGAGCAATACAGTGCTCAGCCAGCACCTCAATCATTTTGTTAGAAACATACTCATGGCCCTGAATGATGGCCATTTTATGTTGACGAGCCCAACGGCGGTTGCCGTCCATGATGATGGCGATGTGGTGGGGGATCTGTGAAGTTTTTG
>CAZKNL010000008.1:17875-22889 GCA_964554155.1 uncultured Pseudomonadales bacterium | reverse complement strand
TCAAATTACATTTACTTGAAATATTTTCAATGATTAATAAAGATTCTTTAAACTTTTGAGTTGAAGGAATGACTTTATTTAAAATTCCTACCCGGTCTTTGATCAACTCGTAATGTGATTGAAGTTGATAACGCAGCGACTTTCTGAGCAAGTTTTTGATTCAATGCTTGTTTATCTTCAAGTTCCTTAATCAGTTTTCCCATTGTAGAAAGGGTTGGTCGAATTGCAAAAAGAGCAAAAACAATAACGGCTGCCACCGTGAAAAAAAGTTCCAAGGACACCTTGGCAATTGGTTTGTCATAAAACTGTAGGAGTGTAGTAGTCAGTTGACTGCGTTTATTGGTTGCCATTTTGAGTAATTACTTTTTTAACAGTAGCATTGATCTTGAATGCCAGGCCACTGTTTGTGTCTTTTGCAGTTCCGATCCGTTCAACAGTAATATCGTTAAACCGTCCAGAAACTTGTAAGTTATTAATCAATACACCTAGTGAAACATTTGATTGGGTGAGTCCGGTTAATGTAACTCGGCCTGGCCGCATCTGTAAGTCAGTCAGCGTCACATCAGGTGGTGTGACTGCCGTCAGCACCGGGAAAACTGCAGTCAAGTCTTCCTGCTGTTCTATTTGTAAATAACTATCTATTTTTTTTTGAACATTGCGGACGTTTTGCTCTAAGTCACCATATGACTCAATAATAATTTGCTTCTGAAGAATCGAAGTATTCAAGTCAGTAATGCGGCGGTCAATGGTGAAGCGACTGGCGAAACTGATAATAACAATCAGCTCTGTAAAGATAACCAAGTAACGACCAACAGAGAGCGCCCACTGTAAAAGCTTTCCCAGAGGTGTACTGAGAAAGGGATCTTTGGGCACTAAATTCACCTTAATTGGGGCAGGTTTCTTCATGCTTGCTTTATTGTACACAGAATAGTATTAACCTGTTAAGGTGTGGCTTTCTTTTTTTGAATCTTGGGAGCGAGAAAGAATGAGGAATAGTTTGGTGCGATCAGAATTCAAAAAAAGAAAGCCACCCTAAGGTTGGAGTTCATCAGTTCTGTTTGGTGATTCCACCAAAACTTCCTGACTTTTCGAAAGTGTTTTTTGCCAGTTATCAAATTTATTGACTAAGTTACGCAAGATATAAAGCTCGTTGATATCGAAAAGCAAACCAAAGTAAATATAGACCAGTATTCCAACGGTGCCTGTAGTAACTGTAAGTAAAATCAGCTCCATAGTTCTGGTTGTGTCAAAAACTAACTCGGCAAGAATTTTAAATGGTAAGTAAAGAAAGACAGCCATCAAGAAACTGGCAACGATCATTTTCAGTTGGGGGATCCAGAACTCTCTTCGAGCAAATCCTTCTACCCGGTGATCTAAGTAGTAGAGGAAAAGCAACATTTCAACTAAGTTTGCTATTGTTAGAACAATGGCGATACCAATGACTCCCGCATGAAACAGAAAAACAGCAACCCACGTCCCGACTAAGTACATCGCTACAGTAATGATCGCAATGAACAACGGCGTCTTCGTATCTTTCAGCGCATAAAATGCTCGAATTAAAAGTTGTACAACTGCCTGCGCAGCAATGGAGATCGAAATAATAGCCAAAACCCGACTCGTTATCAAGGTAGTTAGCCATGGAAAGTTTCTGGTTCCATACGCAAGACGAACAATTGGAATTCGCAGAATTAAAAGCAGAACAGAAGCAGGATAGGCGAAAAAAGCAATTTGGTGAATTGAACGAAGAACCAGATCCTTAAATCGAGACAGATCATTCTGATCCGCTTCATCAGAAAGAAATGGTAAAGCTGCTTGACTAATTGACACACCAAAGAAACGAATTGGCAGCGTCATTAATGAGGAAGCTAAGTTAATAATCACAAAACTTAACTGACCGATTGAAGTGGTAAAAAAACCATCAGCCAGCTCTTGGATTTGACCAATGGCCATCGTCAGAGTTCTGGCAGGAGTCAGTTTGTAAGTCCTTTTTACGCCAGGGTGTCTAAAAGACATTACCGGACGGAACCGATATCCCAGTTTGTATGCTAAAGGTAACTGCACCAACAAATGCAAAGCAGCACCAATTACCACCCCAATGCCTGCCGCATAAATACCAAAATAAGAAGAGAGTGCAAATGCACCAATCAAGATGCCGATGTTGTACAACAACGGCGAAAGAGCTGGCAAAATGAAACGTTTATATGACTGGAGCATGCCAGTAAAGAAGTTTGAAATTGCAAAGAAAAGCTGAGCAAAAACCATAATCCTAGTTAAATTCACAGCAATATGCAGCTGTTCAGGGGTAAAAGCGTGTCCAGTTCTCAGGCGAGTTAATGGTTCGGCAAAAATAAATACCAGTGCCCCAATCGTAATGAAGATCAGCAAAATGCTATTCATCATTGAGTTCATGTACTGCAGTTCTTCTTCGTGGTTGTTGCGGTAAGTGCCAAAGATGGGAATAAAAGCGGCAGAGACTGCTCCTAACACGATCAGCTGAAACATTAAGTCAGGAATTTGAAAGGCAATCAGAAATGCCTCATATGCTTGTTGAGATGCAACCGTGTCAAAAAACAGCGAGATCAGTAAACGTTGACGAATTAAACCAGATACAGCTGAGGCAATATTTGCGACCGTAATAATCACTGCAGCTGAAAGAATACTGGTCTGTTGCTTTTCTAACCATTCTGTAGAGCTACTAAAAAGTCTAGGGAGGCGGAAGACCATAGATATATTTTAGCGCAAAGATTCCTCATTCTTGAGTTTGAATTTTTTCCTCTTGTCTAGTACAATCACTTCCTCAAGTAACGACGACAATATTTAAATTGTTACTAAAGGAACATATGCCAATTTTAGGAAACGCTAAAAAAGCACTTAGAGTGAGTAAACGAAAAGCTGCAATGAACAGCCCAGTTCGCTCCCGTTTAAAAACAACAGTCGATGCTGCTAAGAAAAATCCCATTACCGAGACACTTAGCTCTGCATTTTCTGCAATTGATAAAGCAGTCAAACGCCATATTATTCACCGCAAAAAAGCCGCTCGAATGAAGAGCCAGTTGGCCAAGCAAGCATCTAAAACTGCACCAACCGCTGAAAAAACTGTCAAGGCAAAGGTCGTAAAGCCAAAAGCTGTAAAAACAACAGCTATTAAAGCAAAATCCGCTAGAACCACCAAACCAGTTACGAAAAAGACTACCAAGAAATAACCGCCTTAGGGAAGTTCTCATTTTAAGAATATTGAGACGCCACTGAGTTTGAGGAATAACATGGGCGATTCATCTATTCTTAAAATGAGAACCATCCGCAACTTTTCAATTATTGCTCACATTGATCATGGCAAAACCACCTTGACAGATCGTCTCTTGGAGCTGACCAACACCGTTTCAGAACGCCAATTTACTGAACGCCTGATGGACAGTAACCCGATCGAAAAAGAACGAGGAATTACGATTAAACTAGCCCCAGTCCGGATGGAGTATCAAGGATATATTCTCAATCTGATTGACACGCCTGGTCATGTCGACTTTGGCTACGAAGTCAGTCGTTCACTGGCTGCCTGTGAAGGAGCACTGCTGGTTGTTGATGCTACCCAAGGAGTCCAAGCCCAAACGCTCTCCAACTACGAAAAAGCTCGCGAGTTGGGGCTCGATATTTTACCAGTCATTAACAAAATTGACTTACCTTCTGCAGACGTCGATGCCGTCACTTTAGAACTGATGGAAATTTTTGGGATTGATGAACAGAAAATTTTGGCTGTGTCAGCCAAGACTGGTCAGAATGTTGAGTTGTTGTTGAACGCAATCATCGAACACATTCATCCCCCTACTGGAGTGGAAACAGCACCACTCCGGGCGTTGGTATTTACCTCTCAATTCGATCAACATAAAGGCGTGATTGCCTATGTCCGGGTGGTTGATGGAGTCCTTGATCAACGTAAACTCCAGCTGATGGCAACGCAAGCCAACTTTCTGCCTGTGGAAATTGGGGTATTTACCCCAGAGATGATCCCCACAGAAAAATTGACAGCTGGGGAAGTAGGCTATGTTTGCACCGGCTTAAAAGATGTTACCCAAGTTACTGTTGGCGATACGGTTACGACAGCTGCAACCGCCAGCCAGATCACCCGATTACCAGGATATAAAGAACCCTTACCAATGGTCTACATGGAGTTTTACCCGATTGATGGAGACGACTTTGTGTTGCTCCAGGATGCAATGGGGAAACTGGCACTGCATGACGCCGCACTTCGGTTTAGCAGTACTCATTCACCAGCACTAGGGAATGGTCTCCGCGTCGGTTTCTTGGGAATTTTGCATGCTGAGATCGTTCGTGAACGATTAGAACGTGAGTTTGATCTCGAGCTAATTGCTACCTCACCGTCTGTCACGTACCAGCTTGAAAAAACTGACGGGACACATCTTTTAATCAAAACTCCTGCAGAGATGCCAGATCCGGCTACGATCCGCCAAATCAAAGAACCAATGACCTACTCAATTATTTTCACACCAAAAGATTACCTTGGTCCAGTGATGCAACTGGCCGAAGATCACCGAGGAAAACTACTCAGCATGCAAGATGTCGGGACTCGAGTCAGGATTGAGTATCAACTGCCACTGGCTGAGATCATTGTCCATTTTCATGATCAACTCAAGTCAATCTCCTCGGGGTTTGCTTCTTTAGAGTATGAAGTGACTGAGTTCGTTCCAATTGATGCAGTCAAGGTAAATATTGTGGTCCAACATGAACACATTGATGCCCTGTCAGTGATTGTAGTCAGAGGAGATGCTGAGCGAATTGGCCGGATACTCGTCAAGAAGCTCAAGGAAGTTGTCCCACGACAGCTTTTTGAAGTGCCGATTCAAGCAGCTATCGAAGGGAAGGTGATTGCTCGAGAAACAGTCAAGGCATACCGGAAAGACGTCACAGCAAAGCTCTATGGAGGTGACGTCACTCGACGTCAGAAACTGCTCAAGAAACAAGCAAAAGGGAAGAAACGGATGAAAGAAATTGGCAAAGT
>CAZKNL010000008.1:2257-17775 GCA_964554155.1 uncultured Pseudomonadales bacterium | reverse complement strand
TATAATCAAGATATGCCGGAAATCTTTGACTCCGCTACCACGAACAAATCAACTAAAAAATTCTCATCTGCTAAAGGAGAAATCCAAGAAAAAGAAGTCATTCGAATGACCACAGAAAAACGCCGAGCGCGTCATGTGGACGAGTACTCCGACATCATGCGACAAGAGATTCCGTCTCGGAATCCGTTTGCCACATTTGCGGCAAAACCTATAGGGACAGCTTTCGAAAATCAACATTCTGAAGAACAAGTGTTATTGTTGCTCCGTCAGAGTGTAGTCACGCAAGTTCATCATATACTCATCATAATCGGTCTTATTTTGCTCCCATTTTTATTTAACTACGTTGGTTTGCTCAGCTTCCTTCCAGAACGTTTCCAATTTATTGCCACAATTGGTTGGTATCTAATGATAATGAGTTATGCATTACAAGTTTTTCTCGGTTGGTTTTATAACGTCTACATGATTACTGATGAACGGATCATTGATGTCGACTTTGACAATCTTTTATTCAAAAATATTTCCTATGCCAAACTGGACCATATTGAAGATATTACTGCCAAAACCACTGGGGCGCTCGGCTCTATTTTTGATCATGGAGATGTATTGATTCAAACCGCTGGTACTGAGACCCAGTTTGAGTTCGGAAATGTACCTCATCCAAGTAAAGTTGTCGCATTTTTAAACGAGCTTTTAATTGAAGAAGAACAGGAAGTTCTTGACCGGAGATCTCATTAATGTTACCCCCATTTTCTGCTCACTCATTGAATATGCTTCTCCTAAGTGGAGTCAGATTACTTTTCTACATTGGATTTTTTCTTTATGTTGTATTTGCTTTCATTGCTTTGCGACAAATTGAAGTAATGCGTAAAACTGTCATCACTCCATTTTCAGCAATAGTCTTCTTTTTAGGATTTGCCCATTTGTTATTAGCAATTGTGGCGCTGTTGTTTGCGTTTGTCGTTCTCGTTTAACCTTTCGTTTCTTCATAACATGTTAGAATGGTGCTGATGCTGAAACTCGTCCAACAAACAATAGTTGGTCAGGCAACTGGAACTCAGCGAACTGGCATACTTATTCATCCTATTGGGGAACTGATTCTTCTTTATAGTATTTCGTTAACACATACTAGTGATACTTTTTTTGATTACTGTACCGAACAGTTTGAACACAATAATCCCACGACTACTCTTGAGCTCCACCAACTTTTAGAGAGATGTATCTCTACTGCTGAGCGAATGGGGGTGGAGTTATCACTCATTGGAGTGGGAATACTCAACGAAAGAGTCGTATTAGCAGCCTACCAAGGATCTCTGTGGTTAAGACGTGGTCAAAAAAGTGGTGCACTTCTCCGTGCACAAAAATCACTCCAAATTGTAGAAGGTAAAACTCAACTTCAAGATATTTATGTGTTATTCACTCAAGCTGCCCAGCCAATAGAAGAGATATTGCAGTCTCCATTGGAAAAAGTTTCTGCCAAAAATGCTTTGGAGTTAACTGAGCTTGCTGTAGTTCGATCTGCTGTACGTGGAGCTTTGCAAGAAGCTGAAATGGGAGTAACTGTTATAGAAGTAAAAGAAACCACTCAAATGATCGAGCAAGGTGGTATCACACCAACACAACTTGAAAACACTCAAGTTAGGAAACCCAATCCATTATTCAATGCTGTTTTGAAAATCATATATAACATTCCAACAACACTGACAAAACTCAGCACCTTTCTTCATAACCAAGTTGAGCAAATTTTTTCTGAAGATATGTATGTTCGGCGGCGGAAGCGTCGCTCCGTTGGCAAGATTTTAATTATCAGTTTGGTCGTTCTTTTTGGCGCGATTGGCATTTTTGCTTTTATTCAAAATCATCAAGTTGAGCAACGTAAGCAAATCACCGCTGTTCTCCAACCTTTTGAAACCAGATTAAAAGAAGTACGGGGACAGGTTGCTCAAAATCCAATCATAGCCCGTCAACAGACCGAACAGTTAATTACCGACTTAGAAACGCAGTCACAGGCAAAAACAACGCCAAAGTTTATTGCTCAAGCATTAATCAAAGAATTGAGTCAAGTTAAAGCTTTTTACCAAAGTATTTCCGGCCAAGAAGAACTACCGGAGCTACAACCTTACTATGATTTACGACTTGTCCAGTCAGATTTTCTGGCAAGCAAAATCGACATTACTCCAGATACTTTATTTTTCTTAGATGTTGGTCAAAAGAAGGTACTGGCTTTGAACATTGAAAAAAAACAACCAACTCTTTTACCAATTGGGGAATATCCTGACATTCGAGCAATCGTTGCTGATGAAAAATACGTATACTTTTTAGCTAAAGGGTTATTTCGTTTCACATTAAGTGGAACAGAAGTGGCTGGACTTGTGGAAAATGAAGACGACATTATTAATACAAGCCAATCTTTAGCTGTTTTTGGGAACTATGTTTATGTCTTAAACAAAGAACACAACAATATTTTTCGCTACGCCACGAATGACGATCAACTTAATAGCAAACCCACAGCGTGGATTCAGCCAGGCCAAGGAGTGGATATGAATACTGTTCAATCATTTGCGATTGACGGTGATATTTGGTTGGCTACTCAAACTGGGGAGGTCAAAAAATTCACTAGTGGTAAACAAGCTGCGTTTACGGTGACTGGTTTAAAAGAACCATTAAGTTCACCAATTATCCTTTTTACTAAAACTGATTTAGAAAATCTTTATATTCTCGAACCGCAAAAAAGTAGAGTAGTTGTATTGAACAAAAAAGGTCAGTTCTTAAAAGAGATCAAGAGCAGCAGTTTAGCCGGATCAACTGCAGTAGTGGCCAGTGAAAAATTCCAAAAAATATTTGCTCTGAGTGGCTCGTTGGTGTTTGAAATTGGCTTGTAAGGTCTCTTTCACGACCAAAAAACTGCTCAATGAATCCGGACCTTATGTTTAAATTCTTGCTGGATATCTCTTTCAATTGCGCGTTTTTTTAACTCCGCGCGGCGTTCATACTGTTTTTTCCCACGTGCTACAGCAAACCGAAGTTTAATGTTTCTGCCCAGGAGTTCAAACTGCAACGGAATCAGCGACAACCCTTTCTGTTTAATGACTTCAAGCAGTTGTTGGATCTCTCTCTTTTTTAAGAGCAGTTTGCGTGTCCGTTTCGGGTCATAGTTTCGATTGTCCGCAAAAGAATACGGAGTAATTTGGGTATTCAACAGGAATAACTCTTCACCTAAAGGTTTGATGTAACTTCCAGTAAAGCTGCCACTTTTTCGACGAAGACTTTTTACCTCAGCACCACTCAAAACTACTCCTGCTAGATAATTTTCCAGGAATTCATATTCTTGTCGTGCTTTGCGATTCTCCAACAAAATCATAATGCCATTATACTGGTAGCTTGAGAGTTCTCGTTGCAAAAAATGCACGCACCCGTAATAATGAAAAGAAAACGAGGTACTTATGCCCAAAAAAGTTTTCTGGCCACTTGCAATGATTGCGATGGGACTGATTGTCCTGTCTTCAAACTTTGGTTTGCTCCCAAGGGAGTTCCGGAATCTATGGCCAATGATTCTGGTGGTGGCTGGACTGGGTGGACTCCTGACTTCTGATCGAGATGAATGGATGTATCCAGAACCAAAGTCTGAGACGAAATCTCGTTCAATTAAGAAAGCTGTTTCGAAGAAAAAAAAGTAAAGTAGCTCACCTGTCTGTTTGGAGGAAAATGTATGCCCTTGCACATTGCAATTGATGGCCCAGTCGCGGCCGGAAAAGGGACTGTCGCTCGCTTAGTTGCTCAGCGATTAGGTCTTTTATATGTTGATACTGGAGCAATGTATCGAACTACTGCATTAATCGCCTTACGCAACCATGTTCCTTTTGAAGACGAAACAAAACTTGTTGAACTGCTTGAAAAAAGTAAGATCGAAATGAGAAACCCGAACCCTCAAGAGCTTGACGGCAGACTGACAACTGTTTTACTCAATGGTGAGGATATCTCTTGGGAAATTCGGACGGAAGCAGTCAGTCGAGGTTCTGCTCAAGTTTCAGCATTGAAGAAAGTTCGTGAACACTTAGTCAAAAAACAACAGGAAATTGCAGCCAATCAAAATGTGATTATGGAAGGTAGAGATATTACCTATAAAGTATTACCAAATGCCAATCTAAAAATTTATCTGGATGCATCAGCAGAAACAAGAGCAAAACGGCGTCACTTTGAGCTGCAATCTCGGGGCCAAGATGTGACGTTTGAAGAAATTTATGAAGATCTCAAAGTTCGTGATAAACGAGACATGACCCGCACTGTTGACCCGCTCAAAATTGTCGAGGGAGCTTGGGTGTTGGACTCTTCAAATTTAACAATAGAAGAAGTAGTAGAGTTAATTGTCGAACGAGCAGAATCGATCATTAAATCCTAGCGGTACCTATGTCATGGTTTGACAAAAAAAATGAAGCAGAGGGTACTAAATCCTCCGCCGAAGAAAAAGAGCTCCTTGGCCAACTTGATGAACTTCAGCGGACAACTGAAGAAATAGAAGCCCAAAAAGAAGCAAAACGTTTTGCCCGTGAAGAACGTAAGTTTTTGAAAGAAGCAGAAAAAAAGCGCAAACACCGCCAACGCTTCATCGCTCCAATTTTACTCATCTTAACAATGATTCTCTCTTTTATTTTGTGGCGGATGAGCTGATTAAGGAGACGGAGAAGGGGTGGGTGAAGGAAACTGATTTGGATTACAGGCTATCTTTGGTTCAGTTCCAGTTTCAAACAGCTCTTCTCTGACCATAGGACATAGGTTGCATGGCAAGGTATGAGTTGGGACACAGATCCTTACACGAATCATTCCTTCAGGTATTGGAAACTTATGTGGTTTTTGATCATCCAACAGTGAGCGCATAATTTTGTTCCAAATTGGTGAGGCTCCGGTAATACCTGATGCAACATAACTCATTGGCGTGTTGTTATTATTTCCAACCCAGACAGCAACAACTCGATCTTGAGTGTAGCCAATTGTCCAGTTATCACGTAAGTTGTTGGTGGTACCTGTTTTGACTGCAACTTGTTGCTCTGGAATATAAAGGACTGATCGCGGGCCAAATCCAGGAGTTCTCGCAGTATTGTCACTTAAAATGTCGGTAATTTGATACGCGGACTTTGCTGAAAGTGTTTTAGTTGAAGGACAATCTTGGTTTTCTAGAGCGCAACGATTTCGATACAACACCTCGCCTTTGGCGGTTTTGACTTCCAGCAGAGGTTGAAGTTGGGTGGTCGTTCCATAGGTAGCAAAGGTGCCGTACACTTTTGCCATATCAGTCATTAGCACCTCACCACCACCCAAAGTTAAAGACAAACCAAACCTTTTTCGATCTGTCCAAGTTGTAATACCCATTTTTTCACCGTGATCAATTAAGTTCGAGATACCTAATCCAGCTAATGTCTTGACTGCTGGAATATTGTACGAGGAGGCTAAAGCTTCACGAATAGGGACGTTACCATGGAAGCGGCCATCATAGTTTTTGGGGGAGTACGGTGGAGATCCAGGAATAGTGAAAGTGATTGATTCGTCATTAATCATCGTCGCAGGAGACTGTCCATGTTCAAAAGCTAATGAATACGTCAATGGCTTAATTGATGACCCTGGCTGGCGCGGACGAATAGTCACGTTGACTTGACCATCATTTTTAAAGTCAAAGTAATTTTTACTCCCAACCATAGTGAGGATCTCGCCAGTTTTGGGGTTGGTGATTAAGGCGGCTCCGTTGGAAATGCGCAAACGAGCCAACATTGAGAGTTCTTTAGTCACGAGTTCCTGGGATTTGTTTTGCAAATCAAGATCAAGGGTTGTCCGCACTTCTAGACCACCCTGGTTGACGACATCTTCGCCAAACTGTTCGGCTAACAGTTCTTTAACGTACATCACAAAGTGAGGTGCCTGAATGTTTGTCACATCCTGCTGAAAAGTTAGTGTTTGCTGTTTTGCTTGGTTGGCTTGTTCTTGGGTGATATAACCATCTTCAACCATTCGTCGCAAAACTTCTTTTTGCCGGGTATAGGCGAGTTCAGGGGTACTGCCAAACGGTGAAAATACCGACGGGGCAGCTGGCAAACCTGCCAAGAAAGCACTTTCAGCCAGGCTCAGTTGTTGCGCAGACTTGCCAAAGTATCTTTCAGCTGCTTCTTCGACACCATAGGTTGAGCCGCCATAGGCAACTTCATTCAAGTACATCTCTAAGATCTGATCTTTGGTATATGCTCGTTCGACCAAGAAAGACAAGTAGATCTCGCGAATTTTTCGTTTGAAGGTGCGTTCGGAAGTCAGCAAAGTATTCTTAACAAGTTGTTGAGTGATTGTGGAGCCACCTTGTAAATTGCCTTGGGAGTTTTCTTTAAGTGCTCTGAGAATCCCTTTCAGGGAAATCCCATGATGGTGATAAAAGTCTCGATCTTCGATCGCAATCGTAGCGTACTTCAACGAGTTGGGGACTTTTGATAAAGGAATTAAGGTCCGATTTTCATCTTTGTAAATGCTGTAGAGTAACTTGCCGTTACGATCGAGAATTTTAGTGGTTAGTGGTTGACGACGTTGCACAATTTGGCTAACCGGAGGCAAATCGCGAAAAGCTACATCGTAAGTGAAGTATGCTCCAGTTAAAACCAAAGCAGCTGCTAAGATGGAGCAGATAACCACCCAAAAGCGATACCGTACCATGTAGTAAAACGGGTAGAGCAGCTCCTGAAAAAGGCTGTGAAAAAGCTTTTGAGGTTGGAATTTGGGAAAGTGAAGTTTTGTTGGAAATTTATGTTGTTTGGAAAAGTTACGAGAGAGTTTTTTTAGTCCACGGAAAGATTGGGTAGTAGTTTTTTTTACTTTGCGATAGTTTTTCTTTAGTTGCTTTGTATGCCGTGAAAATAAAAGCTGGGAAGAGATAATAAATTGGCTAAAAACTGATGGTTTAGGAAAAACTTGGACGGAGACTGGCATTTTTTTGGAAGGTGTAGCAATTCTTTTCGCAGTTTGCCGAACATGCGTCTTTTTTGCGGTCGTTACGACGGCTTTTTTCTGGCTACGCCACTTCTTTTTTGGCATCCGGAGATTTTAACATATTTTGATATCTTTTGAAATAGATATACCGCCCAAATTTACCCTCGAGCTCAATGGCTCCCTAACATTCTCAAAAAACATCCATCATTTGAGCATTCTGACTCTTACTGGTTCAACTTCCCTCTAATCACATCCCACGGCTCCCGTGAGTTTTCTTCGTATCCCAATGCCCAAATTGCCACCCCACCCAAGTGGAGCTGGGTCACTAAGTCCAGCTTATATCCCAGTGAGCGGCTGTTTTCGTAGTAAATAACATGAGCACGCCCGTCTTGAATAAAGGTTAAATACGGAGAGAGTGCCTTTTCATCCCAACCTTGCTGAATGCCAAGTTTATCTGGTTGTTCGAGGAGTTTGTGAACTCGACTGTAGCTGGCAGTACTGCCAGTTCCAGGGAAAACCGCCGAACCAGGATCTGCAGTAGTGGTTTCCCATTCATACCCATAAAAAGGAATGCCAAGGATCACTTTCTCTGGGGGAACAACCTTCAGAAACTCTTTTAAATGAATCACAATATCGTTATTCCAGTTTGTTCCGCCCCCAAATACCGGCGCAACTGGCCCGGCTACCGAAGAAGACGAACGATGAAAGTCATAGGTCATCACCACAAAGTGATCCACAAAAGGGTCTAGGGCAGGGACGTCCCAAATCCACTGGTGACCAGCTGCCCCAGGAAACAAACTCACAGACAGTTCAAGTCGATCTCTATGGTGTTCTTCGGCATACTGATCAAGTGTCTGTCTTGTCTTTTGAATCAGTTGCGTATAGAGTTGTCGCAACTCAGGCGTGACAGGGCCGGTGTACTCAATATCATAGTTCAAGCCAGTAATTGGTCGTTTACTCTCACTCAGCAGACTACTGATCGAGTCTTGCACACGAAGTTGCGCCGACGGAGTGCTCAACAATGTTCGAATTGAGTGATTATCAAACTGCGTCAAGACGATTGTCAGTTTTTGATTAGACTTCATCTGATGAAGAGTTTCGTCAATCAACTGAGATTTCCAACGAATGCTACTAGTAGTTCGTTTGCCAGGAATAATACCGTCAAGTTCGCCATCAACTGTCATTGGCAAAGAAAAGTAAGCAAGGTGTGTTAACTCGGGTTGGATGGTTGTTTTTCGTAAGTTCCAAAATGGGGCAAAACCGTACACCAAGTAAGATTGCTGGTGTAACGAAGAAAGCGGAGTTTTATTTGACGAGATAATAAACGGTGAAAAAAAGTTTGGTCTAGGTGGGCGGAGAACTTTATACGTAATGGCACCAATTATCCCAATAATGCCAACACCGAGACAAAGTACAACTCCTTTGAGCAGCCATTGACGGATCAGATGTACAACTTTCACTCCCACGGGGTAACTCCTACTGGGCAATTTATTGATTGACCACATCGTTGTGATTAATCACCTGTTGTTCATAAATAGTTTTTCCTTGATCATCAACAGGTCGAGCGCAGTCTTGACAAAACTCGCCACTAAACGGATCTTGAAGAATCGTTTTTGTCTGCAGAACTAACCCATCCGTTGATTCTCCTGGCTGCAGGGGTTGCCCAGTATCAGGATGTACCCAAATGTCTTTGGTCACGTATTGAGCTTTCGATGGGTGAGATTTCTTCCAAAATAATTCTTGATTCTGGACTTGGCAAGTTTCTCCTGGTTGTGGTGGGAAACCCGTCACACAAACACCACTAGCAGTCACATCTTCTGGTCGTTCGGGAATAATCGGTTGTTGATTACGCAGTACATAACTCATGATGTCATTGAAAATTGGAGCAGCCCCAGTTACACCGGAAACTAAGTTCCGATTCATCGGTGAGTTATCATTATTTCCGACCCAAACGACTACCATGTATTCTGGGGTAAAGCCAATGGTCCAGTTATCTTTCAAGTCATTCGTTGTTCCGGTTTTGGCACTCACAATTTGGTTCGGGATGACAAGCTGGGAACGAGGCCCAAAAGCAGCCTGACGAGCATTGTTGTCCTGCATGATGTGGGCGGTCAAGTACGCTGGCCCACGATTTAGTACCCGAGTCAAGTCACCCTGTTCTTGAATGTCTTCATCGTCAGTCATCTCAGCTAGATCGTTTTTGACGTCATCAACCTTCGTCTCCTCAACAAGATTCCCTTTATAATCTTCAATTTTCAAAATAGGATTCATTGGGACCTTCACACCCTGGTCAGCGATGACGCTAAATGCTTGTGCCAGATCAATCATTCGGACTTCACCACCACCGAGCGTTAAAGAAAGTCCGTAGTGAGATGGGTCCGTCCAGGTAGTAATCCCCATTTTAGTAGCATACTCAATAAATTTTTCGACGCTTAACAAACGGAGTGACTTTACAGCCGGAATATTTAAAGAATTTCCTAATGCAAAACGAATACTGACCGGTCCTCGAAAGTTACCATCGTAATTTTTCGGACAATATAACTTTTGACCAGGGACAGTAAAACAGGTTGGAATGTCTAACAAGTATGATCCCGGGTTTAACAATTTTTCTTGAAATGCTGATGTGTACATGATTGGCTTAATCGAAGATCCTGGTTGTCTTGGACGTAAAGTCACATTGACTTGGCCGTCTTCAGCAGTATTGAAGTAATCTTTAGAGCCAATCATGGCCAATATCTCACCAGTATTTGGTTTAAGAATTAAGCTCGCTCCATTACTGACGCGAGCAGTTTTTAACTTGTCAACTTCTGCTGAAAGGGAAGCTTGGGCGGCATTTTGTAAATCAAGATCTAACGAAGTAGTGACGCGCAGACCACCTTTTTCAACTCGGTCTTCTCCGTACTTTTGATAAAGTAAATCGCGAACATAAAATACAAAATGGGGGGCTTGAATATCAGTTCTGGAGATAGCAAACTTCAACACTTCATTTTTTGCTTGGTCTTCTTGCTCTTGGGTGATATATCCATCTTCTTGCATCCGACGAAGGACTTCGTGCTGGCGCTGTTTGGCTCGTTCTGGTGTACTGCCAAATGGTGAGTACTCTGTGGGAGATTGAGGCAATCCAGCCAACATAGCTGACTCAGCTACCGTCAAATCCTTGGCTGATTTGTCAAAATATCTTTGAGAGGCGGCTTCAATCCCCACAGAAGTTCCCCCATATGAAATATAGTTTAAGTACATCTCCAGAATTTGTTCTTTAGAGTAAATCATCTCGGTAGCAACGGCCAATACTGCCTCTTTAATTTTTCGCTGTAACGAACGTTCGCGAGTCAGCAATGCATACTTAACGAGTTGCTGGGTAATTGTGGAACCACCCTCGAGACGCTTTCCTTGGAGAGTGTTGCGGAGAGCACGCGTAATGCCGGCAAGATCAAAACCAAAGTGGTGATAAAAATTCTTATCTTCAATTGCAATTGTCGCGTGAATTAAATTTGGCGAAACTTGATTTAAACTTACAGGTGTCCGATTCTCATCGGCAAAAATTTCATATAATAGGCGCCCTTTCCGATCAAAAATTTTGGTACTGACGGCAAAGTTGTCATTCGAGGTTAAACGACGAGGGGACGGAAGATCTCTTAATGTATAGAGTAATGCGATTACTCCACAGAGGATCAACACCAATATCCCTACTCTCATAAAGGGGTTAGTGATTGGGAAGAGCAGAATGCGGATCGCTAATGGCCACTTGCGTTGCGGTTTTGCCAACGTCTTTTTATCTGTTAACTTTGGTTGGTGCTTACGCGTCAAAACTTGATGCCATTTATGACTAGCCATTGTCCAAAACGGCATAAAAATGCGTTCTGTCCAACTTGGTTGAGCTGGTTTGGGTGATTCAGTTTTATTCACTTGATCCAAACTTGTTTCCACTGACGGACCTGTTCTATAGTGAAAGAACATTATCTATCACTAACCTGCCTCTATGCAACGTTTCCGCTCGGTCTTGACTCAACCTTGGTTTATAGAACTGTCTCAATGGCAAAAAGAGTTGATTCAAACATCGCTTGAGTTGTACGAAAGAGAAGAACGGTTGAACTCTGCTTTTTCTGATTACTCGTTTGTTGTCTTTCCAATTGGCAAAGCATATGAAGGCTTTTTAAAGCAGTATTTTTTAGATTTAGGGTTAATTGATGCCATAACCTATGCTGATAAGCGTTTCCGAATTGGCAAAGCCTTGAATCCTGACTTGAATCCCCGCAAACAAGATGATCATTGGTTATACGACGATATCAAAAGAATATGTGGTCCAGAACTCGCTAACGGGCTTTGGAAAACTTGGCTAGAGTGTCGTAATCAAGTCTTTCACTACTTTCCGCATAATGAACGAAGACTGACGCTCAGCGAAGCAGTTGCCAGAATTTCTCTGACACTGACGATAATGGAACAAGCAACTCATTGCCAGCTGAAAAATAACTAAAGAAGGAACGTATGACTGACCCATATCTTTTTAACAATGTCACAATTTCTGGTTTGCCAGGATGTGGCTCCACAACGTTAAAAGATAACTTGATTGTTGTATTAGAGAAAGAGGGATGGGTCAGTTTTAGTGGTGGCGAACACATGCGTGCCTATGCGATTGAGAAAGGATACTTCAAGCTCGATGAAGAAGGCAATCTCCATCACAATGCCACCATTTTTACGGATGACTTTGAGCGTGAAGTAGATTTCGGGATGAGAGAGCGTTTGCAAAAAGCAGAAAAACAAATCTTGGAAGCTTGGTTGTCAGGATTTATGGCACAAGGGGTCCCGAAAGTTTTAAAAGTATTGATGTACTGTAGTGATGAATCAGTGCGTGTGGATAGAGTGATGAATCGCGACAATGTAACTGCAGCTGCTGCCATCCAAAATATGCATGATCGTCTGGCTAAAAACAGTCAAAAGTGGAAGGGACTATATACAGATCAATGGAAAGAATGGGTGGTTCAACCAGGTCTTGTTACGCCAGACGAACCAATTGATTTTTGGAATCCCAGACTATACGATCTGTGTATCGACACCTATAAATTCAATAAAGAGCAATCGCTCCAGCTCGTTGTAGATGCCCTCAAAAATAAACCATAATTCTGGCAAATCAGTTAAGAAGCAGCAAACAGCTACTAAGTTTCTGGCTGACACCAAACATATTGCTTTTTTCCCGTTAGTCACTTTGATATTTATCGTTTGGTGTATCTATCGATATTTATTTCGTTTTCCAGTCTGGTTTGACGAAAGTATCGGCAAAGCCATTTTTTTTGGTTTACCAGTCTGGTTGTACTTATCCATCACTCGCTCCAAGTCAATTGCAGACACAGTCACCCCACGTTACTTACAATCGGGATTGTTAATGGGTTTGGCAGTGGGGGGCATTTTTGGGTTCGCAGGAGCATTAGCATCACTGGTAAAGAAAGGGGTAGTAATTCAAGCTGTCCCTCTGTTTGCTGCAGATAGTTTTTGGTGGGAGTTTCTCTTGGCAATGATGACTGGATTTTGGGAGTCACTGTTCTTCTATTGCTGGATTATGGTCGTGCTGATGGAAAAGTTTAAAGATTGGTCATTGATCAATCAGTCCTTAGTTACAGCAGTGATTTTCCTTGCTTTTCATGTTCCTAATACATTGCTGCGTTTCAATCTCAATCTAGTAGCTGGTCAACTCTTTTTACTCTTTTTCTTTGCGTTTGGCCAAGCGTTATTGTTTTATCGTTCAAGAAATATTTACGCACTCTCACTTTCTCATGCGATTTGGGGGATGGTGCTACTTGTTCATACTCGGTAAGTGCTCGATACGCTCAACTTTTTCTATTGAAGCTTCAATACATATTGGTTTTGACTTTCCTCAAGTAGCTGGTACAATGACCGTCCGGCTATGAGAATCAGACTTCTCTTGTCGCTGCTCGCCTTTGGTTTTGGGAGCAGCATTTTAATCATCTCACTCTTTAGTGCTACCCAAGTGTCTTCCACTGGGAGCCATACGGCTTCAGAAAATAAGCTGTACTTTTCGCATCAGATTCTGCCAGATAACTCGATGTATAAAGTGATCATGGCGATGGATAAACTGCAGCTCGAGACCACTCCTCCGGAAGAGCAAATTTTTGTTCGGATTGAGTATGCTCACCGTCGACTCGATTATGTCAAAGCTCTCCTCGACAAAAATAATGAAGACCTTGCAATGACCACTCTCCTCAAATCCCAACAATATCTCCACCAAGCTGCCCAACAAACTCTCCAACAAAACTCTCCGACCTCTATCAAAGAGCGCGTGGCCAAGGCCATTGAATACCACACCAGTGTGCTCAAAGAGATCGCTCCAAAGCTGACCGACGCACATCGGGCCCGGATTGATCAACTTATTCAAGAACATGATACTTTGGTAGTTGCATTAACTGCAAAATCACCGTAAAAATTGATCCACTTTGATTCCTTTTTTTGCATTGACCGCCGCCTCGCCCCGTGAGATCCTATTTGCCCAATGACGACTACATGCAGTATCTAAGTGTGCCTGGTGATACTATATCTAGTACTCGGCAGAGTAATCAAGAGTAATCAGCAACGGTTCTTGTGTTTTTAAGAAAATATTATGAAGTGTCCGTATTGCTTTGCCTGTCAAATAACTGTGACCGACACCCGCGATGCAGAAGATCAATCTTCAATTCGCAGACGACGTCGTTGTGATCGTTGCCAGAAACGCTTCACAACGTACGAACGAGTTGAGGGAGTCGACTTAATCGTGGTCAAAAAAGACGGTGAACGAGAACCTTTCAATCGGGAAAAGTTGCGCCGAGGGATTGCAAAGGCCACCTGGAAGCGACCAGTTTCGATCGAGCAGATCGAAGAAATGATTAACGATGTCGAAAGAAAGCTGCGTACCAAAGCATCAACTGAGGTCAAAAGCTGGGAGATCGGCAATCTCATTATCAACAAACTAAAAAAAATAGATGAGCTTTCTTACTTGCTTTTCGCAAGTGTCTATCGAGACTTTGATAGTCTCGAAGACTTCGAACAAGAAATCGAGAAATTGAGGAGGAATATATGACAGCAGCCGTGGCGTTGCCTAAGAGAAAGATGAAGTTTATCGAACGAAAGCTCGATGGTGGAATGGGCATGGCTGTTGCTAAACGGACCTACCTTCGCAAAACTGCTGAAGCAAATGGAAATGAGTGTTGGGAAACCTGGGCAGAAGTAGCTGACCGGGTTGCTGATGGGAACACTCGATTGCTCAAAAATAAGATGCTTCAGGGCAAAACAGAGCCAAAGCATCAAAAAGCAGAGTACGAACTGCTTCGTAAACACATTGCCAACGGTTCGATCTTAATGTCTGGTCGTCATTTACAACATGGTGATCAGACCCAGCCAGACAGAAATATGGAAGTTTTTACAAACTGTTTGGATAAATCAACAAAAATACTCACTCAAGAACATGGGCCTGTTGCTATTGGTGAAGTAGCCAATCAAACAGTTACAGTCAAAAGTAGAGATGGAGTTTGGCGACCTGCCCAAGTCAAGTCATACGGCAAACAACAGCTCTCCACAATCACTTTTGGTCCAGTCAACAATGCTCAATCGAATCACTCTTTAACAGTCACTGCTACGCGCAATCACCGCTGGTTTTTGCGGGATGGCTCAGTCACAGATGCGTTACGAGTGGGTGATATTTTAGAACCAGCTCAGACTCAGCTTGAACAAGACTTAGAAGGTATTCGTCATGGATTAATCTTTGGTGATGGTACTGCTCACAAATCCAGAAATGATTACGGAGAGCGAATCCAGTCCCAAGGAAGACAGTACTGTTCAATTCGGTTATGTGATGAAAGCAAAGCCTACCTTCAATATTTTGATGGATTTACTGTCACGTATCCCCCGCATGCTCAAGGTGATCCGGTGGTATATATCGGCCAGAAAAACTGGAAAGATTTACCTTTTACTTGTGATCCCGCCTACATTGCTGGTTTCATTCATGGTTGGTGGTTGGCTGATGGGGCAAAAACATATCCGACCAGCAAAGGTATTGAGATAAGCACAGTCAACCAAGTGGCGGTTGATTGGTTAATCGAGTACGCAGCCTATGCTGGATATGTGGTGACTGGTTTTAGTCGTCATGAAAGAAAAGAGGGAGATGGCGCCTATCAAAATGGTCAACCATTAATTTCAGTGCGACTCGCTCAGGCAAAGTCGCGAAAAGTAATTGATATCAAAGAAGTTGGTGAAGACGAAGTCTTTTGTGTTGAAGAACCAGTGACCACTGGATTTGTTTTGGCCAATGGTTTATTGACTGGAAACTGTTCAACTGCGTCCTCTTCTTATATCCTGTTTTACTTACTCATGAATGGTTCTGGTGTCGGCCGTCCGTATGATGATGACATGTGTGTGGTCAACTGGGACAACATGCCAAATGTTCGGTGCGTAATTTCTGATGAACATCCTGACTTTGTCTGGGGATTTGACGAAAGTGTCCGTGATGCCAAACACAAGTATGGCGATGGCGACAACATCCACTGGTTCGAAGTCCCAGATAGCCGTGAGGGATGGGC
>CAZKNL010000008.1:0-2157 GCA_964554155.1 uncultured Pseudomonadales bacterium | reverse complement strand
TGTGTGATTGGTGATGTTGTTCCCTACTTTGCGCCGACGCTTGACGATGCAGAAGACGCCTTTCGCGCTACCACCCGCGCCTTAATTCGAGTCAATAGCATGGACTGTTTATACAAACGCGAAGTTCGTCGGACTAATCGAATTGGGGTTGGGATGACAGGTATTCATGAGTTTGCCTGGAACCAGTTTGGTTTTCCATTCAGAGATTTAATCGATGAAGAAAAATCAAAAGAATTTTGGATGACAATTGCTCGTTTCAAGCGTGCGGTGATTAATGAGGCAGAAGAATATTCCAAAAAGCTCGGTGTGGTGGTGCCACACACAAACACCACCATCAAACCATCTGGCACGATTTCCAAGCTGTTTGCGCTGACAGAAGGTGCACATTTACCCAGCATGCGTGAGTACATCCGCTGGGTCCAGTACAGGAGTGATGATCCAATGGTTAAGAAGTATCAAAAGAAGGGGTACCCGATAAAAGAACTAAGAAGCTACACAGGCTCCACTGCTGTGGGATTCCCAACTCAACCACTTATCTGTCGGATTGGCATGAACGGTGAGTTAGTTACAGCTGCCGAAGCTACTCCAGAAGAGCAGTACAAATGGTTAATGCTGTTGGAAAAATATTGGATTGTCGGTGTTGATGAACACGGTGAACCACTCGAAGATACCGGCAACCAAGTTTCCTACACACTCAAGTACGATCCCAAACGCGTCACTTTCAAAGAGTACGACGAGATGGTCCGCAAGTATCAAGGTTTAGTCAAGTGTTGTTCACTTATGCCGCAGCAAGACTCGACAGCCTACGAATATCAGCCTGAACAGCCAGTCACCATCTCTGAGTTTATGAAGGCCTTGAACGAAATTGAGAAAGACGAGTCCCTTCTAGAGGATATTGACTACGAACACCTAAAGTGTGAGAGCGGGGCGTGTCCGATTTAGTAAAAATTTAAGAAAAAAGAAGACTTTTGCGAAGGGGTTCTTTTTACGCAGCCACTACCCAATTTGGTTTTCGCTCCACTGCAGCTAAATCTCGCACCCAACCTTTCCGCTGATACAAGAACCCTGCAACTACCCCAATCATCGCGGCATTGTCACCACAAAGTTTTTTACTGTATGGAACACGAAGCGACAGCTTATACGGTTTTAATGTCTGCCGCACCATGCGCCGAAGTGTGGTATTTGCAGCTACGCCACCGCCCAACCAAACACCGAAGAGTGGTTGTTCTGGATAGGCAACATAGTAATGCTGTAAAAACTTGTTCAATTTATAGGTAATTGCACGAAAAACAGCATATTGAAAGCTTGCACACAGATCAAAGGTGTGTTGCTTTGAAAGTGGTCCGTCAGTTGAGAGTTCTTCAACTTTTTTTCGGGCTGCCGTTTTCAGTCCGGAAAAACTCATTAAATAATCACCTGTCGTAGTCATTGGTAAAGGAAACTGGTACTTTTTCGGATCACCCAACTTGGCAAACTGTTCGACAACTGGTCCCGCTGGATACCCTAAGTCAACCATTCGTCCGAACTTATCCAACGCTTCACCAGCTGCATCGTCAACTGTCCAGCCAACCCGTTCGTAGTGGCCGATCTCTTTCACCATTACAAACTCAGTGTGGCCGCCAGAAATAACTAAAGATAAGCTCGGCAACTGAATATTTTGTGTTCGTTGCTGCGCAGATTTGAACGATTCTGTTTTTGGTTGGGCAAACACAGACAAGATATGGCCTTCAATATGATTTACAGGAATTAAGGGAAGAGAAAATTTTTCCGCTAATTCCTTTGCATAACTAATACCGACCTCCAATGCTGGAGCTAAGCCAGGACCCTGTGTCACTGCAACTGCCTTCAAATCACCGAAAGTAATTCCAGCGCGTTTGATTGCCAGTTCCACAGTTGGGGCAATCCGTTCTTTATGTGCTTGTTTGGCAACAGTAGGGAATACTCCACCAAACTCTTTATGCAGCTGCACTTGTGAAGCAATTACGTTTGACAACACAATAATCCCCTCTGTGACAGCTACTGCAGTTTCATCACAAGAGGTATCGATGGCAAGGATGAGGTTAGGCATTTTTAATTCCTAGTCACTAGTTGCTAGTGACTAGTTTCTTTTACGGTAATTATTCGTTGACTATCCCGATCTTCTACTTCAACTTCTAA
>CAZKNL010000007.1:0-23250 GCA_964554155.1 uncultured Pseudomonadales bacterium | reverse complement strand
ATTGCACTCCTTTATGACTTTGGCCTGTAGTTTATCACCCTTTTCCAACGCTTGATAGCATTTCAAGGGAGAAATGATTTGACAAACCTGACAATCTGATTGCCGAAGTCTTTGACATTAATTTTCTTAAAGAATTCTGTAAATGGTACTGATTGGACTACTGGTCCCGCTGCTGAGCGTTTGGCTGCATAGAGTAACAAACCAATGCTAGTTGCATAAGAAGGCTTCTGGATGTCATCAACTAACCCACGGAGTTCAACTGGATGCCCAACTCGAGCAGGTAAGTTGAGTGTTCGCTTGGCTACTTCAACAATTCCGACAGTTTCGGCTCCCCCGCCAGAAAGGACGAGTCCAGCTGGAACCCCAGAAATTAAATGATTTTTTTGTAACTCAGTCTGAATCAAGCTAAACATCTCTTTCATTCTGGGTAACATAATTCCTTCAGCAATAGCTCGTTTTGACAGTTGTTCGGTTTGCTCATAGATCCCCATCGATTGAAGATCAAGAGTATCGATATGTTTCTGACGTTTGCGGAACTCTTCTTTGGTCTCACCGACATGAGGCTTCAAGGTGAATAAAGGATCATAAGCTAAGGCAATCTTCAGTTTTTCCGCCCCATCTAAACTCATTCGGCAGCCCAAGGCAATATCTTGAGTAATATGTCTTGCCCCAATTGGGAGAACTCCTGAGTACGTCAACGCCCCTTCCACATAGGCGCAGACGGAGGTTGAGCCAGCGCCAATATCCACTAAAACCACACCCAGTTCTTTCTCGGTTTCCGAGAGCATCACCTCAGCTGCTGCTAATCCTGAAAAAACAAATCCATCAAGTTGAACCCCCAAATCCTGGACAATCTTGGCCAAGTTTTTTAGCGAAGTATTTTGACCAGTAATAATATGCGCCTCTGCTTCTAAACGAACCCCAGTCATCCCAACTGGGTCTTTGATTCCTGTTTGGGAATCAACTGCAAAATCACGGGGAATCACATGGATAATTTCTCGAGCTGATGGTAAAGAAATTGCTCGAGCTGCTTCCAATACACGATCAACATCTTCTGGAGTAATTTCTTGAGTCGGAGCAGAGACGGCGACTACGCCTTTGGAGTTTTGGGAAGCAATGTGTGGGCCAGACACCGACACAGTGGCGGACTTAACTTCTGCACCAGCCATCCGTTCAGCAGCATCAAGACTAGCAGTCATTGTTTCAAGAACATCCTCGAGGTCCACAATCTGACTTTTGCGCATCCCTTTTGAAGGTACAGCAGCGACGCCAAGTACTTGGAGGCTACTTGTCTCTGGATCTTGAATACCGATTAATGTCACACATTTATCAGTACCCAAATCAATCACACACAACGGATGAGGTCGTAACATACGCATATCTACCCTATCATAAAATAGCGTGGATAAGGATAGCAGAGCGAGTTGTGAGTTTCTAGTGACTGAGTTTGGTGTTGGGTGAGGCTTGAGCAGCAGCCGAGTTGGCCGACAATGCAGTGGTATTCCGTAAAATTACTTGACTAAATCGCAAGTCAATTTCTTGGATTGGTTCTTTCAGACTTGAAAAAGAAAAGTGTTGCAGTAAGTATGCTAACCTGGTGAGTTGTAGTCTGGCCTCTGCTAACTTAAAGATGACCTTTTTGCCATCCGCCAGCTCAAGCGCGCCTTCTTGCTCACTTAAGAGTTGGAACTTGATATTGTCAAAGTGATTTTCTTGCAGACTCTCAAGAGTAGCGGTGATAAATGTGTGCAGCTGAGGGTCAATCCGTTCGCGGACTTCTGGTTGGAAACCAACTTCAGAGCCTGCAGTAACTTGAGGGTAGGAACTATTCTGATCAGCTAAAGCAATCACATACCCAGCTTGATCAATAATCCAGCTTTGACCATTTTTTTCTATATATACGTAGCTTGGTTGAGCCGCAAAAAAAGTAATGTTGACCGTATCTGGAAATTTCTTGTTAATCTCAAATCGGGCTAAAAAAGGTGCTAACCGAGTAATATTTTCACCCATTTTATAAAAATCAGTGAAGAACAACGACTGACCAAGTGTAGTCTCTAGTTCAGCCTGCACATAATCTGGGCAGTTCCCCTGATCAGTTTTACAGATAATATGTTTGACGGTGAAAATTTTTGATTGATAGAGCCCAAAGATACCTCCTACCACTCCAACCAACACCCCAAAAGATAAAAGTGGGTGCCAGCCAAGTTTTGGGTGCCAATCAGGTTTCATCAAGTTGAGTGTACGCTAGTTTTTCACCAGCTGGTGGATAAGTTGGTAGAGCTGTTCGGTCGCGTTGGTCGGAAAGTTTTCCTGAAGTTCCTGGGCATGACGAGTCAGTGTCCGCAGTTTTTTCTTGAAAAGTTGCAGCGATTTGAGAAATGTTTCGACAGAAGCGTCTTTTTGGGAAAGGATGACAGCGGCTCCAGCATTTGCCATGACCTCGGCGTTGAGTTGTTGTTCATCAGAACGCGCTTGAGGCAGTGGAATAAAAAGTGCTGGTAATCCGGTTGCCATTAACTCGGTAACTGTGTTTGCCCCTGAACGTGCGAGCACACCATCTGCATGTTTGTAAATCCACGACAACTCTTCCTCTGTAATCCACTCGCAAATAAAGTACTCAGCTTGTAATCGATCAGGTAAACGCTGCCTGCTTTTTTCCAGGATTTTTTGGTAGTTCATTAAAGTAGTAGGGTTTCCACATTGGTGAATAACCCACCAATTTTCCAATATTCGTTCCAGTCCCGCTTGAACCAGAATATTGATGAACTGAGATCCTTGATTTCCACCAGTGATATAGAGTAATGATTTTTCTGGCAAATGGGAAGGCAGCCAACTGGGAGTTAATGTATGTCGATGGAAAAGAGTTGGTCGAACAGGGTTGCCAGTGACATATACCTTCCTGGAAGGAAAGACTGTTTGCGTTTCTGGAAAAGCCACTGCGATAGTAGTGGCTAAACGAGCAATCCATTGATTGGCAACACCTACGGTCCGAGTTTGTTCATGGGTAAGGATTGGGATGCCTCGGAGTTTGGCAGCAATTGCCAGTGGCAGAGCCAGAAAGCCGCCGAAGCTGACAAAAACGTTTGGTCTATAACGTCTGAAAATTTTAAGTGCATCAAGAGTTGCACGAAACAACTGCCAAAAAATAACTGGCAGTCTCCAAAATGGTTGACCTTCAAGTTTTGGCGCGGAAAACGCAACAAAAGGAACATTCCGTTTCTCGACTTCTGGTTTTTCCCAACTGCGTTGCTTTAAACTCGGTTGAGAGTAGACTCGACCAACAAACACAAACTGGTCTTCGGGAAAATGTTTTTGGGCATAATCAATCACCGCTAAGGCGGGGGTTAAGTGACCACCAGAAATCAAGATCTTCATAGAGTTAAGTACCTCATTTCAAACACCTCATCTTTTTGAGTATCTTCGGCCAATTCCAATCAAGATGCCGATAACCGATAATACCATTACCAATGAAGTCCCCCCATACGAGAAAAATGGTAAGGGGACTCCAGTCAATGGAACCAAAGCAACCACTGCAGATAAGTTCAAAATAATTTGGACACCTAACCAAATCAAAATTCCGTGTGCCAATAAATAGTCATAGCTCCCCACTGGGACTTTGGCACAGATTTGGTGAATCAACCGTAAAAACAAAGCAAATAGTAAAATAATTGTAACGCATCCAACAAACCCAACTTCCTCAGCAATAATTGAAAAAATAGAGTCGGTACTTGCTTCAGGAATGTAGGAAAATCTTTGTCGTGAGTTCCCAATTCCTTGTCCGAGTAACCCACCATTTCCTAAGGCGATCACAATTTGACGAATATGAAAACTGGCACCTAACGGATCTGATTCAGGATCAATAAAAGTAGTGACTCGCCGTAAGCGATATGGTGAAACAATAATCAGCACAAGAAGTAGCAGCAACCCTATTCCTGCAGTTGTAAAAAAAGTTTTCCACGGTGCACCAGCCAAAAAGTAAACACCGAATGCAATTGAAATAACAATCAGCGCTGAGCCCATATCTGGTTGCAGAAATAATAATGCTACTGGGAGAGCAGTTAATAACAAAAATGGGGGCAGTTTTTGATGCTTCTCCATCCAGTTGGCAAAGAAAATAATCATGGCAAACTTAGTAACTTCAACTGGTTGAAAGTTAAACCCCAGCAGCGTCATCCAACGCCGTGCCCCATTCACTTCAGAACCAATATGAGGAATGAAGACAAGTACCAACAGGACTAAACTGACCACGTACATAATCGGTGAAATTTTTTTCCAGAAGGAAGTGGGGATGATAATTCCTGCCCCTAATCCGAGTAGCCCAACGACGAAAGAAAGTGCTTGTTGTCTGACGAAGTAAAACTGGTTCCCAAATGCGGTGAACGCCTCGGACACCGATGCCTCAAAAACAAATAACACTCCCAAGACACACAAGATGCAGGTCAGAACAAATAAACGAGCTTCAGTGGTTAAGGTAGGTCTGCGTACTTTCATTCTAGATGGTTATTTCTTTGGCCAGTTTTTCAATCCAACTGTGAAATTGGGCTGATTTATCTCGGTAGTCACGAAACTGACCAAAGCTGGGTGAAGATGGTGAGAGTAAGACTGTTCCACCTGGTTTAGCGTGTTGGTAACCAAATCGGACTGCCTCTTCCATGTTTTCTACGATTTTCATGACTGGCCATTCCTCTTTGGGGTATTTCTGTTGAAGTAGCTCATACATTGTTTGCCCAGAGGGTTTGAAAAAACCAATTGCAGGGACTTTTTTTTCGATACAAATATCAACAATTTTATCGAAAGAAATGCCTCGGTCATATCCACCAAGGAGTAGAACATCAACCCGTGGTAATGCTTCTAGTGCAGCAATGGTTGCCTCGGGAATGGTAGCTAAGAGATCGTCGATCCAAGTAATATCACGATACACACCCACAGTCTCTAAACGATGAGAGAGGGTTTGGAAAGAGGGTAAACTTTTGATAATTTGCTCAGCGCTCAGACCAACTGTGGTAGCTGCCAAAATAGCTGGTAATAGATTCCACTTCTTAATTGTTGGTGGCAGCGTAACTTCTGTGAGTGAGTCCAAAACAGCTCGAGCTTCTTTTGGATAAACAAGTTTCTGACGATAAGAAAATGGTTGAAGCTGTGCTCGACTTTGTTTGGCGATCCGGGTAATTTCCTCTACATCTTGGTTGTAAATGAACACATCTTCGGCAGTCTGAAATTGAGTGATGTTTGCTTTCGCATGAATATAGTTGCCTAAGTTTTGATGATAGTTTAAATGCTCTGGGAAAATGTTCAGCCAGACTGCAATGTGTGGACTGACAGTCACAGTTTCCAGTTGGTAGCTGGACATCTCCACCACGATCAAAGTGCCCGGAGAAAGATCTTTGTCGATCTCAAAGACAGGTGTGCCGATGTTTCCAGCAAAAACAACTGACTGCGCTGATTTTCTACAGATGTGTGTGATTAAACTTGCAGTAGTACTTTTGCCTTTGGTGCCGGTGACGCCGATTGTTTGTTGGCGATAAATTGTCAGGAACTCGTTAAGTTGGCAAGTCAATTTACCACCGTTTTCGCGGTAACTTTGGAGTTCTGGTAAGCCAGTAGGAATACCAGGTGTTTTAAAAATCACGTCAAAAGAAGATAAGTCTTTGAGATAGGGAGCTATGTCTAGTGTTTGGTGGTGTTGGTCTTGCCATTCGGCCAAGAGTTTCTCGCTCTGGTCACTCACCTGTACTTGGGCTTCCGGACAACATTGTCGCAACATGGCATAGCTACTTTGTCCTTCTCTGCCCCAACCCAGAATCAAAATCTTGGCATCTTGATACTTTTGGGAAAGGTGATTGCGTAATCTACTCATGACTGCCTTGAATAGTAGTTAATCTGTTTCTGAGTATCTTAAAAAATTCTTCTGGAAGAAAGTGAGTTGGCGCGAGTTTATCTAAGAGTGCCTTTGCTGATTGATCTAAGTTTTGTTGAGAATTCCCTTCCTTTAAGAGACGATCCCAGCCGTACCCAAGCAAAAGAGGAAGTGGATCTAATCGCCTAACTGCTAAAGTGACTGCTGCCCGTGTTTCCTCTCGGGTACCAACGCATTCCAAAGACTTCACTTCTGAAAAGCCAATCAGTTGATCAAAGATAGGCAACAGTTCTTGATCATTCAAGATATCCTTGTTGAAAATTGTATTAATTTCTGCAACTGATAAAAAGGCCGATAACATGACTGCTACGAACAAACACTTTGGACATTCTCCACACCAAATTCCTTTTTTCTGGCCACGATTACAACTGAGAAAAACTGGCCAGTACTGTGGATATTGAGTAAACAGTTCAGTAATTTGAATCTCATGGAGAGGACGTAAAAAACTAAAGTATTCGGTCGTGCTTGATAAATACTTCTGCTGATATTTGCGAAACATTCCTTCAAACTCAACGGTTTTTGTATATTGATGATTAATTGATTGGCCTAAGAAAACGGTATTGCCTTCATTGGCACTCCATTCGTTGGAAACTGGAACATAGCGATAGTCATATAAGTAGGCAGTCAACGTAGTCACAAATGCGACGGCTGCGGAAAAAGGGGTGTGACCGTTTAAGTATCCTTGATTCTTCAAAGCAAATAACTGCTTATCAAGTTGGCGTTCCACAGTGATATGACTTCTTGGTGCAGCTGAGTTGTGCCAGAAAACATTCAGGACTTCTTCAGTTCTGGGATATGAGTTGATCGACAAAGTAGTGATAGGTAATTCTGTTTGTCGAAGCAGCTCGCTAGTCACGATTGAGTCTTTGCCACCGCCGACAGGAATCAGGAGTCGTTTTTGGTGGGTGTGTTGATCAATAAGGATTTCATCAGAAGTTTGGGGAGAATTATCTTGGTTTTCAATCTTGAACTGCAGAAAGTGCTCTTGCCAGCCATCGATTTGATTAATAAAAAAAAACTCACTCATACCTTTATGAAGTAAGTTTGTCCAAAACGAGAGTTGCTCTGTCGAGATACCAGGAACCCTAATGACCCATTCAGCAGAACAGGCGGCTTTCCAATAGGAAAAGCCATCAACCATCCCAATCTGAGCTGCCCAATAGCGGATGAGTGTCTGATCTTTTGTAGCCAGCTTTTCCTCTGAAAAATCTGGGAAATGATATGAGGTAGTAAATGCTGGCCCATTTTCAAAATGATACGACAATAGGAGGAGTAAAGTCTGGTTTTTAATCTGGACATCAACTTGGTCAAAGAAAAAACGCGGGTGCCGGAGGCGGAGATCGGCGAGACTTAGCATGTCAAGATCATAACATTGCTAACCATACTCCGAACAAGGTCAACATAATTTGGACTAACCAGGCTCGTTGGACGATTTTGGGTTCTTCCCAGCCGTGATACTGGAGCCAAAGATGAAATGGTGAAACACGGAAGATTCTTTTATGCCGAAATTTCCTTGAAAGAAGCTGGGCACTAGTAGTAGAAATCTCAAAAACAAACAAGAAGCCAATCACCAGTAATGCAATCACTTTTCCAAGTAATAAACCTACTACTGCTAACGTCGCCCCAAATGCAAGTGCACCAACATCACCCATGAATAATCTAGCCGGGAAAATATTGAAGTACAAAAAAGAAATAATCGAACCTAACCACAGTGCGAGGAGCATTGATACTGGGATATCCAGAATTTTAGAAGATAAGTACCACAAGCCAAACAAAGAAATCATCAGAATACCGGCGGCTAATCCGTCGAGACCATCAGTGATATTGACCGCATTGGTAAATGCCACAATCACAAAGGTGGCAAAAGGAATATATACCCATCCCAGATGAAAAGTGCCCACAAAAGGAATGTTTAAAAAGGAAATGCCGAGTTGGTAGTACAACATTCCAGCAATAACTGCTGACAAAAGAATTTGTAAAATCATCTTGTGTTTCATTCTCAACCCAAAGAACGTTTCCTTTTTAAACTGAAAAAATTTCTTGACGTCGTCATAAAGTCCCAGTAATCCAAAAGAAAGAAAAGTAAAAAACAAAATATTTACTTCAGCAGTAATGTTGTAGTTCCCTGTCACAGGGATACCAAAGTGACGAACTAATGGGAAAAGAAAAATAAATAACAGACTGACAACTAAGATAATCAATAGTCCTCCACCAACTGGTACGCCAGCTTTGACATTATGAAACTGATCAAAAATGGGTGTGTGCTGACCAAAAGCATCCATGGTTTTCTGTTTTGCCCGGCGAAAACGCATCGTATACAACATATTAATAAACGGCACAATCAAGATACTCGTCACAATGAAAGAAAAAATTAATAAGCCTAAAATAAAGACTATTGATTGCATAGTTACTGCTGTCTAATTGTAGCGCCGAGAGCTTGGAAAGTTTGCTCTAAAGTTTCATACCCCCGATCAATCTGTTCGTGCTCATCATGAAGGATTGTGGTGCCTTCTGCAATAAGGCCAGCAACCATCAGGGTTGCTCCATGCCGTAGGTCTTTGACAGTGAACTCGCCGCCATGCAATGGGGTGGGTCCAGTGATTTGAGCTGCATGAAAGCTTTCTGGTTGGTCGCTATCTAGATTAAAGTTGTAGACTTGATCGGGATGATCAACCGGTGGGTTAAAAAGCTCAATCTTGGCGCCCATTGAGTTGAGTGAGTCGACGTATTGAAAACGATTTTCAGAAACCGTTTCGTGGACAGTACTGATTCCTTCTGCTTGAGTCATCAGTGTTACCCATAAAGGCTGCCAATCGGTTTTAAATCCAGGATGTACGCCAGTACTGATATCAATTGCTTGGAGTGGCTGTTTGTAGAAAAAACGAACTCCAAATTGACCAACTTCATACCCGCCCCCAATCGCATCTAACTTTTCTAAGAAAGTCATAAAATCACTTGGTCGCGCATTTTCGACAATCACATCACCTTTAGTACCCAATGCTGCGCAAGCAAAAGAAACAATTTGATTATGATCAGGCATGATCCGATGAATTGCGCCATAGAGATGTGGGACACCGATAACTTCAATTACTCGGTCTGGTTTGCGAGTGATCTTGGCTCCCATGCTATTCAGAAATACAATTAAGTCATCAATCTCTGTTTCCAACGCCGCATTTTCTAAAATAGTAGTGCCTGTTGCTTTGACCGCGGCCATGATTAAGGTTTCCGTGCCAGTATGGGTGCTCTTGTGAAAACGGTATTTGGTGCCAATCAATTTTTGAGCAGTCACAATAATTTTGTTATTTGTCATCTCGATTTGGGCACCTAAGGCTTGCAAGCCATCAAAGTGGCGATCAAGAGGTCGTTTGCCAATTTTGTCGCCGCCAGGAAATGGTACGACTGCGCGCCCGAACTTAGTGAGTAATGCCGGAATAAATAAAGTAGAAGCTCGTGATACTTCACCGCTCTCTGAATCAATCTCATCTATGTTTAGACCAGTTGGGTCAATCATATATGCTCGTTCGCCCACTTGATGTGCCTTAGCGCCAAGATTGTTGATCAGTTTGGCAACTAACTCAACATCACTAATATGGCTAAAGTTCAAGATTCTGGAAGGTGTGTCTGCTAATAAGGCAGCCAACATTAATTTATAGGAAGCATTTTTGGCGCCGCCGACTCGAACACTTCCATACAAAGGTTTCCCACCAGTGATAATAAAGCTAGACATAGCTATTTATTCCAAAAAGAATACTTCTTCGCGTAATTCTACTCCAAACTGCTGTTGAACTTTTTTCTTGACCAGAGCGGCTAACTCGCGAACTTGATCACTGGTGCCTTGACCGACATTAATAAAGAAGGCGGCATGTTTGGAACTCACCTCGACATCACCAACTCGTGTACCTTTGAGTCCTGCTTGATCAATTAAAAAGGCTGAGGGGCATTCACGTTCTTTTGCGTATTGAGGGAAATTTGTTTTAAGGAGTTCGGTATTGGCAACATTCCGGAAGTAGCAGCCCGAACTAGGTTCTCCTAATGGTTGAGTTTCTGCTCGGTACATGGTGGCTTCTTTGACCAGTTCCATCGAGTGCTCTTTATTCCCACCAGCTAAACTGAAGTCTACCTGGAGTAAGATGTCTCGAGATGTTTGGAAGATTGAGTGGTCGTAGCTAAACTGACACTCTGCTTGGTCCAGCCAAGCAGTTTTTCCATCTGGACGCAACACTTCTACTCGATGAATATGTGTACCGATTAAGTCAGATAAATAATGAGCGTTGTTATAAATGGCGCCGCCGATCCTTCCAGGAACCCCTAAAAAGTACTCTAAGCCGGCAAAACCATCATCAATGGTTTTACGCACAAATAGCCCAGTTTTATAGCCAACTCCGACTCGAATCAGTTGCTTCTGCTCCGCTTTTTCTGGCAGCACTTGATACTCCTCGTTGAGAGTTCTGATGACTACGCCGCTGATTCCTTGGCTAGAGACGATCACATTACTCGCTCCCCCCAAAATTGTTAATTTAATCTGATTGTGGTGGCAGAATTGACCAACTTCAACGATTTGATCTCGGGTAACAAGATCAAGTAAGACTTCAGCTGGACCACCGATTTTAAAGTATGTTAATGGAGCAAGTGGTTCATCAAGTTTCGGTGAGAAATAAGCGAACTGTTCTTGGATCAGTCTTTGAACTGCAGTCATGGTGATGATTGTCTCATGGTTATCAAATCAAGTCATGAACTTGGTAAATATCCCCTGCCCCAATCGTGATAAAGACATCACCTGGCTTGAGAGTACTGTGGCAGTAGTTGGCTAACTCAGCTAACGTTTTCAAGTTATGAGCCGGAATTTTGGGATAGGTTTTTTCAATTGCCTGGCAGAGCTGATCACTGCTGACACTTGAGTCGTATGCTTCCCGAGCGGACGGGAAAATATCAATCATTACCACTTCACTGGCTTCCGCGAAAGCCTGGACGAACTCTGTGAAAAATTGTTTTGTGCGTGTAAATGTGTGTGACTGGAAGCCGACAATGAGTCGACGCTTGGGGAACCATTCGCGATAGGCATGAATAACATTGGCGACTTCATTGGGATGGTGGCCGTAGTCATCATAGTAACGAATACCATTTTTTTGACCGATAAACTGACACCGACGTAAGGTTGACCGGAAGTCTTTCAAAGCAGTAACTGCCTCTTCAGCCCGTACCCCCAGACACCAACAGGCAGCAACCGCGGCCGCTGCATTTCGCAAGTTATACATTCCTGGTAGTTGAAGGGTCAGCGTCAATTCTTCGCGGAGGTGTGGGAGTTGTAATCGACAACTGGTTTGACCGTCTTCAGCAGTATAGGTTTGAGGAAGGAGTAAAAAAATTGGGTCAGAAGAGTTTGTCTCTGGCTGCTCTGCTGCTGTTTGGTGTTCACCGAACCAAACCAGTTGGATAGAATCAGGGTGTCGTTCTTGGGCCAACTCTGTATGAATAGCTCGATCTGCAGTATGGGCAATTAAAAATCCACCAGTTTGGATTTGGCGAAAAAAACGATTAAAGTATTTTTTAGTAGCGGCAAAGTCAGGATAAACATCAGGGTGGTCATGCAACAGATTCGTGCAGACTGTCAAAAAAGGATTGAGAAAAGAAAAACGGGGGGTAATTTCTTCCCCTCTGCTCGGAGCACTTGGATCAGTCACATACTCATCCGCCTCAGTAACAAAGTACTTCGCAGTACTTCTCCATTGCCCAGTTTTACCTAGTCCAGGAATGTCACCGACACCAATGGCAAAGTTTGGGGCAAAGCCAAGTTTCTGCAAAATCCAGGTAATCATTGCCGAAGTAGTTGATTTACCACCGACACCACAGACGGCAATGCCTTGATTCAGGTTAAAAAGTTGACCAAGTGCCTCAGCATGAGAATAGACAGCTATGTTGTTGGTGATTGCAGCTTGAACTTGAAGATTTTGCTGGGCGTTATGAGCAGCGGTATAGATGAGACAATCAGTTTCGCTTGGCAGGGGTGTTTCGAAAGACAAATCGATCTGAATCCCCCGGTCCTCAAGAATCTTTTGGGTAACAAACTTTTCAGCAACATCAGAACCACGGACTGACTTGCCAGCATCGAGGAGACATTGGGCTAAGGCCGTCAATGCCACGCCTTTGATACCCACCAAGTAAAAATGCTGGTATTGGAGTATCTTTGCATTCATTACTTTGATTGTAAAAGTTGGGCTAAAACTTTGCGAACTTTTTCTATGTCATGACGAAGTAAGGAACGATGGGCAGTATCAATCGCTACGCTGCGGTGCATTTCTTGGGAAATTAGGTCAGCCCGAATGATTTTTGGTGAGTCACCCAAGTCATCTTTAACTGGGAACTCATTATGAGAAGCATAAGCTTGTAAAACCTCAGTGGGAACTGCACCAGTATTGACAACTACCCAGTCAACAGGTTGCCCAATGACGTGTTCAATTCCTTCGAGATGTTGCCGGGCAGTCATTTGCTGAGTTTGAGTCAGACGAGTCATTAAGTTAACCATGTAGACTACTTTGGCCGAAGTTTGGCGGAAAGCTTCTTTCATTCCCTCAGGGAGGAGAGCAGCCATAATGCTGGCATAGTAATCTCCAGGACCAATCACAATCAACTTGGCATCTTGAATTGCTTGATTGGCTTTGGGGCTGAGGGCTGCGTTGGGGACGAGCCGGACGTTGACAATTTTCTGGGCTTCTTGAACATCTTGATCGAGAGTATGTTCACCAACTGCTACGCTGCCATCAGCGTAGTGAATTTCTAGTTGGACATTATCAGGGGTGGCTGGCACTACTTCCCCCTCAAGTCGGAAAACTTTTTCAGCAATTTCTAAGGCCTTTGTTGTGTCACCAGTCATATCTTGGAGGGCAGTTAAAATTAAGTTACCCAAGTTATGACCCTTTAATCCGTCTCCACGAGTAAACCGATAGAGCAGAATTTTGCGAATCCATTCTTCGCCGTCGGATTGCGCGAGCGCAGCGAGCGCTTGCCGAAGATCACCCACTGGTTGAAAGCCAAATTCATCTCGAATTCTGCCAGTTGATCCACCCGAATCAGCAACAGAAATAATACTAGTGATATTCACTGGTTCTTGTTTAAAGGCAGAAATAACCGGAAAGGTACCTGTGCCACCACCAATTACTGCTACTCTTGTCTCAAACATCTTTTTCTCCTTTGACATCGAGGGTTAAATGTTTTACCCGAAGTGTCATCCCTGATGGGGACATCGTTCCAATTTCAGACAATGTTTCTTGGGCCACGGTTGTGTCACTCCAGGGATACTCGATCTTGCCATAAGCCATACTTTTTTCGTGACCTTTGCCAAAAATACCAACTACGTCACCTGGTTTAGCCAATTTTTGGATAGCAAAATAAATTGCGGCTTTTCGGTCAGCGATTGAGACCACTTTTGAATGTTTATGATCAAGATCCTGCTTCATTTGACGAATAATTGACCAAACATCTTCAGTCCGTGGATCTTCAGCTGTGAAAACAGCCAGATCAGCTAGCTCAACTGCTGTTTTGCCCATCATTGGTCTTTTTTGGACATCGCGAAGTCCTGCACACCCAAGTACAGCAATTAACTTTCCTTTGGATTTTTGATCTTTCAACTGTTTTCTCAACGATTGCAGGGCTGCAGACAGTCCATTTGGAGTATGGGCGAAGTCAACGATGACTTCAATATTCTTGGCTTTACCAACTGCTTGCATCCGTCCTGGTATTCCTGGGAACTCTTTGAGACCAGTGATGTAATCTTGGTTGCTCATCCCAAGCAATTGGCTAATTGTATAAACTAATCGAGCATTCATTTGATTGAATAACTGCGGGAAACGTTCTGTAATTGCTTGAGTTACTTTTAGTGGAAGATGATCTGCTGCAGAGTAGCTCAAGATATCATCGACTCGTTCGCTGAGTTGCTTTTTCAGCTCTCGATAGGAAGTCAAATCATCGGCGTTGAGTACAATTTTTTGAGCAGCTTTGGCTAACAGCGCTTTGGCAGTTACATACTCGCTATAGGTGACATGGTAATCCAAGTGTTCGTGCGTAATATTAGTAAAACCAGCAATGTATGGATGTAACCCCCACAATCGATGTTGATACAAACCATGTGAAGTGGCTTCTAAAACCAGGTACTCAACACCCAGTTTAACCATTTTATCGAGAAAACGTTGGATTTCTCCAGCATCTGGCGTAGTCACGTGAAATCCAGTATCGATTTCTTCATCTCCAATATACGCAGCCACAGTTGAGAGCAAAGCCACTTTTTTAGCGGCTGCTTTCAAGACGTGATACATCAGTGTTGAAGAGGTGGTTTTGCCATCCGTACCGGTAATGGCAATAATCTTCAACTTATTTGCTGGAAAGCTATACTTAAATTGAGCTGGTAAACCTCGTAACAGACCGGTCTTAACAAAATGAAAAAAACGCTTGCCTTTATAGATGATTAGTCGAGGTGTCAGCATAGAGTTCTGGTAAAGAATTATAACCTAGACTCACTCCTGGAGATCAGGGGGAATATTAAGCAGTAAATAGAGCTTATTGGCGACGGCGTACCAGAGCGGAGCAGCAGTCTCAGCAGCCCACGGTGAGCTTTGTGGTTCACGAAGTTTAACAAGCATTACAAACCTAGGGTTTTTTACTGGTGAAAAACCAATAAAGCTAGCGATTGTTTTTTGGCTATCATAGTGACCAGCAATTGGAATTTGGGCAGTCCCAGTTTTGCCAGCTACTGAGTGGGTTTTTGATCGGGTCCACTTTGCTTCTCCCTGAGTGGCAGCGTACTCCATCATCGCTGCGACTCGCTGCGCTGTTTCTGGGGTAATGACTTGTCGTTCTTCAACAGGTTGAACAAGAATTTCTTTATTTTGTTGATGATCAAATATTTTTTCGATGATTGTTGGGCGCATCATTTTTCCTTGGTTAGCGATTGCGGCAACAGCTCGGGTCATTTGTAAACCGGTAGTAGCAATGCCCTGACCAAAAGAACTAGTAGCAAGATCAATGAACTTCCAGTCTTTTCGAACTGGTGTCGGTGCATCTTCTTGTAACTCGACATGAGTTGCTTCCCCGATTCCAAACTTTTTGATGTAGTCAACAAACCTCTGTTCACCCAAAATTTCAGCCACGAAAATCATGGCTGTATTATCTGACTTGGCCAATGCATCTTTAACACTGATGTTAGGGTTGTATTTGTCATTCCAGGTTTTAATGGTGTACTGATTTATTTTGCGCGCGTGGTCACATTGGGTACACTGTGTATCTTCTGTTACAGAATTGGTATCGAGGCCAGCAGAAACAGTCAGCACTTTAAATGTTGAACCAGGTTCGTACAGGTCAGTAACTAAAGGGTTTTTATGTGTTTCTGGCGGATATTTATAGAAAAATTCTGGTTCGTAGTTCGGGTATGCTGCTAAAGCCAGGATCTTACCAGTTTGTGGTTCCATCACAATCACTTCTCCTTCAACTGCTCCATATTTTTCGATCCCGGTTTTTAAGCTTTCTTCAACAGTGTGTTGAATATCTCGGCGGATGGTTAAAACTACATCTCGACCATCGGTGACTGGTGCATCTTCGAGCTGGTCAAAGAAAAGATGAAAGCCTAATGCATCTTTATTAAATGTTTGTTTTTCTGCTTGGCCGCGGAGTTCTTTATCTAATGCACCCTCAACTCCAAAGTATCCCTGATCTTCCCCTGCCTGATTTTTACCAACAAACCCGAGAACATGGGCAGCTGTAGATGCCTCTGGATAGTCACGCACAAAGTACTCTTCAAAGCCAATGCCCTCAATCTTCAAGTCGTCAATCAGCTGTTTCTGGTTATCACTTACCCGCTGTTTTAAGGCGATCCACTTCCGATCTGGGACGTTAAGCCGTTCTAAGATTGAACTTTTGAGTTGTTCTCGTTGTTGAGTCAAAAGTGCTGGCTGGGTAGCTACTTCTGGCGTGATATCTACCAATAAAGGTGCTAGTGTTTGGCTGATTTCAAGTGGAGTTTTCTTCATCAGGTGTGGTTGAGCAAACAAACGGTAGACAGGACTATTTGTTGCCAAGATATATCCGTCACTAGTTAAAATTTTGCCACGCTGCCCAATATGAGTGATTGTTCGCTGATATTGATTTGCTGCTTCTTCTTGCAAACGAGTTCGGTGAACAATCTGCCAGTAAAATAAGCGAACGGTCACTCCCATCATCAATAGATATAACAGAGCCAAAATAAACGTCGAACGAAAAAAAGATTTTTTCTCGGGAATTTGGCGGGATGGTTGTTGCTGGCGTCGGGACGTACCAGCTCCGGAAGCTGTGAGTTGGTAATCAAATATTCGGGCCATGGTGATTATCTTGAAGCCACTACCGTAGCAGTGTCAACCCGGACAATGCGCTGAATAGGAACGAAACCAAGGTATTGGGCATCTGTATTCAACTGGGACATGGCCAGCATTTGTACAGTTTGTTGTTGAATCTGTTGATTTTTTGCCACGAGTTGTTGTTTTTGTTGTTCTAAGTGAGAGACGCGTTTGCCATAGTCTACGTTGTTACTGCCAATAAACACCGTATGGAGAGCTACCCCAAAAGTGCAGAGAGCCAGGAAAAGATAGTACGCAAAATATTTATTGTTCATCTCAATTTTTTTCGAAAATCCGCAGACGCGCACTACGCGATCGTGGATTTTTTGTAAGTTCAGTTTCTGTGGGTTGGACGGCTTTTTTGGTCAAAATTTCTCCGTAGCCTTTTTGCTGCCAATCAAGGAAAGTTCTCTTAGCAATTCGGTCTTCCCCTTCATGAAAGCTAATCGTGACAACATGCCCACCTGGTTGGATAACTTCAAGACTTTGGGGCAGGGCTTGCGTGATACTGTCGAGCTCGCTATTGACTGCAATCCGCAGTGCTTGAAAGACTTTGGTGGCTGGATGGAGATGGCCAGTTTTTGGTTTAATTCTGGCGATGAAGTACGCGAGTTGTTGTGTTGTCGTAAATGGTGTTTCTTGTCGTTGTTGCACCAATTGACGAGCAATTTTTCTACTCTGTTCTTCTCCTCCATACGTCCAAAAAAGCTCGGCCAGTTGTTTTTCTGGCAAGATTGCTAAGAGATCTTTTGCTTGAACTCCTAGTCGTTTGTCCATGCGCATATCGAGTGGACCATTTGATTGGAAGCTAAAGCCACGCTGTGCATCTGTAAGTTGTGGACTGCTGATGCCGAAATCAAATAAGACTCCGGATACTGCGGGAATACCTTCTTGGTTGTGCAGTGTTTGCCAAACAGTAGCTAAACGGTCAAAGTTTTGATTGATCAGTAGCAATTTTCCACTCTCTATTTCTTGACAGAAATTAATCTGACCAAACTCAATTGCATCTTGATCACAATCGAGGGCAATCACTTTGCCTCCGCGTTCTAAGATGGTGCGCGTGTGGCCACCTCGGCCAAATGTGGCGTCGATGTACCAGTTTCCTGGTTGAACTCGCAACGCTTCAACCGCTTCAAGCTTGAAGACGCTCAGATGTTCTTGATTTGTCATGGTCTGCTTTCAACTTGCTCGGCAATTGCTTCTGCTTGAGAGGCAACGGTATCGAGATAGGTGTGGTATCTGTCGACGTCCCAAATCTCAACCCGTTCAAAGCTGCCGACAATTACGATCTTCTTTGTGAGCTGGGCAGGTGCTCGCAAATAGTCGGGAACTGTGATTCTGCCGAGGTCATCAACCTCAACAGCTTCAGCATCATTGGTCAGCAAACGGACAAAGTCACGATGAACTTTTTTGGTGAATCCAAGCTGACTCAATTTTTGGACTTGCTCTTCAAAAGTAGCGTGTGGAAAGAGGAAGACTCCACCATCCAAACCTCGAGTGATCACCCACTGTTTTTCCTGTTCACGGAATGATTTCGGTAGTGAAACGCGTCCTTTCTCCTCGATGGTGTGGTAGTATCTTCCAATAAACATTTATAAGCCATTTTACCATTTCTTACCACTTGAATGTACAAAAGTATTTCATCTAAATCTCTTGGTGTAAAGACCAACTAAATCCGAAACCCTGTTAAAGATGATATAAAAAGCAAGACTAATAAGTAAGTTAAATGGGATGTATAAAAGACGACTTTCCCTTGACAGTAAAAGTGTCTCAAAACCACAGTTATGCCTGGTACAATAAAAGTTGCTTACTAAGCCATTTAAAAAGGACCATCATGAAGATCGCCATCATCTCCGACACCCACGACAATACACCTGCCATTGTGTGGATGATTGAGTACTTAAATGAACAGCACATCCCGGTAGTACTTCATGCTGGAGATGTAATTAATCCTGGAATTCTTTTTCGTTTTCAAGATCATTACACTGGTCACCTGCACTTTATATTTGGTAATAATGATGGTGAACAACGATTACTTGCAAACAGAGCAGCAGAATCAAAAAATATTACTTGCCATGGTAGCTTGATGAAGCTCGAGCTAGAAGATCGCAAAATCTTCATGAATCACTACTCGGAAATTTCCGAAGAAGTAGCTAAAAATCAAGAGTTCGATGTAGCAATTGGTGGTCATGATCATGAATACCGGGTGATCAAACACGGTAACTCTCTTTTTATTAATCCTGGCAATACCGTTACCAAAGACAAGTGGTTACCCCAAGAAGCAGATAAAGAAAGCAGTTTTGTTGTTCTAGATTTAAAAACGTTGAAGACTGAACGAATGATGGTTCCTCTCGCCTTTTAACCCTTATGACCAACACTCGCCAAATTACCGGTGGTATGCATGTAGTTAACAAGTTCCTGATGGTTTCGGGAATCATCCGCCCACCGCACGATCCATCCATCCGAAAGTCTCATCCGCAGCCAGTGCAGTTCCCAGGGTACTACCGTTATCTTTATTGGCTCAGTATTATTCTAATGGTTAGCATTTTTGTGGGGGGAATGCTGGTCGCACTCCTTAGTGTTGATCGTGTTCGCCTACTTCTCCTTCATCCCACTGATCATGAAGTGATTCTAGTTCACTCTGACTGGGCCTGGCTCTGGAGAATAGTAGCGATGATTGGTTCTTTTCCTATCTCGATGAGTATCTACTATCCAATCTATAAGTTGATCTTCCCCAAAAACTTTCGCGACTATGCTAATTTACGTGCCTATGCTGTCAGCTATACTCGAACCGTCTTTTCTGGTAATGAGTGGGAAGTTGGAGAGAAATATAAAGAGGTGGAATCAGAAGTTTTTAGGAATGTGGATGTAGAAAAACTGCAGACATCCTATAAATCTACACTTAAGGTATTTATAATTGTTGGAGCAGTGGGTGTTTTTGCTTATGCGTTGGCCCTCAACACCTATGCTCGATTTACGCCTACTGGGGTAACGATCAACAACTTCTGGCAAGTAGGTGTTCGCGAGGCACCGTACTCTGCTTTTCAAAAATTGATCTTAACGTACGAGGTTGGAAAAGCTTCAGCCAAAAGTGACAAAAAGCAAGCCTTTTATCCAAAGCTTATTTTGCGACAAAACGATCACCAACAATTTACACTCTGGGACTTTAACAAAACTTCTCTGACTCAAGATCAACTTAAAGAAATGGTTAGCTATGTGAAAACTTTCCCTCGTGAAACTAAAAGGTTGGAACCAGAATACCTAGCAAATGCCGATCACTTTGACTATGGGTGGATGATCTCCGAGTACCAACAACTTTATCAAATTTTGATGGATGATCAAGGGCAAACATTAAGTAACAAAGAGCCTCCCAAAGTAGTCACTAGTCCGTCACCGACGATTGCAGTGTCGCCTTCGCTTTCACTTTCTTCACAAGAACGATCTAAGATGGCCAAGCAATTCTTTGAACAAGGTTTTGCGATTCGGATGTCAACCGATGATTGGCAAAAAGAAAAGATTTACTACGACAAAGCCTTAGCAGTTGATCCGAACTACCCACCTGCATTAAGTTCGCGGGGCTTTATCTATGGAGCCTTTGAAGATCAATTTGACAAAGGAGCAAACATGTTAAAACGAGCAATTGAGCTCGATCCAAACTGGATCTATGCTCCCTATAACTTGTCTCTCCTCTATGATCTCCATGGTGACTGGCCAACATCACAGTACTGGATGGAGAAAGCACTCAGTATTCGTCCAAACGATCCAGATACTGCTTACTTTAAAGAAACATACGCAGGAATGAAAAAATTTCATGGTGAGTGAAACTAAGTAACAGAGAGATACTCTACTCTTTTACCACCATATACACTTGTCCGACCTCTAGGTCGGCACTGACAGACTTGCCATCAACTTTACCGGCCATGGTTTTCCAAGTTTGTCCATTCCAGACAGCGATTTTTGCATCTGCAACTTCCTCATTAGCACGGATACTCACTTTGGCAGTTCCTTTGAGTGGGTTTGCAGTCGTCAAACTATACACTTCAGAGATAACTGTCCCAGGAGGAATATTTGGGTATCCGGGTGAGTTGAAGATCACAATCACTGCTTGTTTGCCAATTTCTGGACTTTCAATTTGAAACTTGGCATCTTTGGAGCCGACTGACTTTGCCCGAGTTTTGTTTTCAATGTACCGCCACTCTGATTTGAGCGCATAAGAGTTGGTTCCAGAGAAACGGGTTACGAGTGTGCCGCCTTGAACATTTTGGTGATAGGTACAGGCGCCACCAGCACTGCAGCTGCCGAATAAAATATCCTTGGTTGCAGGTAAACTGCTCAGCTCGAGTGTGCCAAAGGCACCTTGCAGGAGCTCACCAGCTTGATACTCTAATTCGTACTCAACTGACTCGGCAGTTTTTTTTAGTTCGTTAATTGAAAGTAAAATATTTTTGCCGGTACCAGTTGGTTTGAGCTCAATAAAAGGTCGATCACTAACGGGGAGAGTATTGATTTGATCAACTTTCTTCTTTTTCTTTTCCTCAACGGGTGTTGGTGGGGTCACTGCTGGCTTTTTCCGTGTTAAAAAGTACGCACTTACTCCAATTGCGGTAATTACCATCAGGGCGATGACTCCGCAGATCAATAGAATTTTCTTTTTTTGATCATTCTGCATAGGACTTCCTTATTTAAGCATGTACACGATATTTGAACATCTATTTTGCTTGAACACTCAAAAACTGATAACTCCGGATAGGTCGTTCAGCTACGGTAGTGGCATATTCAATAATCGAGTGGTACTGGGTGTCATGGACGTCTTGATAACCCAAGTGAGTAAGTAAGGTATTAAGAAGCTCTTGAACGTGGCGGAAATGGTCAGTCTCTTGGTTTAACAGTTCTAGGATCTCTTGGACAATGTGGAAGCCATCTTCATCTTCGCCATCTTCTACAAACAAGATGTCTACTAACTCTAACACTTCAAAGAGTTGTTTGACGCGTTTTAAGTGTTTTTTGGTGTGTGCAAATTGATTCATTAACTGTGTCTGAGTGATGATTGGTAGGGATGAAGTGTTTCGCAAGTGAGTAGTCACAAAGTTACCTGGTTCCAAAAATGCTCGTTGAGAAGAGGTCATTTTGCGAATTCCCTTGGCAATACAGGTTATTTTGCCAGAGTCTGGAGTCAACAAAGTAATCACTCGATCAGCTTCGCCGACACTGACGCGTTTTAAAACAATAGCTTCGGTTGTCCAACTCTGCATTAAAACTTTGAGGTAAACACCAGATCCTTGTCCATGGTGACTGTTTCTTGATTCCCATTCACGTCAAAGGTCACTGGAACTGGACCAATGCCACCTTGCTTCCATAGTTTGACTTTGTACTCTGCCGAATTCTTATATGGAATGGTGTACTCCAATTGCAGTTTGGTTTGACTCAATGGATCGAGGAAAAACTCACCTTCGATCACAGTAAAGTCTCCTTCTTCAGAAGTCTTGACACTTCCTTCGCGGAATCCTTGTGAACTCTTCAACTGAGCACCTTTTGGTATATAAAGTCTGAACCAGTCACGTAAACGAGCGTTCAAGCACAATAAGCCTGCTTCAAGATTACAGTTATCTGCATGGTGGGAGTTCTTGTAGGTAATCTCCACTTTTTTATCGAGCTTACCGTCTTTGGGTGAGTTGATTTGTTGGTTGACTCCATAGGTGATAAACAAGTTCGACTTAGCACCACCCAGGTTCGCGTCAACAACTGCCATGAAGTCTTCGGCATTTGGATCAGCAATCATTCGACCAGCAGCGCCAATTTTCTCAGCAGCTGCTTGGCTCTTCTCGTTAAAGAAGTAAAACTGAGCATGACGACCTTGGACGTTTTTCCAGGCAATCTCAAAGAGTTGTGGCCACTGTGTTTTGGGAGCTGAGTAGGCTTTTTGTAATAATGCTCCCATCATTGGACCTAAGACGCCCTTAGGGGCTTGACGAATATATGGTGTTGGGCGGGTGATAATCTCAGACAACGCATGAATAATTTGTGGACAGTCACACGTTGAATCATTCTCGGCTGAGAACTTGCCATATCCAGGAACATCAACTGGACCTAATACTTTCAATAAGTCGACTAGAACTTGAGTGTCGAGCGCCACAATTCCATCAATATCTCTTGGTTCTCCAGGAACTACCTTATAGTTTGTTAAAAACTGATTCATTGACTGTTTAAAGTCAGGATCAATGTTCATGTCTCGCAGATTCCATTTTTTTTCTGTTGTTAAGTATTTCCCAAGAATTGGTGGAATGGGCAGTTTCTTGGTGTATTTTTTATCGAGTTCATAAATGTCGTCAGATTTTTCTGGAGTAACTTTGCCGTTTTCAACAAAAACCACAGAGTAGGCAGTCAAGAAACCACCAGTTGGCCGCAGCTCATTGTCATTTTGGAATAAGACAAAGTACTTCTTACGTTTGCCATCAGCCCCAGCTGCGTAAGGAATTTGCTCGATGACTGGGCGGAACTCAGTTAAAGCTTGGGCAGCTCCGGCACTTAATTGTTGTGCTGCAACAATTTTCGATCGGATTGGTTTGCCTTGAAACTCAGTTGGATAGCGATTGGCGTCAATTTGCTTAATTTCCGCTTGAACAGTGTTTAAGTCTCCCCCAATTGCGTCAAGTTCTGGAGTAATTTTAGACAGCGTTTGTAACATTAACTTCAAGCGTTCTTCAGCAGAACCACCAGTGAAAGTTCCCTCGCCTTTAAAGCCCAACACATCAGCGTATTGATTGACAGACTTCAAGGTTTTTAGACCTGCTTCTGTACCAGCGTCAGCTGCGTTGAAAGCATGGATCCCATCCTGATAATACCCATGAACCAAAGGAATTGAGTTATAAAACTCGAGGTGCTTATACGTACCACGCATATCTTGGAGTTTCGCTTTGACTGACTCTAAGTCTTTTTGTGCTCCTGGTAAATCTTGGGACTTGAACTTCTGATATG
>CAZKNL010000006.1:12878-25366 GCA_964554155.1 uncultured Pseudomonadales bacterium | reverse complement strand
GAGATGGGTGAAGGGAATGAGTCAACTCCCCTGGCAGTTGTCCGCGAGCTGAAAAATGTTGAGTTTATGGATCGGCCACCTTCAGAACAAGAATTAAAAGCGTTGGAGATTGACCTCGAGGATGACGCCTTTGCGCCAATCTTGACGAAAGCGGACTGGAAAAAGGGTGGTGCCTTTAACAAGTCTTAACTGCTTTAGGATTCATGAGTCGTGTTAGTCCAGATAAGTACTGACTACTTTTTACCCACAAACTGCCAACAGTTCCCTTCAGGATCGAGGAATGTGCAGAACCAAACTTGATTTTCTGGGGTTGAAAAAGGAGCTAAAAATGGCTTGGCCACAATTGTTACCTCAGGATTATCCTTCACTTTGTTGTACCAATACTCCACTCCTTGTTTAGGATATAAGTTAAACAAATGACGAAAACTTTCCTTGGCTTTGCCGTGGATTTCTGAGTGTTTGCCTACCCAAATATTAAGGTCGCCAACTACGTTTAACATATATCCATAGTCGCCTGGAATGTCTAACTTTTGTTCAAGTTTGAACTCAAGAACATCTTGGTAGAACTTGAACAATTTATCTGGATTTTCTGAGTAGATCAGAATTCGGTACTTAGAAAAGTTAGGCATATGGAGAGTATTTTACCTTAACTCACTAAAGAGTTTTATAATAATTCTTATTCTTCTCTGAAAGCAGATTGTGAAACTGCAAAACTTCGCTACACTCAAGCCATGAAGTACTTATTTATCTTTGCCCATCCCGATGATGAAACTGTTGCCTGTGCTGGGACATTGAGGCGTTTAGCCGAAACAGGTGAAGATATTCTGGTGGTGACTGTAACTGATGGTGGTGCTGGTGAAGTGAGTCAACACGTTCAAGCTCGTTTGGAAAAGTTCGCTTCTGTAGGAGAGTTACGAAGACAAGAGCTTGATGATGCACTGAAGTTTTTGGGAGTTCAAAACTATAAAGTGCTGCATTTCCAAGACGGTCAAATCACCAATGAAATAGTCTGGGGTCAACTTCGCAGTGCCGTGATTGACTTGATTGATAGCTATAAACCTGATGTAGTGATCACCTTTGATCATTCTGGGTGGTACTTTCACTTGGATCACGGTGGGGTGTCCATAGCCACCACGTTAGCAGTCCAACAAGCAGAGTTCCCACCGGCAGTATTTTTTCATGTTCACTTCAAGGTAAATCAATCAAGATGGAGCTATGTGTTCCCAGAAACTCAACCAATTACTCATAGAGTAAATGTAACAGACTTAAAAGAAATAAAGCTTAAAACTCTTAATTTTCACGATTCACAAGATTTTCACACAATAAAACAACAACTGATGGATCCAGTTGATCACTTTGAAGCTTATCAACTCGTTCACTCAACTCCAGCCGGCCAGCAGATGCTCAAGAACCACTCTCTCTTTGTACCAATAGATCATACACAGGGTGAGGTGTAGCCGCATAGCGGAACTTATATTCTTCAGCTCCACGCAAAAAGTCATACTTTTTCTTGCCGAGCTTAATCGCGTCTTGGATTGAGTAGGAGGTCAGCACATTGCCAATGCTCATGCCGCTAAATTTTTCGGCATTAAAGCCAGAGTTGTACAACAATAGTCCATCTTGATAATCAAAACACCACAAAGTTGCTGCCGGTTCACCATCAAAGTCGAGAAAGTATAAACGTAGCCAGCCTTTTTGGGTTGCAACTCTGGTCACCAGCTCAAAGTATTGCCGATGTGCAGGAGTCCAAAAGGTAGCTTTTTCAGTACTTGATTGAGAATGAAGCGTCAAAAATGTTTCTAGTGCAGTTGGTTCTTTTTCGATATCCGTTACTATACGGAACTCAACCTTCCCAGCTTCTTCTAGTCTCCTCCATTTGCGAGTCATCTCATGGCGTTGTTTCTTGCCAACTGCAGATAAGTACTCTTCCCAAGTTGTTGGCAACTCAATAATTGGGCAAACATCTTGCTGAGTCTGTTTAAATAACCAGCCGTTTTGATGAGCAAGTTGTTGGAGAGCGGGTAAGGTTGGAGATTCAGCAGGAATGCTGACTAATTTGAGCGCTGACCATTCGGTATTACTCTGTAGAAACTCTGTGAATGCTTTGAGTGTTCGGCTGAAGTTCTCTGCGGTTGTGACAATATCCAGATAATCGCTGACGTCAGCATCTCCTAGAAATTCGAAGGTACGGCCGTCCTTTTTTTTAAACAATGGGACAACTCCCACTAACTTTTGTTCGTTATAGACAGTAAACACTGCCAGCTCCGGTTGCTCATGACTCAGCCACCAGGCTTCTTGGATACTCGGCTGTTGAAAAATTGTTGACCAATTGGAATCGCACAAGAGAGCCTCCCATGCCTCTTTTTGTTGAGTGAATAAATCAATCGTATTCAAAACTTGGTAATTCATACGTATAATCGCCGTAGTATAACCTAGCGTATCCTATATGATTTCTATCTCAACCAAAACTGGTGACAAAGGTACAAGTGGTTTAGCCAACGGCCAACGGTTGGCGAAGGATGAGTTGATTTTTGAGGTACTGGGAACCCAAGATGAGTTGAACAGTTGGTTAGGTGTCTGTATTGCTAGACTCTCTGACGATTTTGAAGTACAGAAAGAATTTCTCTATCACATTCAAGACACCTTGTTTTATATCGGGGCAGAGTTAGCTCAATCACCAAAAGCTAAGCTACAAAAAGAAGCCTTAACTCTGTTAGAAAAAAACTCTGATGATTTACAAAAACAGATGACAGAAGATTGGACAACCAAGTTTATCTATCCTGGTGGAAACGAAGTAGCGGCCTGGATTGATGTTGCGCGAACAGTTAGTCGACGGCTTGAGCGGCTAATTGTGAAGTACTCCAACGCAGAAAAAATTTCGGAGAAGGAAAATGTCTCACCACTCATTTTGCAGTACATTAATCGGTTGAGTGACTACTTGTTTGTTCTGCGGTGTTATGTCAATTCTTGTGAGAAGTATGAAGAGCGGAAATTTTCATATAAAATGAATGTGGTGGAGAAAGGGTAAGGTTTAGACTCCGCTTTGAAGAGCCTGAACAGTTTCTACTGCTTTATTACCTTTGTCTGTAGTCCACCCTTTTGTCATTTCTTGCATTCCCCGAATAATTTCTTGACGAACTTCATCTGGCTTAAGGTCCGCGTCTTCCCATCTTTTACAAATTTGAGCAACTACCTCATCAAGTTGTTGCCGACCGAACTCTAAGCCATTATTATTAATTTGACCTGCTATAGCCATTCCCACTGACATAGTCAGGGACTTGAGAATAACCACCAAAAGCATCAGCAAGCGTGGCTAAAATTTCACTTGTGTTATTTGTTAATTTTTTCTCTTGGTGTGTTGTATTTCCTTCTTGCTTTAGTTCTTCTACCATAGTTTCTCCCTTTAATTAAAAATTTCACTTAACCCAAAATTTATAAAATGTACCATTTTCTATTACTTTAACCAATTTAATTGAGTAAATCAACTAGTTCCTAATTACCGGAGTTGGTCAAAGTTATTGAAGAGAGTCTCTCAACTCGCAAACTTCCGAATTAGCCCCACCACTCTCCCCTGCACTTGAACGTTAGTAGCATAAATCGGACTCATGCTCGAATTAGCTGGTTCCAGACGAATACGGGTGGCTTCTTTGTAGAATCGTTTCAGTGTTGCCAAACCATTATCTAGTAGCGCAACGACGATATCGCCATTCTGGACCTCTTTGGTTTCTTCGATCACTACAAAATCTCCATCAGCAATGTGATCTTCGATCATTGACAGACCTTTGACTTGTAATACATAGGAACGGCGTTTGCCTGTGACCATTTCTGGTGAAATTTTGAAGATTGCATTTGGATCGGAGTGAGGTTCAATGGGTGAACCAGCTGCGATAAAACCCAGAAATGGGACATCAACACTGTCATTGATGCGCAAGTAGGTGCGATCTAGTAGCTCAATCCCTCTAACTGCACCTTCAAATTTTTTGATCACTTTTTTGCGTTGAAGAGCTTGCAGATGCTCATGCACAGTAGCCAACGACGATACACCCAAAGAGTTGGCAATTTCCTGCAGGGTTGGTGAGTAGCCATTCTTTTGAATGTATTGAGACAGAAAGTCGACAATTTGTTTTTGTCGTTTATAGAGGGTAATTGGCATGAAGTCCTTTCAGGATGTTTCGGGCGAAGATATTCCGAATACCCTTACTTTAACCGAAGTTTCCACGAACAAGCAACGGCATCTTAAGTATTCAATATAGATCAAAATTCCTGGAGGATTTGTAAAACCGACAAGTTGAAGTTAAGAGAACTCTTCCAACACCGGTTCCATCTGGATAGCTTGAATGGATTGTTTGACTAAAGGTCCAGTCTCTAAATGACTAATCGTGCCATGAAAAGGAATGCTGTACGGATCTTCGTAAAAAACACCAATTGGTAGTTTGTCATGCTCAAACGTCTTTTCCCAAGCAACCACTTTATGGTTTGCATCGAAGCCAGCCTCTTGAAGATCATAGACTCGCTCTTTGAAGTAGTGATAGGTGTTCACTTTGTTAAAAGTAAAACAAGGTTGGAACATGTCCACTAAACTAAAGCCAGTGTGCTGAATTGCTCGCTTGATCAACTCTGTTAAGTGTTTAATATTTCCGGCAAAACCGCGAGCAATGAACGTGGCATCAGAAGTCAGTGCTAAACCAATTGGGTTGATTGGCACTTCTGGTGCACCAGCCGGAGTGGACTTGGTTTTTGTGCCTTTATCAGTAGTCGGGGCAGTCTGACCAGTAGTGAGACCATAAACTTGGTTGTCATGAACTAAGAGGGTAATGTCGTGATTGCCACGCATTGCTGAGATGAAATGATTGAGCCCTTCTCCATACGTATCACCATCGCCAGCAACTACAATGATCTTCAGTTTATGATTGACCATCTTCATGGCCACTGCATTGGCAATTGCCCGGCCATGCAAAGCGTGAAAACCATAAACACGATTAAAATCAGCCATATTACCACTACAACCAACACCATACACAATCACTAGATTTTCTTCTGGGTAGTGCAGCTCACTGATCGCATTTTTGAGAGCGGTCCAGACTCCAAAGTTGCCGCAGCCAGGGCACCAAGTTGGAAAGTACGGAGACTCCAAAGATGCACGGTTGATATAGCGATGCTTATCAGGATCTGGGTCAACAACCTGAGCAGGTGTACTCGTGGGTTGTGTCGGCTGGTGTTGATCACGAGAAAAAATAGTCGGCATATGCGTCTTCCCTAAGAAAACTGGTGTCAGCAGGCGGCGGTTAATGGGCATGGTTTCTACTCTACGCTAATAACCCCTCCAGTTCTTTAGTCACGTCTTCAGCGTAAAATGGTCTCCCATCGTATCGATGAATCCGATGGTGAAACTGAATACCAGTTTCTTGTCGAATCAACTTTTCCATTTGGCCAGTCGTGTTGCCTTCAATGATCACCAAGTTTTCAGCATGTTGAGCCAGATTAAAGAAAGACTCGTGTGGGAACGGCCAAACACAAGAGAAATGGATCAGGTTTACTTTTCCTGGCATTTGTCGAACAACTTCTTCTAAAACTAGACGAGTCGAACCCCAGCTCACCAATGTCAACTCAGCATGCTCAGGTCCGATCAAGTCTGGATGAGGCAGCTCAGGTTTGACAGCGTGCAGCTTTCGCTGCCGTTTTTCGTTCATGGTTTTGGTTAAAGTTGCATCTTCAGTGGCATAGCCAAACTGATCATGCTCATAACTATTTGTGACACTCAACCCATGAAGTTGACCAGGAATCGATCGTGGTGAGTACCCTTCTTCAGTCACTTCATAACGACGGTAACTATCATCTTCTGGTAATGGGTCAGTCGCGAAACTATATCGTTCATTATGGTATACCGAATCTGGTCGTTTCATGCTCATATACGATTCAAGGGAAAGCTTGTCAGATAAGACAAACACAACTAAGTGAAATTTTTCTGCAAAGTAAAATGCTTTACGAGTTAACTCAAAGTGCTCGGCAGCAGTGGCCGGAGTGAAGACAATCTTCGGTACTTCTCCATGTCCAGCATGCAGGATCATCTGCAAATCTGATTGACACGTCCAGGTAGGTAGACCAGTAGCTGGGCCTGGTCGTTGACCAACAATAATGACTACTGGAGTTTCCATCACGGCTGCTAAAGAAGTGGCCTCGACCATTAATGCGTACCCACCAGTAGCGGTGGAGGTCATTGCTCTCACTCCAGCATATGAAGCTCCAATGGCTTGGTTCATGGCAGAGATTTCATCCTCTGCGTGTTTGACCACAATTGGGTACTTGCTCTGAAACGCTGCCACAGTATGCAGAATTTCTGAAGCCGGTGTCATCGGATACGCACTCATGAACTGGACACCCCCGGCCAGTGCACCAAGGGCAACGGCATGATTTCCAGTTACTAGAATCTGTTCGTTGGTTTTTTTCTGGGCGATTTCTTTGATTTGCGGTAGCTGTTGCTTTGCGTAGTCGTATCCTTGATGCAGCGCGCGCAAGTTCATCTCAATCACACTCTCACCTTTTGACTTGAATTGATCTTCAACCACTTTTACCAGTACTTCTGGATCAAGTCCTAAGATCCAGGCACTCATAGCTAAAGCAACAATGTTCTGGGAAAGAAAGTGACCGGTTTCTTGACGGGAGATCTTGGTCATTGGCACATCAAAAAACTTAGCTCCTGAAATGGCGTACTTCTGCAGATCATAGCCATCTTGTGCTGCTTCGCACAGCACTACTGAATCCTGATTTAACTCATCAAGGTGCAGGGAAATACTTTCTTCATTGAGTGCAATCAGTAAATCGACCTGTTTACGTTGACAAGTAATTGGTTCAAAACCAGCGTGAACTTGATGGGTATTGTGCCCACCGCGAATTAACGAAGGGTACTCACGGTAACTAAACGCATTCATCCCATGACGTAGACACAACTTCCCAAACATCACTCCAGTGACATCAATTCCTTCGCCTGCTCGTCCAGCTACTTTCCAGTTTAAAGACATAACTATTCCATTATACTTGAAGTTTAATGTCAGCCACCCAGAGTTTACCTTGACTGACTGCTAATGGATTGATCTCGATGCTCCGTATCCAGGGGTGTTGCATCACAAATTGTTGAATACGCTGAAGTTCAATAAGGATCTGTTGAGTTAGATGTGTATTGTCAGCGAAAAGTTGGGCGGCTTTAGTCTGTTTCCACACTTTCTCAATAATACTGATTGGAGCAGGCAAGAAACAGTAGGCGCGATCGGCTAGCAAGTTCGTGTAACTACCACCTAAACCAACGGTTAAGTACAAACCAAATTGAGGGTCATTTTCAACTCCAACTAACAGTTCGTCTTCGATCTCAATCACTTGTTGGAAGAGGACCTCGTTTCCAAATGCACTCATCTTTTGGTAGGCTTGTTTGGCTTCTTCTGCAGAGTGAACTACTCCGTAGACTGCTCCCAACTTTTTCTTGTGTAACAAAGAAAGGTTGGCAGTTTTAGCAAATAATGGATAGGAGAGTTCCTCGAGCTCTTTGAGTGTATCCTTGCGAATGACCCAGTACTTGGGAAGAGTAAAACCGGCTTTTGCTAAAAGTCCAAAAGTTTCTTCAAGATTTGGCTGAATCTGCAAAGATTGATGGATACCTTGTTGCGTAGCGAGTTGACGATGAACAGATTGAAGACGCGAGTGCTGGTCGCTCTCAGCAAGGTTGTGTGCTGGACTCAGGACGTACTGGTATGGCAAGAAACTCTTTTTGGCTGCTTGCGCCAGGACATGCAACATTTCTACGATGTCATTTGGGTAGCTGGTGCAGAAGACCTGATGTTGCCGGAGTATGTTTCGTTGGTGTTCAAGTTGGTCGCCACCCATTAAGGCCACAAAAAGAGGCTTTTTCCCTTGAATATCAATAATTTGTTCAACAATTCCAGCCACATCTGTGACAGCTTGTGGAGTGATGATGACCACCATACTTTCTATATTAGGATCTCGCTGAGCAACTTGAATAGCCTGTTTAAATTGAAGCGGATCTGCATCACCGAGTAAGTCGAGTGGGTTAACTGGTTTGCGATGAGGAAGGAGCTCGGTAATATTTGCTTGTGCAGGTTTTGACCACTGAGCAATCTCAACCCCAGCGTGGGTCAGCTCATCAATAGTGTTGACAGCTGGTCCGCCGGCATTGGTGATCACCATAGTATTACTTGGTAAATGGTGATGGTGCGCTAAGAAAAAGGCGACATTCATCAACTCTTCCATGTTCTCTACTAAAGTGAAACCGAATTGATCAGCCGCTGCTTGGAGCAAAGTCTGATTCGTTGCTAGGGCAGCAGTGTGAGAGGATGAAGCAACTTGACCGCGTGTTGACATCCCACCTTTTAAAATGATGACTGGTTTTTGTCGACGGAGTTGAGTAACCAACTCAAAGAAACGTGGCAACTCAGAAAACGACTCAATATACATAATCACTGCCGCAGTTTGGGAATCGGTAAGTGCATACTCTAGACAATCATTCTCGTTCAGATCAGCTTTATTGCCTAACGAGACTGCGAAAGAAATACCAGCTTGTTGGGAAACCAATGAGTTGAACAATGCGGTGAGCATCGCACCCGATTGGGAGATGACTGCTAAATTTCCTTCAGGAATATGTAGTTGGGCAAAGCTAGCATTCAACTTTTTGCCAGTGTGAATCAGACCTAAAGTATTTGGTCCCAGTAAACGAATATCTGCTTGCTTCAGTTGGGTAGCGACTAACTGTTGGAGGACTTTGCCCTCTCTATCAATCTCAGCAAAACCAGCAGAAATAATAATTACAGCTTTAACTTTTTGTTCACTACTTAACAATCGGTTCCGCTCAATTACTTCTTCAACAATATCCAAAACTGTTCCAACGGGAGTCACAATAATTACTAGCTCAATGGAATCGGAAATCTCGGTGATTGATGGGTAGCACTTCAGTCCCAAAATAGACTGCGCAGTTGGATTAACAGGATAAAGTTTGCGAGGATGTATCCCTTCAGAAGGATTGCGTGGCCGAGCTGCTTTGACTAAGTTGTTTAAAACTTGGTACCCAACTTTTTGTTGATGATTTGACGCCCCGATCACAGCAATTGACTGGGCAGCAAAAAAAAGCGCAAGTCCTGTTTTGTGTGTGCCTACGTTTTGCATATCTACATTCATACTTACATCAATGCTCGGCCAGTCATGCTTTCTGGTTTTGGTAGACCCATTACTGATAACATGGTTGGAGCCACGTCGGCCAGAATGCCACTTGGTAGCATGCTATTTTGACCGATGTATTTTTTACTAATGATGATCAATGGTACTGGATAGATAGAGTGCTCTGTATCAACTTCACCGGTAGCCATGTTAATCATTTCTTCAGCGTTACCATGGTCAGCAGTGATAAAAACTACGCCTCCCTTATTTCCCACTTCTTGAACGATTTGGCCAATGCAACTGTCCAGAATTTCGATTCCTTTAATACATGCTTGTAAGTTACCGGTATGGCCAACCATGTCTGCATTCGCAAAGTTACAAATAATCACGTCGTAGACATCAAGACGAATTTGTTGAATCATATGGGCAGTGATTTCGCGCGCACTCATTTCAGGTACTTGGTCGTACGACTTTGCTCCTTTGGAGGGTAAAATAATCCGATCTTCGCCTGCATAAATTTCCTCTTTTTGCCCATTCATGTAGTAGGTGACAAAACGTTCTTTTTCGGTCTCAGACATTCTCAGTTGATGTAAGCCAGCCTGAGCAAACACTTTACAAATAGGGTTACTCACATACTGTGGTGGAAAAGCAACATCTACCGGTAACTTGTCCTCATACATGGTCATTGTTACAAAATAAAGATTGCTCAAAATTTTCTTCCGTTGGAACATCGGTGTGCCTTTGGCAGTCTTTAAGTGTGAACCCTGATACTTCACCGCGTAAGGATCAAAGCCTTCGTACATTGGGCCTGTTTCAAAGTCACGTTTGACAAATGCTTTGGTTAACTCACGGGGACGGTCGATCCGATAGTTGAAAAAAATAACAGCGTCTTTATCTTGAATTAGAGGGAGTGTCCCATCAGCTTGAACGATGTTGGTTGGTTCTATGAACTCATCGGTGGTGCCTTTTGCGTACTGTTCTTCGATTGTTTGGATGGGATCGCTGGCTTGGGCGCCATTTCCCAGGGTCATACAGTTATATGCTTTCTCAACTCTCTCCCAGCGTTTATCACGATCCATCGCATAGAAACGACCCATCACTGTTGCAACTTGACCAACACCAACCTTTTGACAAAACTCTAACAGTTTCCGGACATACCCTGCGCCCCCAGTGGGAGGTGAGTCACGACCATCTGTAAAAATATGGATAAATACTTTCTGAACTTGTTGGACTTTACATAAATTTAATAATGCATACAAATGCTCAATATTAGAGTGAACACCTCCAGCTCCGACCAGACCCATGATGTGAAGTGATGAGGAGTTGTTTTTGACATGCGCAAATGCGTTTAAGAATGCTGGTGTGATGTTAAATGAACCATCGGCAATAGCCATATTAATGCGAGGCAAATCTTGGTAGACAATACTGCCGGCACCAATATTTAAGTGACCAGTTTCAGTGTTGCCATCTTCACCATGTGGTAGCCCAACTGCTTGGCCACTGGCGGACAACTGGGTGTGCGGAAACGATGCCCAGTATCTATCCATGTTTGGTGTTTGCGAGCGAGCAATTGCATTCCCGGCATAGTTTGGACCAATTCCCCACCCATCTAAAATCAATAACACTGCTGGACGAGGACCATGGTACTTTTGTTGCGGATACGTTGTAGTAAACGGCGCCCCTGAAGTAATCGGAGTGAGATTCAAGTTTTGGAAATCCATAGGTACTTCACTTATGTTTGTGGTTGGCTTTGCTGGAAGTTTAACAACTCGTAATACACTTGAAGCAACCGATTATATTTAGCAATTCGTTCGCCCCGATTGGGTGGCCCAAACTTGGCGTAGTTGGCGCCCACACCAACTGCAAAGTCGGCAATAAAGTCATCATTTGTTTCACCACTACGGTGAGAAATAGCTACCTGCCACTGCGCTGATTGTGCTAACTTGATTACTTCAATTGTCTCAGTGATGGTTCCAACTTGATTTGGTTTGAGTAAGATGGCATTGCATGCTTTTTCCTGAATTGCTTTTTGGGTGCGAACTTTGTTACCAACAAGCAGGTTATCGCCAATAATAGTACTCGTCTCCCCCAACTCTGCAGTTAATGCTCGCCAACTTTGCCAGTCATCCTCTTGGAAAGGATCTTCGATTGCAAAAACATGGTAGAGCTTGCGCATGTTTTTGTAGTACTCAATCAAATCGTTGGAAGAGTACGGTTGAGATTTATCTTTTAAACTATACTTGCCAGCATTAAAGAACTCACCGGCTGCCACGTCAACGCCAAAAAATAAGTCTTGGATGTAGGTATATGGCGAGTTTTTAATTGTCTCAATTAAAATTTCAAATGCATCAGTATTGTTGTACAGGTTGGGCGCATATCCTCCATCTAAGCCAACAGAATGAATCGCACCTTTGGCGATCAAGACTTCTTCCAACTTCTGGAACAATAAACATGCCATTTCTAACGACTGAATAAAATCTAAATGACTTGCTGGCACAATGTGGAACTCTTGGAAGTCCAAGTTTGTCGCACCATGTGTGCCACCATCAATCATGCTGTAAATACAGGTAGGAATATTTAAAGTAGGGGTGCATTGATACTTTTGCCAAATGTAGTAATACAACGGCATGTTAGAAACAAGCGCTCCAGCTTTAAGGACTGCCTGGGAAACTGCAATCAATGCATTGCCTCCCAACTTGGTTCTCCGATCAGTGCCATCGAGCTGGATCATTGTTTGATCAATTTCTTCCTGGTTGACGGGGTCTTTTCCTTTGAGTTCAGGTGTAATGATTGTGTTAATATTATTGATTGCTTTGGTGACACCCATCCCGCGCATTCGTTGTTCTTTATCACGAAGATCGAGTGCTTCGTATTTGCCAACTGAAGTTCCAGATGGGGCACTTGTGACTGCATAGATACCATTATCTAACCAGATACTGCACTCGATAGTTGGTTGTCCCCGTCCATCTAGGATTTCTCGGGCGACAATATTTTGAATAGTTGGCATAGCTTTACCCAAGAATTTGTTGATGCTCAGTTTCTATAATATGTTGACGTGCACGATGGACATCTTTTGCAGGTACAGTGACCGCGTTGTAACCAAGCTCTGCGGCAAACTCAACTAATTTCTGGTCGTAGTGTTCAAGTTGTAAAACCACCTGTATGTGATGATCCCGGGTAATAGAACGAGCCATTCTTAAAAGTTGGTGCATTTGGTAATGATTTACTGGGTAAAGTTGAAAGACATCGGTATTATCCGGATCAACTCCATGGAGCAAACTATGAATGCTTTGAATATTCAGGGAAATTCCAGTTAACCCAGGCAGACA
>CAZKNL010000006.1:11092-12778 GCA_964554155.1 uncultured Pseudomonadales bacterium | reverse complement strand
GCAAACTATGAATGCTTTGAATATTCAGGGAAATTCCAGTTAACCCAGGCAGACAATACTTCTGCAAATCAAACAAATTCTCAGGAGTGTTCGCTTGCATCCATAGCTTTAAGAAACGTTGAGTGGCGTACTCAGGTTTTGCAAAGTGATGTAACAAAATTGCTAGCTCGCTTTGATTGCGAACAAAAGGAACGATCAGTCCCAGATTTTGCACTCCTTCTAAGTGAGCATCTTGGAGGGCATCAAGCTCGATATCAAAAAGGGTGTAGTCATGAATAATCCGCAAGGCTCCTCGATATCCTAGATATGGATTTACTTCATCGGGTTCATACTCTTTGCCATGAGGGAGCTCTTTGAGTTCATTCGTCGTCAGGTTTTGTGAACGGAATAAAATTGGGAAGTCCTCATTGTGAAACTGAGCCACACTGAGGATGAGTTCGGTCAGTTGATTGCGGATATGCTCAGATTTACCAGTTTTTAATAAGTGAAAAGGATGAGCCCCAAGTTGACTGTATGTCCACTCAGTGCGCAACAAACCTACCCCATCAGCACCAGCAACTTGACCCTTCAAATGATCGAGCTTACCAATCGCCACAAATACTTTGGTGGTGGTGGGACCAGCCAACTTCTTTGAAAGCTCCTGGCTGGGAGTAAAAGACTTAAGTTGCTCAGCAGTTGGCAAAAAGTAAATATTCTTTTTTTCAGCGAGTTGTTGCTGAAATGGTCGAATGTCCAGAATGTATGCAGCATTTGTAGTGGCAGCCCAGTCAACAATGTAAGAACCAAGTTGTCCTTTATGGGCAGCCATGACCAGCTTTGCCAGAGCGATAGCTCCCTGTGGAGTTAAAGAAGGATGAGACTGAAGTCGACGTTGAACAGCTTGTTGATGAAGATGATCAAGCCGACGAGTCCATTCTTGTCGTTTAACTCCGACATGTCGTTGTCTCATTTCCCAAGTTCTCGCATCAATCTCAAACCAGTCCCCTTGTTGAAAAAGCTGATGGAGTTCCGCGGTCACTCCCCATTGAGAAAAAATAGTGATGATTGCCGGTTGTCTGTTGGAAGCAAGACTATAAATACCAACGCCAGAACTTTCAGCATTGATCATTAACTGAATGACTAACGCTGCCGGGACTTTGATGCCCTTTTTCCATTCTTGTAGACGAGTGGGCAAAAACTCTGGCAAGTACAGTTTGGCCCAGACCTGTAACAAAGACTCAATAATATTTGCTTCTCCTTGAATATGCAGCGCGCTCAAGTGTTCTGGTTGTGTCCCTGCAGTAACTACGCTTGGACGAATTGCTACAAATTGGTGATCTAACCAATGGTCAAAGAGTTTCTGGAAACTCCTCTCAACAGAGTTGGGGAATACCATGTTCTGAATATGTTGGGCAATATCTTGGGAAAAGCGATGACACTGTTGATGGTCACGGAGATTCAGAGCGCTAAACTCCAGTTCCAAGACTTGAAAAAGATGATTTTCTTGAGCAACCTTGGTTAAAGTTGGGATTGGTAACACCCATGCTGGAGGTGTTGGCAAATCCCGTTTGTGGAATGCTTGCAATGCAGCGCTGAGGGTACCAACTTCTCCCTCTGGTTGACGCAACGTTTCCTCAATCTCTAGGAAAGGAAGCACATCAATAACTGGTAGAGGCGAATGGGCAGACTTTACCACATGTTAATACT
>CAZKNL010000006.1:7196-10992 GCA_964554155.1 uncultured Pseudomonadales bacterium | reverse complement strand
AGCACATCAATAACTGGTAGAGGCGAATGGGCAGACTTTACCACATGTTAATACTACCCAAAATCTTGAGAGAGAACAAGCTCAAAATGCAGATTTCTCTCAAGGTTTTAAAGATGGGTGATCAAAACTCTACAGTTCCCAACCATTGGCTCGAGACTGTACTCCTCTACCATAGCTGGCAGGAAAAGAGACCATCCAGCTGGTAGTTGCCAACTGCCTTCAACTGTAGTCACCTTGACCTCGTTTGTCAGGGCATAGACGTGGTGGAAACTATCTTGAGTTGTAGTGTAGATGCCAGCGTAGTTTTCTTGGAGAGTGAGGAGCTCGGTAGCGTAGTACTGATTGTTAAACAATGAACTGATCTGTGTCGTCCCATCTTGGATAGATGACGGGTGTTGCAAAAGTTGCTGTGGTTTGTTGTGCTCGACATCGATATCTAACGCTTTAAAATAATCTTCGATGGTAAGTGGTCGAACTGCGCCATCATCTTTGACATTGCCTTGATCAAAAGAGCGTAACGTGCAGAACTCGTCCATCACATTGACTTGAACTTCGTAGACAATATTTCCTTCTGGCAGAGCTGGATCCATCTCCCAAGAATGGTGAATGCCGCCTTGGCTGAGATCGATGATAGTGTCTTTTTCAACTTCTAATGTATTCACAAATCTGTGAGGATGATCTTGATCGATAAATGTTTTGAGGTGTTGTCTGGCATCGCTGACCGCCAATGTTCCTGCTTTGACTTGTTGACTGAGGTGTTGCGCGTATTGGTCGATCTCGATACATCGTTGTTTATATTCTTCGACCAAAGAAATATCTGAGAGTCCAAGGGTAATTTTGCCTTTTTCTAGGTAGTACCAGGATTCAGGTTTGGGTAACCACTTGCCAAACTCTTGACCAGGACGAACATGAACTTGGTACGAGTTATTTTGGGCTTGGGTAAACTTAATCAGAACGTGCATGCTTTTCCAGCCACGATCAGCAGCTTTCTGCCCAAGCACACCGATGAGGTCTTGGTCCACCCACTCTTGGAGCTTGATTGGAGGATTAGATATAGCTGTGGTTTGGTCAGCAAAAGTTGGGATGTTTAAAGCAGTGGCCGTGGCATAGGCAAAGTTTCCCGGAGTTCCCTGACTCAGCCAACTGCCTTCGTATAGCTCAAATGCTTGACCAATTCGTTTCCCTTGGACCAACGGGTGACTGAGATTTTTACTTTTAGCAATGTACTCGCCTCCCCAAGTAGATTGTTCTACTAACAAAGGAACAATATGAGCTGGACGAATTTGGTGCATCAGTTAATAACTATTTACTACTTCTTCAACTCTGCCTTAAACCAGTCCACCCATGGATTGGGAGTTGGATTCTGATTATTTAATATTGCTAAGTAAAAACTGTTGTAACTCCCCAGAAGGAGCAACTCAAATGCTTGTTGGAGTTTGGTCTCACTCGTCAGGTGATATTCTTTGTACTCGATATGATTCTTTTCTAACACCTGTTGAGTTAAACTGACGCGCTTTTGATTGACAGTTCGGTATAACTGAGATTGGATGGTGATCCACAGTAAATTCGCTGTGTTTGATTCAGGAAACTGAAGGCCTTCCATCAAGTGATGATTGAGTTCGGGAATCACGCGGTACTCCGAAAATGTTTTAGCATTCTCGTTGATTTGATTGGCGAAAACGTGTGCCACTCCTTCTAAATGTTCAGCAACCATGACAATGGGAATACGAGCATGCATCTCAAAGGCGAGGAGTTTGGCGACATTATTTTCTTGGCTAACGTCAGCACCCATCTTCAAGTGAGCTTGGGCAATAGTCTCTAAGACAGTGTTGTACTCAACATCAGTCACTTTGAGTAAACCGGCTTGAGCGAACAAAGCGATTTGTCCGAAAACTGAGTACCCCAATGCCATCCGAGGTGAGTTGCATGGGTTATAGGTAGTTGCAAACACAATTGTTGGGTAGTTATTACTTCGCAAAAACTCGGCCAGCTTGCCACCAGAAGTAATGCCAGCAATTTTAGCGCCTTTTTTATGAGCATCTTGGACGGCCGACAACGTTTCTTCAGTAGTTCCAGAGTAACTTGAGGCAATCACTAAAGTCTCTGCGTTTACAAAGCTGGGTAGTTCGTAATCAGGTACAACTAAAACCGGAATATTTAACTCGTCTTTAAAAACCGTTTGAATCACATGAGTTCCTAACGCAGAGCCACCCATTCCAGCGACTACTACGTTTTTAACGTTTCGATAACTCTCATCAAACCTCAGACTCTTTGAATCTTGCCAGATTTGTTGGACTTGGCTTCCCAACTGTTCAATCGAGCCAAGAGCATTGTTGACATCAAGCTTGGCGATTTCTTCACGGGAATCTAGCACCGGAACTGTTTTCATACAGGTTGTCCTTTCAATAACGCATCCAAGTATACTGCAAGTCCGTCTTGATCAGTTGAGCCGATCAAGTGGTCAACAAGTGCCTGAATTTGAGGGGTACTATTTCCCATGCCGACGGCATACCCGACTGTCTGGAGAAACTCAACATCGTTATCACTATCGCCAATTCCGATCACTTCATTGGGTTGAATTTGTAAAGCTTTACACCACTCTTTAATCCCAGTTGCTTTGGTGACTCCCTGAGCAGTGATATCAACAGAAACGAAGTTGGTTGAGCTGGTAGAAACTTTTAAAGTAATATCTGTGCGTTGTTCCAGAATATGTCGAAACTTAGGACTAATATTCACAAAAACCATACATGGGGGTGTCCATTCGGTCAGTTGATCAACTGGTTTTAATGGAGGAATCAGATTATGCAGGCCTTGGTATTTTGCTATAAAGGATGGACTGCCATACCCGCTTTTCATGGTTGGAATGTAGTACATTTGGCGATACTGCTGACCAAGTTGATGAAGTTCTTGACAAGTTTCTCTACGCAAAACCGCTTGCCAAATTATTTGACCACGACCGTTGACTACCTGACTCCCACCTGCAGTGATGTGGAGTGCTTCAGGAGGAAAATATGGCAAGATCGTATCGTGCAACGCAACGTACGTTCGTCCAGTGCACACACCCACATGAAGCTGACGCGCCGCTAACTCCTTTAAACGTTCCGCAAGTTGGGGGCTGATCTCTCGTTGGGAGTTAGTCAACGTAAGATCAACGTCAAACAGAAGAGCTCTGAAATTTGCGAGAGTTGGCATAAGGACTACTGTTGTTTTAATTCTGGGTAAATATTCTGTGTTACAGAGTATTGAGGCAGGATAACTGATCCAGGGCCAATACATTTCCCAGGCATTGTGTTGACTTGGACACCAACGTGAACACCTTCACCAATCAACGCACCTAAACTGGTCAAGCCTGTATCGATGACCTTCTCTCTGACTTTAACGCCAATACTTTTCCGATCTAACCGACGGTTTGCAGTCACAAAACTTGCCCCAATCCGCACCTGTGGTCCAATGATTGAGTTTCCTACATAGCCTGAGTGCATATGTACATCTTGGCAAAGAATGGACTTTGCTACCTCACTAAAACAACCCACTTGTACCCCTGCTTCTAATGAAGATTTTCGGACTAACGCAAAGTCACCAATGACAACATTCTCTCCTAAGTAACACGGGCCAACGATTCGACTGGCATGACCGACTTTGACGTTCTCACCAATGTAGACAGGTCCAGCAGACTCATCAATAACGGCAGTGGACGCGATCTGAGCAGACTCTGCCCGATACGATGTAAGCTGACTAAAGAAAAGTTTTTGAAAGTCAAACAAGTGCCAAGGATACTTAAGTGAAAGCATCTCTC
>CAZKNL010000006.1:0-7096 GCA_964554155.1 uncultured Pseudomonadales bacterium | reverse complement strand
GGCATTTTTCTGCAAGCGTTGGTTGCTACGCTGGGGTCACTTTACTACAGCAGTTTTGGGGATCCTGTAGTGAATCTGTTGGTAGGCCGTTTTTTCCACAGCGGTAGTGGTTTTGAACCATGTGAGCTATGCTGGTTCTCGCGAATTTTGATGTATCCGATGACAGTTATCAGTATGGTGGCACTGATTAAAGAAGATCGTCGATTTACAAACTATATTCTGCCGATTTCAATTTCTGGAATTATTTTAAGTTTTTATCACTATGGTCTGCAAAAATTAAACTTTCCGAATCCATTTAAGTGCACTGCGGTTAACCCATGTAGCGCACTTCAAGTAAATTACTTTGGTTTTGTTACGATTCCATTTTTAGCGCTAGTTGCATACATCGTGATTACTGTTTTGGCTGTATGGTATATCAAAACGCGTCGACAGCTTGAAAAATTGGAAAAAGCAGAACATGTGCAAAAAAACGCAACTAAACAAAACTAGATGAGATCTTGGATCACTTCAGCAGAATTAACCAACTTCAAACAAGCATAGTGCCCGGGCAAAACTGGATCTGGTAAAGCGTCGATTTTGTACCACTGCCACGGTTCGGCTTTGTCTGGTTCATTGTTGATAGGGATACCTTCCCATTCTTGACACACAAATACAAAATGAACAAAAGAGTATTCACCTTGCCATTCTCGGACAACACCAGCAAACTCCAACTTGACTGCACGAATATCAGTTTCTTCTGCTAACTCTCGAATTGCACAGTCAGTTAATAGTTCTGGCCCCTCAACTCTCCCGCCTGGCAGACCAAAGTAGCCCTCTTTATAACTATTTTTTCTTTTGGCAAGTAAAACTTGACCAGAAGGATCCTGGAGAACAACACAACAGCCAATGTGCTCAGTTTCAGGCATTTTCTAGTTGTTAGTTATTAGTGATTAATAACTAGTTTTTTACTTCTTTCTACTCATGAGATACAACCCAGAGCCAATGAGGAGTAAGAGCGCAGAGTGTGTGAAATCAAGCGTTCGAACTTGGTGACGTTGCTCTTCAACTCGTTTGACACATCTCTCTTGAGAAGCTTGTTGATAATCTTTTTCATCTTGAGTCATGCCAGGAAAAGGTCGGGCCATTTCTTCGCACAGCGATTCATCATCGAAGTACGCACCGCCAGCTATTGCGGAAGAACCGATAGCACGGGTAGTAACTGATTGCGTCAACGAGTACTTTTGGTTGGTGATCACATTTATAGCTGTCATCCCTGTTGCGTACATACCCATTGTAAGAACTGTAATGCTCCCTAAGAAAAGAGCGGTTCGTTGAAAATTTCTCAGCCGTGGTTCACCAAACATAGAGTCTCCTTTCAGTCTAAGGCGTGAGTATTCACGCCTTGTGTCCAATCGATCTCCGGGTACTTTTTGAGAATTTCCCGCAGAGTATTCTTGACGTGATCATACTGCTCTTGGGTCTTGCCTTCAAACTTGACTGTTATATACGGACCATTTTGAGAGGCACGAATGATGGCCATTTCTGTATCGGTGTCCATCCGAATTCCATCAATATCAATGTACTTCGCAGTTGGCCATTGCTTGGTAAACTCTTCGCGAATTTTAGTGTCGATAAATTGAAACTTAATGTTGTCAGCCAAACCGAACTTAATTTCCGGACTGCTGACGTAAATCGAAAGTTCTTTGACAGCATCACTTAAGCTTTGATTCTTTCGTTCCAAGTATTGCAACAGACGCACACTGGCATACGCCCCATCATCATGACCATAAAAGTTATCCATAAAGAAAATATGTCCAGAAAGTTCTCCACCAAAGAGGGCCCGTACTTCTTTGATCTTGGCTTTAATGAAAGAATGTCCAGTTTTCCAAATAACGGGGACACCTTTTGCTTGTTCAATGGCTTCCGTAACTTGGCGAGAACACAAGGTGTTGTAGACTATCGACGCACCTGGCATGAAGTCCAGAATATCTTTAGCAAAAAGTGCCACAATGGAGTCCATCCACAGCGTGTTGCCGTTATTGTCAACTACTGCCATTCGGTCGCCATCGGTGTCGTAGGCGAAACCAATGTCAGCTCCAACTTTCTTGACTCCTTCTGCCAGTCGATGTAAGACTTCCACTTCAGTTGGGTCTGGAACACCCAGTGGGAAGTTCCCATCCAGTTCACAGTTTTGTTCAATCACGTCACAGCCAGCTGCTCTCAAAAGATCTGGATAGAACTTTCCAGAAGTAGTGTTACAGGCATCAACCACCACTTTCCATTTTTTTTGAAGGTTGAAGTGTTTCAAAATATCTTGTTTATATGCAGGGAAAATATCTTCTTGGCGGTTTTTCCCTTGGCCACTGACAAACTCACCTTTCTCACAGAGTTGGCGCATGTACTGAATTTCTTCAGTGATCATGGTGTCGGAGTATCCAACACCAAGTTTCAAGCCGTTGTATTCCTTTGGATTATGCGAGGCAGTCACCATTGCTCCACCTTTTGTGCGGAAGTAGTACGAAGAGAAGTAAACGATTTGACTCAAACTCAAGCCGATGTCGATCGTATCAATTCCCCCTTCATTTAATCCGGCAATAAATGCTTTGGTGTATGCCTCGCCTGTCAGACGGTTGTCTCGTCCCACAGCCGCTTCTTTGATTCGGCGTTGATATAAGAAGGTGGCATAGGCACGACCAAGTGTGTAGTAGACATCTTCAGTGAGGTCTTTCTGACTCTCACCACGAATATCATATCCACGAAAAATTTTAGGGTTAATTTGTTTGACAATTTGATACATAACACTCTCCATTCCTCGCTACTTTACAGCGAGCTAAATAAAAGTTCAAGTTGACTCACAAGACGAAATGGTGTAGTAGAATTTTTCTGTGCTTGGTCAATCAAAAGGAGTTGCTTGTGCAGCCAAAATAGCTGCGACCAACTGAAAGAGTTCGCCTGGCCGGTCATTCGTGGTTGAGTTGTATTTTCTGGCCCGATCTCTTTTGTTTCCATCAATAATCGTACTTGTCGAATTAACATTGCAAAACAAAACTGTTCACCATCACTCTCAACTGCAGCTCGCAGTAATTTGATTATTTTAGCCATGTTTGCGTCAGTATGTTGACCAGAAATTGCGTTTAGCCAGGCGAACATCGCACGGGTTGGGGTAAAGAGTTGAACTTTGGCAAAAGGAAATTTTTTCAACTCAGTCACACCCAGTTGTTTTTTTTCCCACAGGATAGTTGCTTGTTCTAGCTGTGTAGACCCTTCAGCTAAAATTTGAATCAACTCATCTTTCTTTTTTGACTTTGGAAGGGAATGAAGTTCTTCAATCACTAACGTTCTTGGTTCAGCAAACAGAGATTGACTGCGGAGCTCGTTCTGCAGAGTTGCGTTGTCTAACTTCTTGCTTTCGAGATGGACAATTTGCTGACCAGCAGCTCTTGCCGTGTTTAACAACTTTGTCAACATCTGACGCGATTGAACAAGATGCTCACCATGCAGAATCGTAATCATTAGATTCCCCTTTCGCCTGTAGATCCATACTTTTGAAGCCACTGCCGGTGAGATTTATATTGAGAATCAAACTTTGCCACAATCGCCCAAAACTTGACAGAGTGATTCATTTCTTGCCGATGAGCAAGCTCGTGAACGATCACATAGTCGATCACTGCAGTTGGATACTGGACAAGTCGCCAGTTAAAGTTCAATCCCCCGTGACTGCTACAACTTCCCCAGCGTGTTTTTTGATCACGGAGGGTTAGAGAATGAAAGCGGATGTCCATAATTTTGGCGAGTTGCTGGGTGCGTGGAACAATGTATTTCTGGGCAGTTGTTTTGAGAAATGTTTCCAACGTTCGAGTAATAGAAGAAGTTGTTTGAGTGACTGGTCGAATGTGAATCTGTTGGCCATGAATATACACGGGTTGTTTGTGCAAAGTTTTTTCTAGCGTGTCAATAATTTTTTTATATTGTGTTCCAAATACCATTACTGAGTTATCATCAATAAAGCTTTTACGCGCTTTAATTTTAGCTTGGTTTTTCATAACCCAGCTCAAGTGTTCCTGAACAAAACGAGCAATTGCTTGTTCTGAAGTTCGCAATGGTGCGCTGACAACTACTTGAGCGGTCGGAGTAATTCGTAGCCGCAAGTTTCGACTGCGTTGATTCCGTTGCACTTGGTAACTAATCATTTCACTCTGCTCCACTCTCCAATGTGAGGAGATCAAGTCCTTTGAAGGCAGGAATTGAAGATTGACCCGCTATTCCTTGAATGCTTCCACAAATTGAAGCAGTACTTAAAAGGTATCTCTCTAACTGTTTTTCACGGCTTTTCCATTGAGACTCAAAAGTTCTTCGCTCACTATCAATCTGATTTCTCATTTCCCGATAGATTTCTACGAGTGCCTCGATTTGTTGTCTAAACTCGTTTCCAGCAATGTAGTCATAAAGTATGTCCGCTTTTTTACCCCGATGTTCTCCAACAGCTTTTTGACGAGCAACTTCATAGATTCTATCTCTCAGAGCTGTGGCCAAAGGAACTACTAAATCTGGTTTGCATACCCATACCCCGTCCACAAAACAAATCTCAGTTTTTATTTCAGTTGGTAAAGTGTGAGAGACGAGGATGCCAATCACCGCTCCTTCAGCACGCTGATCTTGCTTTAATTTAGGGATCCAAGTGTTTGACCATTTTTCTTGGTAATTTTTTGACTCCCACAGCATGACACCACATTGAGTGCCGTTACTTGAACAAACTATTTGTCTAATATCTGCGCCCTTTTGACCTTTTTTAAATTCTGAGATTTGATCTGATGCAAAAGTTGCTCGCAGAATTTTTTCTAGTTCCAGCTCCAGAACCTCTCCCTGGGTTTGTTGAGAACCTTGTTGGATTTTCCGCTTCATTTCTTCCACTTGTTTTAAAGCGTCCTGAAGCTTTTTCTCTTTTTCTTTAATCACTAAATTATTTTCTTCATCAGCTTGTTTCTTTGCTTCTTCTCTAATTTTTTCTTCTTTTTCAGCAAGTGTCTTCTGCATCTCTAAGCCACGTTCCTCATCTTTTCTTTGTAGCTCTCTCAATTTTTCATTCAACTCCATAAGTTGACTGAGCAGTTTATTATTTCTTTGTTTTTCTTCCGCAGCTGAGTCTGTCAGGTTTTTGAGTGTGACTTCATACTCTGCTTTGAGCTTTAAGGCAGCTTTTACTTCAGTTTGTCGTTTCACTTCTTCCAACTCAGAAAAATGCTTTTTTCTCTCTGCACTGAGAACTTCTTCCTGAATTTGGCTTGTTAAAGCTTCAGAGATTTCATTCTCTTCGCCACAATGTTTACACTTAAAAGTTGTTGACATAACTTCCTCAAATACTACATCTGAATAGCCGCATCTTAACACTTTAGTGTAAGAAGTTGGAATGATTTTGGTTTATCGAACAGACTGATTCTTAGAGATCACTTGACTGACAATTTCAGGTAAAACTAAAGGGTTTCCACTGGCGAACTCTTTTCTAACCATCACATTCTGAGCGAAAAAGTTAAACAAAATCAACGTTATTACACCATATAAAAGAAGTGACTGATTTCTGGCTTTTTTGAAGAACAAAATTAAACCCATCACAAAACCCAGGAAAGCAAATATCCCAACAATCATGGCTTTAATGACTGTAGTATTTACTTGAGTAGTGGTGAGCTGAGTGGCGATGACCAACTGTTCATACTGGGGATAGGTAATGACTGCAAAATGAATCACTTGTGCGAATCCCTGGATACTTTGAATTAAGGAAATGAGTGACACAAAGAAAAACATTGGTAATTCTGTAAACTGGGCTGGGTGTTTAGCTACTTCTATTCCAGTGGCAGTCAGTCTCACCTCAGGTAAGAGAGGATTCAATTCCTGTTCAGTTGGCGCAGAAAAGAAACGTTGATCTTTTAGACGTTGAGGTTGAAGAGCGGCCAATGGTGAAGTATCAAGCCGTTCGGTGGATTTAATTTGCAGTTCTGGCAACAGACAACCGCTTTTTTCCAGATCTTTCATCATTTGGTAGATATCCGGCATACGATTAAACAGGACAAGCACAGTTTCCTGTCTAGGGTCTGGAGTGGTGTTTGCTGGTTGCGTAATCAGTGGTTCTGGGAGTGGGACTACAGGTTCAGGTGTGATAGAGGGAGGGGTATTGGCTTGAACCGTTGGAATAGTGGGGGTTGGAGGAATTGTAGGAATCGATGGTAAAGTGCCAAAAGGGTCAGTGTGGTAGCCGCCTACTTGCCCTGTTTGGCCAACTGCCTCAATCACATTTGGGTTGGGTACTGTGATAACTGAGGATTGACGGTTTAAAGAAGGCGAAGTTTGTGTTGCCAACACAACATCACCAGGTAGTCTGGAAGATTGACCATATGGAGTAGCATTACTGACTATATTCCCCATATTCTCATCTTATGACATCTTCAGGCCCAGTGGAAAGGGTTGTTTTTCAGGTATAATTGCTGCACGCCGAGATGCTGAAATTGGTAGACAGGCTGGACTTAGAATCCAGTGCCCCTTAAAAGGCGTGCAGGTTCGATTCCTGTTCTCGGCACAAAAAAGGATTAGCTAGGGTATGAAAAGATGGCAGAAATGTTGGTTATGGTTAGCGCTATGTATATTTTCGGTGCACCTTCTCCGTGACGTTCTTCAAGACCTTGGGATCAGAAATTTTCTTTCAACTGTTTTATATAGAACACAAAAGTCACAAACAGAAGTTGTGTATTGGCAAATTTTTAATACCTACCTCATTGAAGTGACTGAAATATTTCTGGCTAGTTTTTGTCTAGTTAAAAAGAGATTTGGGAAAGTTGGATACTTTACAATTTTTGTTGCTGTTCTGTTTCTGGCGGTATGGTTGTACTATTGGTTTTTTCTTTAATTTGAAATGGCAACTGCGTTTTCTTATCTCTTGACTTTGGTGAGGGGGATTTTGGCAAGTATTTTTTCTATCCGTATTTATTTCATTTTTAACTTTTTACTACAGTTGTAGTAATTACTATAAAAGTAAAAGTACACCTTTTACCCTGTCCCCCAACCGATCTCCATCAAAAAACCCCTCTGTCGAGGGGGTCTTTGGTATCAGAAAGAGTCCGGTGAGGAG
>CAZKNL010000005.1:12524-25784 GCA_964554155.1 uncultured Pseudomonadales bacterium | reverse complement strand
GTGGAAAAAAAGAGCGATTGAAAGTTCCGGTACTGGGCCAAACTATAGCACACACCGATTGCAACAAAGTAGATCATCCCATACTGAACCAGCCAAACGATTGAAAGAGCTGGGTACGGTGAAAAACGATTAATTCCGTAGATTCCTTCAAGCGAAAAAAGTAACCAGATAATCAAAATGCCTAGTAAGACTTTGATGAGCGACTTGGAAAGTTTGGTCCGATTGATCACACTATCTCGCAGAAAAGCCAATAAGCTGAAAAAAAAGAAAAAACTCGGAAGATGGAAAAAATAACCGATTGAGTATCCCTCGGAGAAAGCTTTTTCAGTAATTTCACCCCCCCTGATTACTTCAATGCTGTAGGCTTTGTTTGGATGAAGAAACTGTAAAGTGAACAGAAAAGTCAGAAAAAAACCAAGAAAAACATTCTTTAACCGAAAAGAGAGTAGACTCGCTACAATAAAATAAAGGATAAAGAAAGTACGAATTCCGTTGAACAACCCAAAAGAACTCACAAGAACTGCGCTGGCAAAAAGGATTGGAGAAAAAACTAATGGCTGATCCCAAATGTTACGTCCTTGTGCGAGGCCGAAACGCACAATCTTTTGTAGAACGCTGTATTGAGTCGATTTTGAATCAGACATATCAAAACTTGACTATCTTGTTTGTTGACGACGCATCTGACTATACCAAAGAACTTCAGAAAAACATTCGCCAAAGGTTACAGCGGCATATCTGTGTTTGGCGAAAAGAACGATATTACTCAGTGCGCAACGCCTATGAAATGATTCATTGTTATTGTGATGACTCTCAGGGAATTGTGATTAACCTTGATGCTGACGATTGGTTTTCCACCCCAGATTCAGTGAGTACTATTGTCAAACATTACCAGCAACGAAAATGTGTTTATGCCTACGGTGACTGTTACTTATGGAACGGCCAAGATGAACACAATTTGTTGATCGCTTCTCAAGTAATGGTGCCCTGCAATATTCCCTATTCAGCAGAAGTTGTTACACATAAAAATTATCGTGATGTTCAGTTCCTGCCACTTCATCCACGAACGTGGAAAGTTTATGCATTTAAAAAAATAGATCTCTCAGCATTCCAAAGAAGTGATGGCAATTGGTTACAGTTTTGTGAAGACCAAGCAATTTACTATCCAATTTTTGAGATGTTTAGCTCTGTTGGGGCGGTATTTGCTGAACCATTAATCGTCTATAACCAGGCTAATCAGCTGGCTGACATTAAAGTGCATAGAGTGGCCACGTTGAGAGATGAGTTAGAAATTCGTCGTAAACCAAGGTATGAAACTATCAATCTATAACCTTCATTATTCTAGTGTTCTAGGCATACCAGTAGTTGGTGAGGTTTTGTATATCATCCAAATTTTTGGTATTCAACTTGGAGTGCTGCACTCGTGTTGGATCTCGAAAAAAGATGTTGGGTTGAGGCAAAGATTATTTGGCGAGGTGACGCATCGTGCGGATTTTTTATTTGTATTTGCTTGGCAGTTAGGGTCTCAACTGATTACTCTCAGAAAAAGGTACGTTCTCGCGTATCAAGGCAAAATTCTTGCGGCTCTTTCGCTTGCTCAGCTGTATGACCTGCAACTTGCTGTGCTGCATGCACAAAGCGTGACAAGTGAAAGCTTGAAATTCCTCAATCCTCTCCTACCAAGCAACTATCCCATCTGGAGAACGTACATTCTGTCTGTGAGAGATTCCTTAGAAACACAGTGTGATTTTATCCAACAAACATTGTCAGAGTTGCTGGCAAGAAATGCGGCGATCGTTCTTTTTAGCCATGTCCCCCAAAAGAGTAGACCGTTTCCAGAAAAAAAATATCAGTATTTAGACGGATCTTTGCCAAAGTGGGGAGAAATTACCCCTTATTTTTTCGGTCGGTTTCTGCGCAGAACTTGGCAGAAGTGGCTGCAGATGCAGTTATTTATGTTGTGTCAAAAGCTGCACAGCCCAGTCTGTTGGTGTTTTGATCCAGACGATATCATGACAGTTTCGTACTGTCCTGCTGGGACTCTTTTTCTTTATGACTGTGTTGACTACCACACTAGCTTAAACTCACAACTGAAAGAAAGAATTGATCAAGATAAAAAAGCAATTATTCTCAAGTCTGATGTCGTAGTAACTAACTCTCGGACTCTCCTAAAAAAACTGCGCAAACTACGGGCTGATGTGCAACTTGTGCCTCAAGGATTTGATCACACTGCGTTCCAACTTCAAACTCAAATGAAGTTGACACAACAAAAGTTTTTCCAACAACTGAGGCATGCTGCCAAAAGTTTTCCGATTGTTACGTATCTTGGGGTACTTTCATGGAGAATCGACTATCTACTTTTGCAAAAAATCATTCAGCAGTTACCTCAGTTAAAATTTTGCTTACCAAGCACCACATTGAAGTGGCAAACAGAGGACGAGCAAACTCAATGGTATGGGGCTGTCGAACAACTCCATACTTTGCCAAATATTTTGTGGTATCCACATCTACAACGCGATGAGGTTGTTAAAATGTTGGAGAAATCCACTGTTGGTATCATTCCGTACGACATGTTTTTTGAGTTTAATCAATACTGTTTTCCAATGAAGTTATTTGAGTATTTTTACCAGGGTTTACCGGTCTTATCGACCCCAATTGAGGAGCTGAAGTACTACACCCCATATGTGCAGGTTGCTCGAACTGCTGCGGAATGGAAAAAACAGCTAAGCTTTTGGACGAAGAAGGAACCCCCTTCTTTATGGAAGAAAGAAATGAGAGACTTGTGTGATCAACAGAGTTGGCAAAAAAAGGTTGACTTAATTTTGCGAAAACTGACCGAGTATCAACGATACGGAGTGCAGTAAAGCATGTTTATTGGTTGCGCTCTCTTAATTTTTTGGTAACAAATAATTTGCTGTTGTAGTCGAATGTTGCTTTTTCAGCATTTTGATCTTCCCAAGTTTGGATCAGTTTTTGATAACCAGCCCAATCACCTGAGTTCTCTGGCAGAGATTTTTTTGTAGAAATGTCGTGCTCGATAACTTGAGCAACCTGCCAGTGATATGAATCACCAAGTTGGAGAATGTTCTGGAGATAAACTTCTGCTAAACGGAAGTCTTTTTTTTCGATTGCTGTCTGGAATACTGAGAGTTCCCACCCATATATTTTGGCTGAATATGGCCAAAGATACTTTTGGTCTAACTTTTCAATGAACTGCAAGGTTTGTTCCGGTGGATGCTGTCCCAGTTGATTAAAAATTTCAATAGGTTGAACAGCAAATACCCATGGTTGGAGTTCATAAACTACTTGATAAAGTTGGACAGATCTTTGAAAGTGATCATCTAAGTTTTTATTTGCAACATCTAGAGTCATCTCTAAGATCTTTTTTTGCTCGTCATAAGAAAGATCAGAGCTTTCTTTCTGCGTCAGAGAGTCTTTCCATTCAGAGAGAGCAAGCTCAAACTCTTCCCAATTTTCAGCTTGATACGCTGACCGCAGATACGTGTATCTTCTGGACTCGTAAAGCGGATCAAGCTCAACAGCTCTTTGGAGCAGAATCATTTTTTCTGAAGGAGGTGTTGAAGGTGCCGCAGCAGCCATATCTAAAAATTGATATTGATTTTGATAGAGAGAAAGCAGAAAATTTCTTGTTTCAGAACGGATACCTCCCTGAAATAAAGCTTCTTCGACTTTCCCATAGGTAAATGGGAAGATATAGAGCGCTGTATCAATCTGGTGTAGATTCCACAACAGACTTGAAGTTAAAAAGGCAAGTGACCAAACCAATGTCAGAAGACTCCCGATCAAAAACTCAACGACCACACTGATTTGAAAAAACTGTTTGAACCGCTGAGGAAAGAAAAAGTGGTCTGCACTAGCTTCTCGTAACCAACAAGTCAGTACAACTAGGAAAATTAACCAAATGCCAATCAAGTGCAGACCAAAATCAAACATCGAAGCAAACAATACTGAGCCAACTCCAATTGCCACACAAAAATGAAGCCTGTTTTTTCTTGTTTTTGTTTCTTTGAGTATCAAGAGCCACACAGAGACTGCAAAGCTCAGAAAAATAAATCCACCCAGCACTCCATATTCAGTGAATGCTTGAAGATACTCATTATGAACAAATCCAGAAAACTGACCACTTTTTCCCTGAAACAAGGGTGATAGAACAGTAAACGTCCCACCCCCCCATCCTTGAACAGGGCGAGCTAAAAATGCCCGCCAACCTTGTAACCAATATGCCGGACGGAGTTCCGTGTGAAGAGGCTTACATAGTTTGTCTTGAAAAATTGGTAACGGACAGTGGGTCGGACTGAATTGAGTACTCAGAACAAAGAGTACGACACCCAAACAGCAAAATATGACAGTCCCATACTTCCCTAGTGTTTTGAGCTGATGGGATTGTGTAGTTTTCCATAGTATCCAGAGCTCAATGGTTGACAGAAATATCCCTAAGCGAGAGAAAGTTGTTATTACACCGAGTAGCAAAATGATTAAAGCCAGCTTTAGCCACTTTGTTCTATATTTTTCTGCAAAGTACCAAAACACTGGCAGCAGTAATATAAAAAGGAAGATACTCTGGTTATGTCCGTTCTGGGCAGTTAAGACACTCAACGAAGGTAAGTGAGTAGCTAAGTGAGTGAATGAGGTGTACACAATTGTCAACACAGAAAGCAGCGTGATCAATACCACTACTCCGCCAAGAACAAGTTGGTTCGACAACCAACTCATTTTTCGATACATAAAAAAAAGAAAAACTACAAAAGATGCGACATAAAAAACAGCATTATTTACTGAAAGTGGTATAGCGATGCTGGTGAAGATGGAAAAAATTGTTACTAGCGTAAATACACCAAGCATTCCGACTGGAAAAAGTAACGTTGCTCGTTGTTTTAATTGAAGATTTGAAGCAAAGATCAGACATAACAAAACAGCTACTCCCAACAAAGGAATGCCAATTGTCGTTTCACCAAAGATCAACAGTAAGAGTAATGTCGCAAAAAAGAGTAAAAAAAAGACAATCTCTGAAAAGGAATACATCAAGCAGATGGTACCATTTTTCCCAGATACGCATCAACTTGATCTAGCTTTCGTTGCCATGTTTGATCCAGCGCAATTTGACGGGCTGATTTTTTTTGTTTGAGTGTCCACGGGTGATACATTTCCTGTTGGAGAGCACGTTGAAAGTCACTGACTTTATCAGCAGTTATCACAAAGGAGAAGTACTGACGAAGAGAAGGAATTGACGTAGCAACAACCGGACGACCTGCAAAAAAATACTCAATCAACTTCATTGGGAAACAACAGCGATTAAACTCCCACTGGAGATCATAGGGAATCAACAAAATAGCGCATTTCTTCATGAATGGTAAGAGCATTGTTCTGGGTAAAGAAGGAATATGGGTGACATTTGGTAGCTTAAGAAGCTCGTGTAGTTTTTCCTCCCCTTCATCACTTGTCCCCACATTTTCATCTTTACCAATTGGTCCAACAAACAGGAACTGCCATTCTGGAGAACCAGCAACCACTTGATAAAGCAAATCAACGTCCAAACGTTGGCTGATCCCACCGAAAAAACCAATTAATACTTTAGGTTGTAGTGAATTCAATTGGCGAGTGACCTGGACAGGCAAAGGTTGGGTCACACGCAGTTTAGTAAGATCAAAACCTTGGGGGACAAGCGCTACTACTTTGTCAGAAAGCTGAGTCAGTTTTTTTTGGACACGCTTAGTTAAGGCAGTCAAAGAATCTGCTTGGCGAACGAGGAGTTTTCTGCGGACGTCATTCCCTTGATACCAGTCAACACAGTCAAAATGAAGATGCCAGTTACTGAAAAAAGGTAGTAGCCATGCTTCTTTGGGGTCAAACATCCAGAGGAGCTGGTCTTTTTTCGGTCTGCGTGGAAGAGAGAGTATGCGAGAAATTAAGGAAAGATTTAGGCGAGCGTTGAGTTGGCGTGACCACTCAAATCGTTGAAAAGGAATAAATTGAAAAAAACCAATTTGGAATACGTGCCCGTTTTGATTCTTTTTTTTAGTCCGTTTTTTTACAGCGTTGACAGCTTGACGAACCTGGGCAAGTTGCCTCTGCCAAGTTTGCCATCCCTTTCTTCCTGAGAAGATATCTCCCAAGGCCAGTATAATAACCACATTCTGGGCTGCTAGGTCGTAAGCAGTTTGAAAAACAAAGTCACAAATAGTCTGAGCATGATCGTATGTAGGAATACAAATTACTTTATGCAGCAGGAATCGTCTTTTTTTCGAGTTTTTCATAAGATATTTCAGCAGACAGATGTCACCGTGATTCTGGCAACTGTAGGATTCATCGTTTTCAGTGTTGTTATTCCCATTAATAAAATCTTTTTCATTACAGCCACGTTCTACATTCTGTCTCTTTTGTACATTACTCAGTCAATTCAAAAAACTTTTTTGTTTGCCTTCGTCCCGCTGGGCATGATTGTAATCGGTCAAGTGTATGTTACTACGGTTATTCCTTTTTCGGCTTTGGCGACGAACTCTTATCCAGAGGGACGTCAATTTTACTTTCGTTTTTCACCATTTCTGGTGTTGTTATTGAGTTCAATTGTCGTTTTTGTCGCTCAAGCAATCAAACAAAGAGGAAAACTTTTTTTGGGAATTGAACATCTGTTTGTATTTGCGGGTTTGTTTTTTAGTGGGCTGTCTGCACTTAAGACAGAGCATTTCCCAATCTTGTCTTTACTTACGACTATCCAAGCCACTGGAATAGTGTGTTGGGTATTGAACTGCCAATTTTTACTCAGAAATTTAGTAAGTATTGAGAAAACGAAGTTACTGAGAACATTTCTGTTTATTGTTATATTGATGGCAACTGTTCAGAATTTCGTTGCACTGGGCCAGTATCTCAAACGTTCTACATTGGGGATATACATCGAGCAATCAACAGTTATCCCCACATTCGGGACGGGGGCAGATGAGAACTCACTCAGTTTCCGACCAATTGGTTTGCAAACCCATGCCAACGACCTGGCAAATAGCGAGCTATCTCTGTTATTTACAGTAGCTGTTTTATTGTGTTGGCTTTCGGCGCGGAAGCAGGAATTGCCGTGGTGGTTTATTACCATTTTTTTTGGAGTTTCTGGGTTGGTGCTTCTTTTAACCCAAAGCCGAGCAGCTTACATCGCTATTGCCATTGGGCTGATTGTGTTGTTTCTGGTTCAAAAAAAAGCTGTCACTGCGTTATTGAGTGTTCTTCAACAGAAGCTCCGTCCGTTGATTCCTTTTTTTATCCTTGGAGCAATCTATTTAGTTCCCTTAGTTACTGAACGCTTACTTTACTCGATATATAGCTTCGGGTTTGGCGGTGGCATTACTACTCGCAGAATGTTAGAGAAACAGGCATTTGCTCTTTTGCAGGCTCATCCTTTTTATGGAGTTGGTCCAAGTATGTTCATTCCGGCCGCTTTTAAGCAAGACCCTGAAGGAATTATCAAATGGTTTCCTGAAAGTGTGCATAATGGGTTTTTATTGCTATTGGTGGAAAATGGCAGTGTAGCGTTTGTCTTTTTCATTGGTTTTCTTTACTTTTTAGTTCGAGCCATTATTTTATCTCGACTAGATTCTTTCACAAAGGCAGTGATTAGGGTTGGTTTTGTAAGTACTTTTATTCTGATGTTTTTTCATCCATTTGATAACCTTCTGAGTTTTTTGGTGTTGACGAGTTGGATATTGGTGTATATTCAGGACACGAACTACTATGAAAAAGCTTAAAATTACTTATCACGCTATTTGGCAAAGAATCCAATCGCTCAATTGGATTGATCTTGTGGGAATCATTATTTTTCTAGGCATATTAAGTACTGCTTTTTTCTTTTTTCTACGAAAATCTGACTACGCCTATATCACTTTACGAGTTTCGCAAACTGACAATTTAAACACCTACATTGGTCAACCACCAGTCTGGTATATTCAACAGATCCAACCTGGTCTTCAAGAAACAGATGGACTTGGTCGTTCTTCGGTAATCGTGGAACGAGTTCATCGTTTTGTTTCGAGTGATGCGAACCAAGATTTGTATGTTGATCTCAAAATTAAATCTGTCTACAACTCTCGTACTAAGCAGTATTCGTACAATGGCGTCCCTTTACTGATTGGCAGTTTCCAATCTTTTAAGCTGCAGAACGTTCAATTGACTGGATCAATTGTCAGTGTTCGTGGGAGAACTGATCAAACTGAAACTAAAACTTTCATCGTCAAAGGCTTTCTCGATGCAACTCAAAATGATAACCAAGCCACTGTGGCAAACACCGTTGTTGATGGTGTCAGAAATTACTATGCTGATGCAATCCAAAAAGGAATGACGATCACCGATGTTGATGGACAAGTGGTTACTGAAGTTTTGGACGTTCGTAAAACTCAGGGCAAACGGTCTTTTGTTTCCGGCTCTTCTTTTATCAGTGTTGCTGATCCAGATCGAACAAAAGTTGAAGTGAGTCTGCGCGTGAAGGGAACAAAGATCAATGATGCATACTACTACAAAAATGAGACACCACTTCTGTTAGGCGTGCCGTTGTACCTTACCTTTCCAAAATTCAACTTCACTGTTACAGTAACTTCTTTCCAAGAAGAAAGTTCCTAGTTTTCTCGTTTTCAGTGGATTTTTAGCTGGCTGGACACTGCCATGATTTTGCGTTGCCAAAGAGGTTTTGGCTGATACAGCAATGATCTAATGTCTGTAGCACTGGTTCATAGAATTTTTGAATCGTTGAGGCAACACCAGTATAAATAACTTGGATGTGAGTAAACTGGGCACAACTTGGTTGAGGAGTCTCTAATAAAAAGTTTTCTAAATCAGCTGAACTTTGAATTTCTTGCTGGACTTGATGAATATTGTCTAATGAAGACGGAGTCACTTTGCTCATCAATACCCATGAAGGTAAGTAGTAGGTCTCCTGGCCAGACTTTGATCTAAATTGATCAGCTAGTTGAAACAGTTGTTGATTGAAGGTCTCGACTTGCTGGAACTTCGCAGCAATCGATAAAATTTCTACCGTAGAATGGATCCATAGACCAAGCAAAAGAATCCCCAAAGCAACTGTAACTGAACGAACTGTGAGAACTTGTTTTGGGAACCACTTGCCAATACCTTCAGCAACCAGACAACTCCCTACCACAACGAATGGTGTAAAAACTCTGGGCAGAAATAATGAAAGTTTGGGTACGAATTGATAGAAAAAAAAGTGCTGTGATAAAACCGGCATCAGCATTGAGCTGGTTACGATAGTTATCATTGGTAACAAAACTAAACAAATAATTTGCCTTACTACAGGTGAAGTAATACAGTATTTTTTTGCCCGGGACTGTACATAACTGAACCAGCTTACTATCAAAACTGTGCTGTAAAAAATCGCATCTGAGAGCTCTACAGTTGATCGAACTAAAAAGTGATCAGACTCTATTCCAGTCACAGTCAGAAATAAGCTGGAAATATTTACAATTGAAGGGAGGGGAATCCATGATGCCTGTTCAAATTGGTGTTTTACATTAGTACCTGCAAGTAGTAAAAATTCGAATAGAAATATCACTCCTGCCAGAACTACCCAGAGTGGGAACTGACGTTTCCTTCCATACTCTTCCCAAAACAAATACACCAAACAACCACCAGTTAAAAAAAAGAAGCTATAAGAAAAACTGTTTCCAAGTGCCAGCAGCGTGAGTAAAAGTAATCGATGTTTCCAACTTCGCGGTTGAAGTTTCCACTCTTTGAGGGCAACAAAGACACAAACAGCCAAACACGAAACAAATCCATACATTCTGATTTGAATTCCCAGGTAGATAAGAAAAGGATTTGCCAACAACAATGCTGAGGTCAGTAATGCAGTCAAAGCAGAATATTTTTTGCGCAACATCCAGACACCTATCCCAACTGCAGCCAGTGTTTGGGGCAACATACTAGAAAACATCCGCAGTGTCAGAACATCGCGGCTAAAAACTAATAGACCCTTCAGAAGAAGGTAGTACATTCCAGGATGAACATCTTGATTATGAATCAGTAGCTCTGCAGGTGATCTCGTCCAAGCAAAAAGCAGAGAATACTGTTCGTCCAACCACACTGGGTGTTGTGTTGATAACCAAACTCTGATAGCTAATCCAATAGCAAAAAAGACCAAAAGTAGACCATAGATTTGGATAGCAGGGATCGTGTGATGTTTGGATTGCGACATCTTGAATATAAAACGCTACACAGCTATTTCCCAAGAAAGGTGGTTGATCTACTTTCCAGATTCAATTATAAAAGAGATATTATTTGATTGTGTTTTAAAACTTTTCTTACATCTTACATGATAACTTGAGTAATATGGATGCTACTACCCAAACTTGGACTGAAAACAGAGTCCCCACCCCTGAGGTAAAAAACAAGCCGAGAATGGTCCAGACTATCTTGAGAGTCCGTACTCGTGACGGATTTTTGTTTAAAGCGAACTACCCAAGTGCAGAACATCAAGTAGGACCGTCCATTATTACCCCTATCCAAATGACTGAACAAGTTACTGGCAATGACCCATTTTTTCAAGTCAAAAAGTTAATCGATCAAGAGCTCGCACCATTGTTAGGTCCCGATAGTGGCAAGTTCCGTCCTACACTCGCTAGTAGAACCGAAGTTCCTACATATAGTACTGATCCAGCTGATCAAACTGCGTTGGTTTATACCTTTGATACTACGATTCAAGACGAGGAACTCTTACAAAGAGTACGCGATAGTCGTGACTTCACCATCATTCCAGAAGCCCTACTCCGGGGAGAAGATGGTCACAAAAAAATTGAGTCAGTTTTTCCAGAAGCAGATCTCGGCATACAAGCTAGAGATACCAACGATACTAACCCTATTCCATTGCGGAAACTCACCGCCGGTAAAACCGAGATTAGTGCCTTGATCTTGCCAGAATGCAGAAGTGTAGTCAGTGGCGAGTTCTATAGACCTTTTGAAATCACGGGCAAAGAATCTGCTAACGCCCGGAGAGACATTGCAAGACTGCTGGTCAGAACAATTGAGTCGGTCGATCGAGCGTATGATGCAACAACCAAGAACCAACCAGACCGATTGACTTTAGACGACATTCTTGCACTTAAAACACTCATCCCCGACAAAACAGTGGCTGACGGCTTAGAGAATGCGTACTTGATTAAAAAGCTAATGGCTGTTGGTTTGCAACAAATGGTTCCCTTCTTTTTGAGTGGAACGATTGTCGAGGCAACTCTCTTAAATAATCAGGCTCTTACGACTTTTGCTCTCGGAGGAATTATTACAAATGAAGCGGTTATGAAGACTGTCCAAGGAGAAATGACCGTTGTTTCGCTTGATCAACTTCTTAGTAATGCCTTAGGAACAATTTTCGATCAATATGACTTGAACGATGCCCATATTGCTGGTCTCGAGAGAAAAAACCAGCGAGAATCATTTCCTCATATCGCCTCTTCTAGCTTGGCAGACACGTTACAGTCTGAAGCAGCTAGCAAATGGGGTTCAGTCATCACCACTTCCCTGGTCTTAATTGCCAATGCCAGGCTTAAAGAAGCAGGTGTCAACGCTGCTTGCGGCATTGCGGCTAATATCTTTGGACTAGGCTACAGAAAAATCCTGACCTACATTCAGGAACAAGCTGATCGACAAAAGGACCAAGCTCCTCAACCAAAGGAGAAATCAAAAAAGTCCGAACCGCTTCTGACACCTGCTCAAATTAAGTGGTTAGCTAGAATTACCAAAGGCGGTGCGAGATTTATGGAAGCATTTGCTAGCTTTGCACCTTCTTGGGTCACTAGTATCACCAAGCTTTCTGGACAGAATCTGCAGTTAGCAATTCACTTGACAACATTTCTGGTGCTCAACGAAGTTGGACAAGCGTTTGAGGCTAATGACGCAGTGGAGAGAGCTCAAAATATTGCGACGCTTAGAGAGCTCATTGATTGGGTCAACACTCAGGCAACTGAACTGAAGACCGATGCTCAATATCAACAATACTGTGTCGAGAAGATCATCGAGTTAACCAATCAGCATCCAACTACCTTGACTTTACCAGACCGAGACCTTTTGACCGGTGAACCTTTTGGATCTTTTGCTTATCAACCTAGGGATGTAAGTGATTCAGGATACACCCCACCACTCGAACAAAAGAAAAGTGATGAGGACTCCGCCCAGGATGGGCAACCATCTTACCTGAAGTATAAAGGTCAAACATATACGGATGCTGAAAAAGCAGCCGCCGCAGAAAAATATCGCGCTGTTGGTCACAAAAGATATGCCGTACTTGACGCTGCGGCGCAAGCTAAGCGTCAGGGAGAGACATTGAGTGAATATCAGCAACGTAAAGAGCCAAAGGTGAGTGTCTTGTTTGCCGAGATTAGAAATAAAACTCGCGGTAAATCCAGAGGTGGAACGTTGTACCTGGAAAGTGGAGGAGTGGTTGAACTTGGAAAGGATATCAGTATCACACTCCAGAACTCACTTGCTGGTTTGGCAAAAAACCCTGGGACAACCTATATTAGAGAAGAAGATCACGATACTAATATTCATCTTGATCAGGATCGATCAAAGATTATCTGTTGGGACTGTGCGAACAAAAAACAACATCAGTTCTTCCCAGCCCTCACAGCTGATGAAGTGCTAGCCAAGATCACTGAGAGTGGTTTATTCCATCAGACTGAAGTAGAGACGTTCAAGCAAATGAAGGAGAGTGATCCACCGATCAAAGGTTTTTCCAACTCCACCGAAAAGAGGCTGGCTTTACTCGAAGGAGTCTCTGGAAATGAGGCAGTCGTTATTCTACAAAATGTCTTTGAGAACTTAGAACCCAATCAGGCGAATAAAGTTCCAGGTTTTGATGTCACCACTCAAACAGCAGAGTTCTTGGCCAGAGTAGCTCAAGAGAAGGTGATCATTATTGGTGAGCAATCGACACCTGGATTTAGTAGTCACCTGAAAAGACATGGTCAGTTGAAGTCCTATGAACCGTATGGGAACGAGTTTCGACAAGCTCCAGCCACACCTGAGGATATCATCTGGAGACTCGAACAGCTCAAACTCCAAGGATTCGAGGAACTACCCGATGGGCCTGATGGGTTGAAAACACGACTTGCCATAGAGTTTATCAAAGGCTTAGCAACGGTGAAGTTCATCAAAGAACAATCCCCGATACGGGCAGTACAAATACTACGTGCCTCTATCTATACGACAGGACCAGATGGCACCCGCTATAAACTCGTTCGAGATCACAAAGTGGAGCAT
>CAZKNL010000005.1:11033-12424 GCA_964554155.1 uncultured Pseudomonadales bacterium | reverse complement strand
GCAAACTGGGACTCAATCTTTTTTCTAGCATTCTTGCGAATCTTGTTTTGCTGGGCAATAGATAAAGTTAGCACTTCTTCGATTTTTTGGCTGATCAATTGAGAGTCGGCTGAAGACACAAAAAATCCGTCTTTTCCATCTTGAATAACTTCATCGATCCCTCCCAATTGAGTGGTGATTGTCAGCAAGCCAGTTGCCATCGCCTCTTTGACTGCATTAGGATGAACATCCTGAACGCCTTGGCTGTCTTTGACAGAAGGCAAAACAAAAAAATCTGCACCTTGGAGGGCTTGTTGCAGTTTTTGGTTGTGAGGTAGTGAGCCAGGAAGCTTCACTTGTTTGTTTAACTTGTCCCTTTTGGTTAACTTTTCCAACTGTGGTCGTTGAGTTCCCTCTCCAATAATCGTACAGCTGACTATGTGACCTCTTTGTTTCAACAAACAGACAGCTTCAATTAACGAACCAAAAGACTTTGCTTCTTCTAGGCGACCAACACTGACGATTTTGATTTGCGTTTGTTGAGGACTTTGACCTGAATGCGTTGACAATTTTTTAGCCGGTAAGAAAAACTTTGTGTCTATCCCTGGAGAAGAAATGACATGCATTTTTTGCAACAGTTGTACATTATTATTGATTTTCTGCGCAACAAACTGTCGGGAAAAATCAGATTGAAAAATTACCCCATCAGCGCAGTGAACTTTAGAAAGAATGTACCGAGGTTTCACAAATAAATAATAGGTGTGAAAAATAATTACTAGCGGCAGTTGGCAGAACCGAGCCACACATAATCCAAAGACGAACGCCCGATCTGACTCATGCACATACACCAATTCTGAATATGCAGCCATGATTTGTTCAGCGACCAGTGGAGATTTCCAAAAAATCTTGATCGATTCGAGGTCAGGAAAGTATCGCAGAACTTCACCAAACAAACGTATATAAACAACTGGATTTTTTTTAAACCATCGCCAATGTCCCAAACAGGTTTGCCAGAAATGATCGCCGAGTACTTGTGCCGGTAGACTATGAATCTGCCAAGAAAGTTTCTTTGCTTTTGGATGAACCCCACCATCACCAGCTTTCTCTCGCCAGATATTACCTTTTACGCCTGCTTGTTCAAGCTGATACAGCTCGTTAACTACAAAAGTTTCACTTAAAACCGGATACGCAAACACAAAAACAGCAATATTCATTTTTGATCCCCCATGATACATTCAGACCCGATGATACCTCGGAGCACTCAAGTTCTAAAGAAGTTTCCCAAGATTAGTCTCGTTACGCCATCCTACAACCAAGGCCATTTTTTGGAACAAACAATTCGTTCTATTTTAGATCAGGGGTACCCAAACCTCGAGTACATCATCATTGATGGTGGCTCAACAGACAACTCA
>CAZKNL010000005.1:0-10933 GCA_964554155.1 uncultured Pseudomonadales bacterium | reverse complement strand
AAAGACAAACCTCAACGTTTTGAGTGATCTTGTTTCAGAAAGTTCTCGGAGTACCATTTCACAGTCCGTTCTAGACCTACTTTGAATGGTGTTTTAGCAACAAAGCTAAACTCTTTTTTGGCTCGCTGAGTATCGAGTACTCGACGTGGCTGGCCATCAGGCATCTCTTTTTGCCACTGCAACTTCGCTGAGAAATCAGCAACTTTACAGATCTGCGTTACTAAGTCTTTAATACTTACTTCTTTACCAGTTCCTAAGTTGACTGGCTCTGGTCCATCAAAATAGATCGTCGCTAAAGAAATTCCTTCAGCAGCATCTTCTACATATAAAAATTCTCGGGTGGCTTTGCCAGTTCCCCACACTTGGATCGTCTGTTCGCCTTTTTCTTTAGCTTCGACGACTTTGCGAATTAAGGCCGGAATGACATGGGAGTGCTCAGGATCAAACTTATCCCCCGGTCCATACAAGTTAGCCGGTAAGAGATAAATACTATTGAAACCGAACTCTTGTCGGTAGGCTTGACCTTGAACAAGTAACATTTTTTTTGCAAGTCCATATGGAGCATTTGTTTCTTCTGGGTAGCCATTCCATAAATCTTCTTCTTTGAAAGGAGCTGGCGTAAACTTGGGATAGGCACAGACAGTTCCGACACTGACAAATTTGTTTACACCTGCTAACCGAGCTGCTTCCATCAGTTGAGTACCTACAATCAAGTTCTGATAAAAAATTGAGCCAGGATATTGACGATTAAAACCAATCCCCCCAACTCGAGCCGCTAAATGGATCACCACATCTGCCCCCTTGACTGCTTTGACACAGTTTTCCCAGGACAATAGATTTTGTTTATGCGAATCAGGAACGTAAATATGGGCTTTAGGAACTCCTCTCTTCTCAACAAGATCCTTAATTAACCACTGCCCTAAAAATCCCTGACCACCAGTGATGACAATTTTTGAGTTGTGAAGATCAAGCGAAGGTTTCTTTTTCATCAGATAAGTATTTCAAGAATGATTGTTTCGGATCCTAGCAAAAAGTAACCGAAAGAGAAACAGGGGTGTGTCAACTAAGTATCTCTTCCATAACCGACCAGGTTCTGCACCCAGCCGGAACAGCCATTCTAAGCCATTGTGTTGCATCCAACGAGGGGCTTGGACAACTGTTCCCGCCAGAAATGGAATTGCTGCCCCAACACACCAATATGTACAGGGTATTTTGAGTGCTTCTTTGAGAAATGTAGCCAGTAAAACTTGATTAGGTGAACCCACTCCAATCCAGACGAAACGTGGCTTTGTTTTGCGAATAATTCGGACTAGCCGTTTTCTTTCCACAGGATCTTTACTATTACCGACGAGTTCTAGGTGAATCAATTTCTGTCGAACTTGACGGTTGAACTTGAGTCGTAACCGATCAATTACTTCTTGATTTGGGCAAAGAAAGTAGTGTCGCTTTTTAGGAGTGCGACGGAGTACTTCTGCCAAAATGTCGGGACCGTAAACTCGCTCAATCTCAGGATGATGTGTCCGCTGACGAAACCACCATACCAGCGGCACTCCATCTGTGGTACAGGCATCAACTTTGCTATATACCGCCGCAATTTGTGGGTCACTTTCTACTCTAGCTAAATCATAGAGGGGGCAGGGTAGGACTATTTGCCCAGATTTTTGACGACCACTTAAAAGTAAAGAGAGTACGTCTTGAAATGTCCCAACTACAAAAGAAAGTTTGGCTGAACCACAAGCAATGCGGAGACGAAGCGGTTTTGACATGGTTAAATCTCACCTATGACGCACTCAGGATATTGCCATAGTCCAGTCGGAAAAAGCAAGGGGGTCTGAGACCCATAGATTTGGACAGCCGCCAATTTTTTAGCAGAACTCCAAAAAATAGATCTGGTCGATTGTACACATTGCCAAACGTGTTGAAACGTCCAGTTCCCAAATTGTAATGCATACGGAATATCCACATAGAAACTGATCTTTTTCTTTGGGACAACACGTTCAACGGCTTGACGCACCAATAAGTGGTCAGCGTGTTGACCTACACCGAGAGGAACGATCACCTGAGCATCTGATCGGATTGTTGTAGAAAGATATCGAAAAAATTGTTCCTGCCAAGTGTCACTATCTAAAACTTGACCCGCAAATAACTGTTGATGTGTTTCATACACAGGTCGGTGGCGGTGTTCTCGAAAACCCCCATCTGTTTCTGTTAACAAAGAAACGTGTTTTACCCCCAGTTGTTTAAGAGCTTGTTGATCTTCGTTGAGTCGGATGTTTTGCAAATCAGTGACTGTACTTGCACCACTGTTTTTCATAAACTCTTGAGAATCTGCTGATAATGTTGCTGTTGCAAACTGCGTAAATACAGTGACAACTTCTACTTCAAATCCAAGAGTTTGCCAGCACAGAATATGCTCTCCACACGACAAGACAGCATCATCAAAATGAGGAGAGAACACTTGAATCAACTGCATATGGTCCACTTATCTCTCTGCCAATTTACAATAGTACGTAAATAAAAGAGCTGACTTGTGAAGCAGTGGTCAGTGTGATCAGAATTCCGAAAATTAAAATCACGATAATAGGTGGAATGAGCCACCATTTTTTGTTTTTCATTAAAAATTGAAAGAGTTCTTTATACATTACTGTCTCTGTTTTCTGGCCAAAGGTTTTGTTTTGATTATTCTCGACCGAGTAGTTTTGTTTTTCTTTTGAACGATGAATTGATCCAAAACTAACACGTCGATATCAGTATGCAGGAAACAACGGACTGCGTCATCAGGTGTACAAACAATTGGCTCACCTCGAATGTTAAACGAAGTATTAATGATAATCGGCACACCAGTTTGTTTGTAAAACTGGGCAATCAGGTCGTAGTAAAGTGGATTGTCATCTCGATGGAGTGTTTGGAGTCGACCAGTTTGATCAACGTGAACCACGGCTGGTACATCTCGCTGACCAATTCTCGGTCGAAACGGATAGACCAGCAGCATGTAGCGAGCTGATTTGGGTAGGTTCTTATCTGAGATAAAGTATTTTGACGTATATTTTTCTAGGATGACTGGAGCAAACGGTCGAAAAAGTTCACGATGTTTGACTTTCTGGTTAATGATGTCCCGCATTTCTACCGTGGCTGCAGATGCCAGGATGCTCCGCGCGCCAAGGGCGCGCGGACCCCACTCCATTCTTCCTTGAAACCAGCCAACAATTTTTTGCTTAGCAATCAGCTGAGCAACTAGTTGAGTCAGTTTTGTTTTGTCCTCTATAAATTTATAATCCAAGTGAAAACGATCCAGAGTTTGTCTGATTTGGTACCAAGAATAGGCCGGTCCTAGGTACGGGGTAAACTCTGTCGAGAACTTTTTGTGTAACTTCGCACTTTGGGCAGCTGTCAACTGTCTTTCTCCTAGTGTCTCTGGATGAAAAGCAACATACAACGCTCCTCCCATTGCGCCACCGGCGTCACCTGGATCAGGTGGGATAAAGAGGTTTTGGTATGGCGTAGATTTGAGAATTTTCCCATTCATAACTGAGTTGAGTGCCACTCCCCCAGCGAGACAAAGATTTTTATTTGGATGGCTTTTATACTCTGCATTTAGAAGGTAGAAAACGACTTCTTCAAGTTTCAACTGCAAAGACGCAGCAATATTTTGATACTGACGTTCCATCGGACTCTCAGCTTTTCTGGTTGGGAAACCAAACAGTTTTTCCAATTTCTGTGAGTACATTCGATCTGACCACTCAAAATCAAAGTATTCTCTATTCAGTGCATAACTGCCATCAGGATAGAGTTGGATGAGTTGATCTACCTTTTTTTTGAAAGGTCGCGGATCACCATAAGCAGCTAGACCCATGACTTTATACTCCGCGTCATTGACTGAGAATCCTAAATATGCGGTAAGTGCGCTATATAACAGTCCTAGAGAATGCGGGAAATGGATTTCCTTTGTAATGTGAATATCTTTATTTTTGCCATACCCTATGGTGGTCGTGGCCCATTCTCCCACCCCATCTAACGTTACAATTGTTGCATTAGCAAAACCTGATAAGTAGTAACTACTGGCAGCGTGAGCAAGATGATGTTCGAGGTATAAAACTTTGCCAAAATAGTTCAGCTCCTCTTCTAGGACTTTGGGGAGTTTTAACTTAACGTTTAACCATGAACTCAATGAATCTAGGTATACTCGGTAACTTTTAGGGAAGTGTTGCAGATGTTGGTGCATCATCCGGTCAAACTTGATAATTGGTTTTTCGTAGAAAACGATCACATCTAACTCATTTGCGGCAAGACCAGCTTGATGCAAACAAAACTCTATCGCCAACCTGGGAAATCCATTATCGTGTTTCACCCGAGAAAAACGTTCTTCAGCTGCTACAGCTATAATTTTGTCATCAACAATTACACACGCAGCTGCGTCGTGGTAATAACAGGAAATGCCAAGAATTCTCATCGTTTGTGTATATCTTTTTAGCCTAGAACATCGTGTTTAGATTGACTTGGTCTGAATGAGTTCTCCAAGTTGTTTTTTGCTTTTTTTGATCAAGGTATTGAACGCCACAAATTTTTCCGATCAGTGATGGGATGCCAATACCGAACAGATAAATCAATTGTAAAAAAATCCAAGTAAATACCTGTTTTTGCAGGTTTGATATTTTCTTGAAAAGAGTTGTTAGCCGTGCAAACATATATCACTCAACTGGTGTCTAATATACACTGTTTCCCCAAGTAATCGGATGATCTGTCCATACCTTGACTGCTGTCTCTCGCATTTGTTTCGGTAGAAATGTAAAAGAAATAGTACTTGTATTGATTTTTGGAGCTTGCCACAACACCGCATATCGGAAAATATCCTGTTGCATCTTCCTCCGTTTCAATAAAACTTGTTCTACGTTAACCTCTCCCTCTCGAACCTGTTTTGCTAGTAACTCATTATTTAAGAAGAGAGGTTGTGTCGGAAAGGTTGACTGCAAAATCTTTCTGGGGATTGGGAAAACAGTCCATTCTTTTGGTAAATAGAGGTGTTCTGGCAAATTTGAAAAGAAAACCAGATGCTCTTTTTTCAACCAACCTTTTTCTGTGAGTTGTTTGACCACCAGCAACGGAACTTGGTGATGTTGAAGTGCGTCAATAACTGTTACGACATCAAGAGTCTTTGGACAAACAACTTGAACAAAATGTCCATCTCCACACACTCTGGTGACTTTTCCCCCTGGATAGAAAACTGCTGAAATAAAAATATTAAAGAAGTCACTTTCTAAAGAAATAATATGCAGTCCTGGAGCAAGAGTCTGTATTTCTTGATAGAAATTAAATATTCCCGATCCCACATCTAACCAATAGAGGTTTTTCTGTTTTCGCTTCGCTGTAGAAAGAGCTCCTAATGGAAAAGTTAATAATAATGAATCCATCCACTGGTCACGAGTAAAATAGTATCGGAGTAAGTGAATCGGCAGAAAAGGAGAAAGGAGTTGGACGAGTCTCCCTTTCCCAAGCTTTCGTAGAAAATCCTTTCTTAAAACATGCTGAGCAAACCGAATACCTCCTAACTTCATCCACAACTTCGTTGGGTGAAGCTTTGGTTTATCTGTTAAACACATCAACAACGCCTCAGTCAATTGGTCGCGACGAATACACTCAAGTACTGCTCGATGTCTAGGTCGGTGCAGAAAAAGGATATCCGCCACCACAGGAAACTCATCACACCCACAGATAACAGAACCGTATTGACCTTGTTGTTGAACATTTTTCCATGAAAACCCTTTCCGAAAAGGAGTGTGACAATAGGGACACTGAAGAAGCTGGATTGTTTTATCCGTCATTTTTTTGGTACCACTTCCATGTTTTTATAAGGCCCTGGTTTAGAGAAATCTTAGCTTTCCATCCAGTTTTTTTTTCTAAAAGACGACTTTCTAGCCAGGAATATTTTTGTTCAGCTAACTGTAGCGGCTTATGAATAACTTTAGTTGGAGTATTCTTGTGCTCATTATTAAGTTTGACACAGAGTTGAGCTAACTCAGTTGTACGAGTTGGCATCCTAGTCCCAACGTTATAGACACCAGCAAGTTTTTTTTCGACTACAGCAGTATTTGCGGCAACAACGTCATCCACAAAGATATAATCTCGTTGATGACTTCCATCTCCAAAAATATAAATTGGCCGATTTTTGTCGAGAGCTGTCAAAAACTTTGCGACAACACCAGCCTCTCCATTTGAAGATTGACGTGGACCATAGACATTTGCATAACGTAAATTGGTGATAACTACACCCTGAGAGTTTCCATACCATTGCAGATACTGCTCAGCAGCATACTTGGCTATTCCATACGGATTAACTGGACATACTGGAGTACGTTCGGTAAATGGTGGCTTCAAGTAACCGCCATACACTGCAGAAGTAGAGGAAAACACAAGCTGTTGCGGTCGATAATCATTCGTTATTCCAAGATCTAACAACGCTTGGATTAAACTCAAAGTAGCACCCACATTATCTTGAGCATCTCGTTGTGGGCTACTGAGTGCTACTCGTAACTGAGTATGGCCTACACAGTGATAAATAACTTGTGGCTGATGTTTTTGTAAGATTTTTTGGACAGACGCAGTGTCGTTGAGATCAGTTGGATAACATATCACTTTTGAGTTCACCCATTTTTTACTGCCTGTTGAAAAATTATCAACTACCACAACTCTACTTCCTTGTCTCAAGCACGCATCAACCAAATGCGAGCCAATGAATCCAGCTCCACCAGTAATGAGCACAGATTGCGAAGATAGTTTGCGTGAAGAGTTTTTCTTTTTTATTACCATGACTTTTTGTAGGCACGGACTACTTCTTTACCACCATCCATTTTCAACTTTCCCTTGTCTAACCAAATAAAACGATGATAGTGGGGCTCAATCAGCTCTAACAGGTGACTGACTGTGATAATAGTTTTATTCTGTTTGAAGAATTTATCGATTCGCGCAAAACATTTTTTTTGGAAGACTGCATCACCTGTGGCAATCATCTCATCAAGAATTAAAATGTCTGGATCAGCATGAACAGCCACTGAAAAACCAAGACGGAGTTTCATTCCTTCTGAGTACGTAAACAACGGGGCATCAATGAAAGAGCCTATACCTGCAAACTTAATAATATCCTCCATTTTGTTGCGAATCTCATTTCGAGACATACCAACTACTAATCCATTCAAAAAAATATTTTCATACCCATTTAAATCAGGATGAAAACCAGCTTCTAAATCGATTAACGAAACAACACGTCCATCTGTTTTGACATTACCTTTATTTGGATGAGTAACTCCACACATGATTTTTAATAAAGTAGTTTTCCCAGAACCATTTCGACCAATGATGGCTACTTTTTGACCGTGGGGAATCGTTACGTTAATATTTTCCAATGCTGAGAAGCTTTCCTGCGTCGTTTTACCAAAAAATTGTTCAACAAATGTTGGTTTTTCATGGTGGAGAATATATTTTTTGGAAACACCTTCGATGGCAATAGCTGGTTTTTTATCTTTAGTCATGTTTATATCCAGTCATCAAAGTATGGCGATTCCTTTGCGAAAACAAGACAGCCAACTATGAAAATGAAGACTGATAAAAAGAAATCTGCAACAACCAACCGTGCATCAAAAACAGGTTGATTCAACAAAGAAAAGTGGAACATTTCTGTTATACCAGTCATTGGATTGAGGTAGAGTAAACGACTTAAGTTCGCTGGTAAAATTTGTAGTGTATAGACAATTGGGGTGGCATAGAACCACAGAGGTATTAACGCCTGTACCATAAAAGAAACATCTCGATACTTGACGTTTAGCGCTGCAAACAATAAAGATAGTCCTGTTGTTAACAGTGTTAACCACCCTAGAAGTGGAATTGTCCAGAGCATCTTTGCAAGATAGGTCGAAAGTTGGACAAGTGAGTAGTGATCAGAAAAGAGTTTATCGCCCACCAAAAGTAAAATCAAAAGCACCCAGGCAATGAGTGAGTGAAACAGATTCGATAGAACCACCGACAGTACAATGGCTTCGCGGGGAAATGCTGATTTTTTAATTAAGCTGCGTTCATTAATAATAATTGTCGAGTTCTTAGTAACTGAGAACGAAAAAAAGTTCCATGCGAGCAGACCTGTAAATAAAAATAGAAAGTAGTTATCAACATTCACAGGAACGAAAAATTGGAAAATTAAGCCAATCATCACCATTTGTAAAAGTGGATTGAGAAAAATCCACAAGAAACCAAGCACTGCTTTTTTGTAGCGAGCTTTAATTTCTTTGAGCGTCAACGACCAAAGAAACTCAAACCAATGCTGATCAAAACGGTGATGTATCATGCCCTGTTCCTATTCCCAACCTCAATATATTTATTCAAAAAGCGTTAGCCACTGCAAAATTGCCTTGCGTAATGTTGTAAAGTACTCTTCTTTAGGCAGTTCCACAGCGGTCATTAATTCCTTATACGCACCAACAACTGTTTTGCTTTTCAACTTCACTTTTGCTACCGCTTGCCAAAGGACTTCATTTTTCTCAATACCAGTTGCCTCTTTTTTAATATTGGTGAATACATTTGATGCTCGAGCATGGCGTACAAATGGCGACCCACTGACCGCCCCAAAGTTCAAGTGATCCAACACTTTTTTTGCAAAAATGCCACTCCAGATATCATCAAAACGGTCATATCCATATGATTGACCATTCTTTTTAAAACCCATTACTAATTGATACATTAATGGTGTGATTTCGGCGCGAAATGCTAAGTTCATCCCACTCATGGGGAAAAACATGCCAGGCGGAATAATGTGCAAAATTGGCGGGAGTTGGGGATAGGTTTTGCCATTCGACATCAACTGTGTGATTCCATCAAAGTCAGGCACTTCACTCCATAAACCATGACTTAAAGCTGTTTGAATTTTGGCTCGATTTAAGTAGGGGAAACCTCGAGTAAACAACTCCTCGCGGAACGGATACGTTGGACACCAGTCAGTTGGTAACTTTGTTTCTAAGTTCTGGAGATGCTGGTGAATAAAATCCGGAGTGTCTGGATAACAATCATCATCTAAAGAGATAATTACATCAGCTTTATTTTGCCAAGCTTTATAAAATCCATAGGAGCGCACTGCAGCTGATTTCCAGGGAAAAATCCATGACAACTCACCGAGCTCTTTCTCCATATCAGAATGGTCATAATGAATGAGGCTATTACATTGAATTTTTGGTGGTTTGATTGATTTTTTAGCAGCATCTTCAACAATAATAATATCCGCATTTTTGAAGTCTCTTTCCCAATCGTTCAAGAAGTCGACAGTTCGAATAGAAGGAATCACAACACTCACTCGCTGTAACATAATGGCCTTTGATTGTATGTAGTTGAGCGATTTTAGCATCCACCACTTTCTTGCAGCAGAGCTTGGTAAACACGTGGCCCTCTTTGGGTATAGCCCCACCAATAGACGCAACCAAATAACCAATCAATTTTGTCTTTGAGTGTATTTTTTCTCATCAAGTCTGTCAGTAAGTCAGCAAACTGATGTGGAAAAATTTGATGTGCAGAGAATCTCTGTAAACGTTGGTCAATGATGTATCGTTCTGTACCAGCATTGAGCTGACGTTTCCAGACATAGTTCCAATTCAATCTGTCTGGTTCTACGTGATTTTTCACTGATAGTTCTGGCACATAAAGAACTCTTTGTTGTTGTAAACAGAGGCGTAGACACAACTCATAATCCTCGGCATAGTAATACTGGCCTTGAAATAATCTGCCCAGAAATGAATCAAAGATATCCTTGGCAGAGGTGAAAGCTGGTAAACGGATTGATAAATTCCCAGCGAAAAGTGCGTCAGGATACTCTAAAAACTTCGCTTTCTTTCCATAATAAACTTGCCCGAATATCCATGAGCACTTTGTGAAAACGTATTGAGAGATGAGTTTTTTCCGGACAGTTGGATTTGCAAAACTTGCTAAAATTTGTCCACCCATCACAGCCGTTTGTGGATATTTTGTGTAGTACTGTTTGTAGACTCGCAGCAGTTGTGGTTGGACCTCGATATCGTCATCAATAAAAAAAATCTTGTCATATTTTGCGCAACCGAAACCTTTCAGACTGGCAAAAGTTCTGCCTTGTTTTTTGACAAACGCATAGCGTACATTGAGATGTGTCCGCGAAATAAAGTCCTTGATAATTTTTTTGGTGTCATCAGTGGAGTTATTGTCAATCACAATCACTTCAAAGTCGTGGACAGGATAGCGAAGCTTTTCTAAACAGGGTAACGTCATCGCGAGTTGCTGGCAACGATTATAGGTAGGAAGTAAGAGTGAAAACTTCATAATGAATGTCTTTCTAACTCAGCAGTGCAACTACAATTTATACTTTATTCCCTCTTGACCGTACATCAGGTATTCCCCTACAGTTATATAGGTAACTGAAATTTCAGTACGTGCGGTGTTGGTTTGGAACTACTAGTCATGACAAACACTCCGGTTCAGCCTCCGTCAAAAGACGGATCGCAAGCAGCCTCTTCTTCCGCTTCAACGAAGCGGAAGATTTCGCCTCAAGTTCTTTTTGGTAGTTTGGCATTATTGATTCTGTTCATCGGAGTTATTGTTGGATACTTCTTACTCAGGGGAAACACTGAACTTCGTCAACAAGCAACCGGGTATGCAGAGTGTGCGGGGGGGGTAGTCCATGGGGCGAAGTCATGTTCAGGATTTCGATCATATGTGGTGTGTAATAACGGTCTGTTTGGTCCACCACAGAGTTGTGGGAGTGGGGAAGTTTGTCAGGGTGGGAATTGTGTGGCTCAAACTGGGGTGACGTGTGCAGGTGGGGTGGCAGTTGGGAGTACTGCGTGTGACACCCTCACCTCTCAGATTACGTGTGGAAGTAACGGACAGTTTGATCAGAGTACTCGGGTGGTGTGTCCAGCAGGAGTCACTT
>CAZKNL010000004.1:0-26457 GCA_964554155.1 uncultured Pseudomonadales bacterium | reverse complement strand
ACCCAGGCTGCAACAAACACTGCAACGGCGAGTGGAAGTAATCTACTTCGTACTGGAGTGAACTGGGGTCAAGTTATCCCTGTGGCTGCAACTGGCGGGTATATTGGTGTGGTCGCGTATACAGGGGCATCAACTTTTGTTGGCGGTCTGCAACCCCCTCCATTAGGAACCATTGGATCAGATGGTCAAGAGTCTCCGTATGTGGTGATCGAGAAAGTCGCTAGTCCGCAAAATCAATTTTCAAATGCAGAGTTGCCTACTTCAATTACCTATCGGATTATTGTTCAAGCGAAAGGCAACTATAAGATTGAGATCACTGGTTTAACTGATACTCTTTCTTTAAAAGTTAACGATAAACAGCGAGCCGCAGGCGAGGCAGCTCCCCCAACTCCTTCTTGTCCCAATATTACTTTCGAGAACACCAAAAATCGGGTGGTTCAACAAAACGGCGTCCTCGATCCTGGGGAAACAGAAGATGGGCGGTTGTTAATTGGTGAGTGCACAATTCAAGTTGATCACTCTTTCCATGACACTGGTCTGCTGAACCAGTTTGCGATTTCTTTTAACGCCACTCCCTGTCAAGGAGCAAGCTGCAATGGCAGCCCAGTTCAAGCAACTGCTGAGTCAGCTGAGTTGGTCTGTTTGGGTGACTGCCCTCAGTTTCAGACCGGCTGTTGGCCAACTGCAGGTGTGATGAGACAAGGACCATATGAGCATTTTTCCCACGCAGTAGTTGACGCTATCGACCTTTCACATATGCCTGGTGAAAGCACTCATAATATCTATGCGACTTTTCCTGGCAAAGCCTATTTTTTTCTCTGGAAAACCAATGACCCAGCCAAGAAAGGACTTGCTTCAGGTGGGAGGGACTCAAACTATGGGAACCATGTTGTTTTGGTGACTGATCAGGGGTTTGTGTTGGTCTATGGACACTTTGTTTCCTTTGCCAATGGATTTGAGGCTGGTCAAAGTTATGATGTTCAACCGGGAACAATTTTAGGACTGATGGGAACAACCGGATTCTCCACAGGGGTACATCTTCATTATGAGTATCGTGTCTATTCTGGTCGTTCTTGGTATTCTTATGCAGCGGGAGGGAGAAGAATCTTAGAGACACATACCCCCACCCCTTATCGCGAAGGAGTAGCGGTCTTCCCAGAGTGTTACGAAAACAGAAACCCATCGCTTTAAAATGGAGAGCTTTACAAAAACATGCCAACACCCCAAGAACTTAAAGACATTCAAAAATCAATCACACCTCAATCTGAGCAAAAGAAGCGAGATTCACGTCTTTTGATTGGTGTTGCGATAGTCATTGTGATTTTATTGGTGGTGATGAGTGTGGTCAGTTTTTTTACTCCTCGGAAAACCGCCATCCGCGAAACTCAGTTTATGACGAGAAATATGGATAACACTACCACTCGGTTAGCAACTGTCCACTTCACCGGAGAAGCTCCGAGTATTCCAGCTGAACTCAACATCGCTCAAGCAACCAGTAGTCTTTCAACCAACGAGGTAATTACCGCTCTCATCTCCCAGTATGGCTTGCAAAAAGCTGATCCAAACACCGAGCTGTGGACGAATGGTCCCTATTACTTGAGTAAGGATCCATATAGCGAAACATATCTCTTTGCCACGTCGCTTGTCTCAACAACTGACACGGGCCAGGCTGAACACATTCCTTCAGTCCAAAAAGACAGTGCTGTCAAAGCTGCCAGTCAGTTTGTTCAGCAACTCCTACCTAATGTTCAGTTAAAACCTTTCGAAGGGGCAATTGAGTCTATTAACCTTGGCCAAGAATCGGAGACTGCTGAACCAGATAAAGCCACGGCGTTGATGATTCCCTTTGCTCCAACGATCAATGACATTCCAATTTTTTACAAAAAACAAACAGACTATCCTTTTTTTGTTACTATTGATGGCAAAAATGAAGTCAGAAAAATTGTCTTCCTCCCTCAATTTCAAACGTATCGTGCTGTTGCAAAAACTCCGAGCATTAGCGTCGAAAAAGCGATCAATCAAATTCTCGCTGGGAAAGCATCGATTATAAATGCAACTTACCAAACAGAACCATTATCCTTAAGCAATCTGAGGGACGCTGAACTAACATCTGTCAGTTTGGAGTATCGTGATGACAGTGAGCAAGGTGTGGTGTACCCATTCTTTCACTTCACTGGAACAGCCACTAGCACCACTGGGTTAGCCGCTCAAATCGAGATTATTACTCCAGCCGTCGGAGTTGACTTTAACAGCCGATCTTAAAGCTGGTATAGTTCAATCGAATCTGCCTATGCGAGAACACGCGCTACCACAAGACGTTACCGGCTACAAGTTCCACATTATTGGTAACATGACGTTAAAACAGTTTGCCGAAGTGGCAGCTGGTTGTGTGGTGGGTTTTTTGCTCTATCAAACAAATCTCTACATCCTAATCAAATGGCCGCTTATTATCGGCTCTGCTGGTCTGGGATTTATGGCGGCGTTTGTACCCCTCGAAGAACGACCACTTGACCAATGGATCACTGCCTTTTTCCAAGCACTCTACAAACCAACTCAGTATTACTGGAAAAGAATGACCAAAGTGCCAGAGCCCTTTTTATTTGAAGCTAAAACAGAACTCAGGTCTGTGGTTGGTGAAGTTGACCTCAACCCCGCTCGTAGACAACGAGTCAAGGAATATCTACGCTCAATTGACGAATCCCCAACAGTACCAGATGAGTTGGAAAATTTGGCGACTCAAAAACTCAATCAAGTAATGACTATTTTTGACAGTCAATTTAAGTTAGCAGCGGTTGCTCCCGATGAAACCCGAGCACTGTTGAACGCTAACCCTGATACTGTGGGAAGTGCTGTTGATACCCTTTCTTTCGTGGGAAGGGCAACAGGTGAGGAAACTGCGGTTGAACCAACTACAACACCCACCACTCAAGATACTCAAGAACTAGAAATGAGCAACACTGTTTTGCAACTTTTTGAAGACTCAACAGACCCAACTCCACTCCCCCCCCCCACCAAACCACTCAACATCATGGATGTGGTGAAAGAGAGCAAACCTGTGGTCACTCTCAAACCAGTCCCAGCTCAAACAAGCTTTACCCCACCCACTCCACCAAAAGTAGAACCCCAACAAGCACCACTCCCTAGTGACGTGATGGATATCCCAGCAGTGTCCTTAAAAAATGAAGAGAAAGAAGAAGTGTTGGAAGAAAACACGCCAATTGCTGAAACACTTCAAGACATCCATGCAGGACTACCAATTATTTCAAATGTTTTCGATATATTGAATACCCCTCCCACCACTCCGCCAAAAGAAATAGTTCCCCAAGCATCCATTGATACCACCAGCAGTCTTTCTACCACTATTCCAGCCGCTTCAACTACTCCTATGAGTGGAGCAGCTCATATTGAAGATGTGATGCAGGCAAATCCATTGAGACAACGCGGCAAAACAAAGGTTGAGTTTAAAAACCAACGAACAACTACAGTCGATAAATACGAGACCGTTCTTCCACACATTCTTGATATGACGGGTGGCTCAACAACCGTGTCTCTTACTCCACCTCCACCAGCAGAACCTACAAAGATGAGTTCTCAAGTAAGAAATGTTGAAGTGCCTGAGACTCAAGACATTAAAGTTGAACGAACAGTCAAACCAACTGAGGATGTGACCACCACAACGGTTGGTTCAATGGAGAGTGCAATTGACCCCACCCTACTCCAACTCCCCACACAACAAACCACAATTACTCCTTCTGGGGTAGTCACCATGAATCCCAACCTCCCTTTCCCAGATAAACCCCAAACCCCAAACAAAGTGGTTGGCATGGTCATTAACAAAGATGGGATCTCTCAACCCAACGCGATTGTGGAAATTTTAAATCCAGCTGGAATTCCTGCGCGGGCAGTCAAAACCAATCCTCTGGGTCAGTTTTTCATTACCACCCCATTAAGTCCTGGCGAGTACATGATTACTGCTGAAAAAGACGGTTTAAAGTTTGCTACCCAACAACTTTCAGTCAAGAACAGCATTATTGAACCTATTGAAATCCGGTCGGTCTAGTAGGGTATACTTATCCTGCCATGCCCTCATCACAAGCGATTACGTCTACCACCCAGGAATTTCTTGACATCCATGACGTAACGGATGATTTACTGTTACTCAAGAGCGGTGCTGCTGCGTTAATTATCCAAGTTACTGCCATGAACTTTGGGTTGTTAGCCGAAGAAGAGCAGGATGCCATCATTTATGGATATGCAGGACTTTTAAACTCTTTAAACTACACGATTCAAATCGTTATTCGTTCGCAGACTAAAGACATTACCAGCTACCTCAATCTCCTTCGGGAAAAAGAAGAGGAAACAATTAGTCCGATCCGCAAAGAACAAATTCGTCAATATCGAGAGTTTGTGGCTGAGCTTGTTCAGGAAAGAAACGTCCTTGATAAAAAGTTTTATGTCGTCATTCCCGCCAGTAGTATCGAACTTGGACTCATCACCACTCAAAGCATGGTTCCTGGAGTTAAAAACCCTGATATTTCTAGCTTTGATCGCAGCATCATTATTGAACGAGCCAAAAACTTACTCGAGCCAAAACGAGATCATATTATGGCCCAGTTCGCCCGAATTGGAATGTTTTCGCGGCAGTTAACCACTCAAGAAATCATCCAACTTTTCTACACTGCCTACAACCCAGAGGCATCTGATGGTCAAAAAATGACTGATAGTCGCCAATACACCTCTACCGTCGTTGAGGGAAATTTAGAAGAAAAAGTTTTTGGGTCAAACCGCTCACAGCAACCCCAAAATATGGTGCCAATGAGTGAGCAAGCGCTTCAAGAATCAGGTCAGTAATTATCACTATGGCAAACTTATTCTCGTCCCTACCATTTTTTAAAAAACCAACTTCTGCAGAAGAAGAAGGGGTGAAGCAAGAAGCTGAAAATAAAGCCATCCTCAAGCAGTTTTCTCAAGGCTTAGTCACCACTCAAGATATTATTGCCCCAGAAGCAATTGAGGTTGACTTTACTTTTCAAAAAATTAACTCAACGTATACCCGCACCCTGTTTGTGGCGGGCTATCCACGGACAGTTCCCTCAAACTGGTTGTCTCCCTTGATTAACTATCCACACCAACTTGATATCTCGATGTTTGTTTTCCCGGTTGATGTCCGGGAGGTTTTGGAGAACCTAAAACGTAAAATCACCGAAATGGAGGCGGAGATTACCTCAGACATCCGCCAGGGGAAAATTAGCAATATAGACACTGAGGTAAAACTGGAAGACGCGCGTGTCATTCGAGAACAGTTGGCTAAAGGAGCAGAGCGTTTTTACCAATTTGGTCTGTACATCACCATCCAAGCCAAAGATAAAGAAGAACTCGATCGAGTGACTAAAGCTGTTCAATCCGCTTTGGGGTCACTTTTGATTGTTTCTAAAAAAGCCACCCTTCAAATGGATGAGGGATTCAAAACCACCCTACCCATGGGTGTCGATAAACTACTGATCACTCGTAATATGGACACCACCTCTTTAGCCACTACTTTCCCATTCACTTCATCTGAGTTGACCATGGATACGGGAATTGTCTACGGCATTAACGAGCACAACGAGTCGTTAGTGGTCTTCGATCGGTTTAAAATGGAAAGTTTCAACATGATGATTTTTGCAAAATCAGGCGCGGGAAAGTCATACACCGTTAAGTTGGAGATCTTGCGACAAATGATGTTTGACACCGAGGTGCTGGTGCTTGACCCAGAACGTGAGTATGAAGATTTGGCCACATCTGTTGGTGGAGAGTATATTAATTTTTCCTTTGACTCACCAATCAAAATCAATCCCTTTGATTTATCAAACATTTATGAAGAGGGTGAAAATGAGCTCGGCCAAAAAATTATCAGCCTCCACTCATTGTTGAAAGTGATGTTGGGTGAGATGACACCCACTCAAGATGCCTTGATTGATCGTGCATTAGTTGCTGCCTACAAAGCTAAAGGTATCACTCCTGATCCAGCCACCCAAACAAACGAACCACCCTTAATGGAAGATTTGTATAAATCACTGATTGGGATGGAAAACAATGATGCAAACGACATTGCTGCCCGTTTAGAGAAATTCATCACTGGTTCTTTCCGTGGTATTTTCGACCAAAAATCTAATCTCAACATCACCAACCAACTGACTGTTTTTTCCGTTAAAGAAATGGAAGAGGAACTCCGACCAATTGCCATGTTTGTGATCTTAGATTTTATTTGGACTAGGATCAAAAAAAAGCTCAAAAAACGTCTATTGATAGTGGATGAAGCGTGGTACTTCATGCGCTATCCAGACGCTGCCTACTTTATGCAGTCAATCGCCAAGCGTGCTCGGAAGTATTATCTTGGTTTGACCACAATAACTCAAGATGTTGAGGACTTTATGGGCAATGAGTTTGGCAAAGCGATTGTCAGCAATTCATCAATTCGGTTTTTAATGAAACAATCGGCGTCTTCAATTCCAATTTTGGCAGAAACTTTCTACCTTTCTGAAGGAGAGAAACAACTACTTGTTTCCGCTGATGTGGGAGAGGGAATTTTCTTCGCAGGTCAAAATCACGTCGCTCTACGGGTGGTTGCCAGTCCACAAGAACATGAGGTTATTACTACAAATCCTGAAGAAATTATTCGAAAACAAGGGGTGGTCGCTTTGGCCAAACAAACACCTTTAGTTGTGGCCAAAGCACAACCCACCCAACCAACTCCCACAAATCAAGTTAAAAACTCGACAGACCTCCCCATTCCTACCCCACCTCCAGGGAGTGTTCCTATTAGAACTTTTTCGCAGGCTGGTGGCTTCAATCAACCCACTCAACCACAAAGTTTTGCTGGAGAGTATACGATTGACGACTACACCCCCCCATAAACTCCCACTTGCGCTGTGTGTAAAACTGTGTGTATAACTTGCCAACTTCCCCTGCCCTACAATAATGAACCAACTCAATGTTCAAGAACTCTGGCGTAGCGCGTGTGAAATTCTCCAACAAAGAATGAGTCAATCTTCTTTTAACACCTGGATTTTGACCAACCCACTGACTGAGTTCCGTTTTGTGGGTGAGAACAGGGCGGTTGGAGTTATCACCAGCCCGACAGCTTTTCATTCGACAAATGTTGAGAAAAACTTCTACGCCCAAATTAAAGAAGTGCTTGATCATCTCTCTGGTCGAAACTCAGAGTTACAGTTCCAGGTTGGTAGCCCAACACCGGAGTCTACTGAGACTTTCACCAACTTGTTGGTTTCTTTACCCCACCCAAGAGAAGAGGAGGTTCCCCAACACCCACCACAACTTCGGCAAATTCGTTCTGTAAAGCCAATGAGCATCCAATCTCTTCAAGAACGTCTACAGAGCTTGGCGCAAACTCGACAGGCTAGTGAAACAATTCCTACAACACCCCCTCCTAATTCAAGTCTTTTTTCCGACCAAACAATCCAATCTTTGGCCCTTGATAGAGCTAAGGTTCAAGCCCAAAAAGCGGGTTTGCGGCTCGACTACACCTTTGATACATTTGCTGTTTCAAGCACAAACGAGATGGCTCATGCTGCCGCTATGGCTGTCTCAAATCAACCAGGAACTGCGTACAACCCCTTGTTTATTTATGGCGGGGTTGGTGTTGGTAAAACCCACGTCATGCACGCTGTGGGGAATAATATTTTGAAAAAACTTCCCGACGCTCGTGTGCTTTACTGCACAGGTGAAGACTTTACCAATGAAATTGTCCACGCCATCCAAACGAAGCGGTCAATGATTTTTAAAGAAAAGTTTCGAACTGTTGACATTCTATTAATTGATGACGTTCAGTTTATTGCAGGCAAGAACACCGTCCAAGAAGAATTTTTCCACACATTCAACTCTATCACCAAGCGATCTGGCCAAATTATCTTAACTTCAGATCGCCCACCAGCAGAAATTTCTTTACTAGAAGACCGTCTACGCTCCCGTTTTGAGGCTGGTTTGATGGTCGACATTCAACAACCCTCTTTCGAGTTGCGAACCGCAATTTTATTAATCAAAGCGCAAGCAAATGGTTTAGACATTCCAATGGAGCTCGCTCAAGTGATTGCCTCTCGAATTGACAGTGCGAGAAAGTTGGAGGGAATCATTAAAAGAATTAAGTCAGAAGTTGAACTCAAACGTCGCCAGATCACTCCAGAGATGATTGATGAGCTTTGCAAAACCGAGATCGAAAGAGCGCCACAACGTTTGCGGGTCAAACCATACGATGTTATTAAAACTGTGGCTGAGTTTTACCACCTCAAACAGTCTGCCCTTCGTGGTAAAGTACGAGTCAAGTCGATCGTCAAGGCCCGTCATGTTGCCATGTTTTTCTTGAAAGAGGAGCTCCACCTTCCCTACATGGAAATTGGTCGATGGTTCTCCAACCGAGACCACACCAGTGCCCTTCACGCACTTAGAAAGATTACTGCCGAAAGAAACACCAACTCTGAACTCAAACAAGAAATACACACACTTCGTGTTCAACTTGAGAAAATTTCGAAGTAATTCACTTTTGTAAACAAGGCTGTGGAAAACTAGGTATATAAAAAGTGAAAAAGAAATCACTTTTGTGAATAAGTTTGAGAGATAGTGGTTTCACCACACATTAAAACACAGTCAGTTCGCGGTTTATGAACGACTTAAACACCGAAAATAGCATCTAAAACAGATCTTAAAAGAGGGTGGGTAATGTACAAACTCACAGTACTACAACTACTGTTACTAAATATTTAGATAGTAGAATACATAGTAGAAAGTTTATTTTGGAATTCTGGTCGCACCAAACTATTCCCCATAATACGTCGTTCGCAAGATTCCAAAATAAACTTTCTACTCTCTGGCAAAAACAAAATGAAAATTTCCCTCTTACAAGAAACCCTTTATCAGCTACTCGTGGATTTACAACGATGTGTCAGCGCTCGTCCCCAACTTCCAGTTCTTGGTTGTATCTTAATAACAGCCAAGAAAAACACAATTCAACTCTTTGCCACAGATCTCCAATTTGGCATGATGACAACTACCCAAGGAGTCGTTCAAAAAGAAGGCAGTGTAGCAGTTCCTGCTAAAGTTTTTACAGATTTAATTGCCACACTCCCCCCAGGAACAATTGAGCTGACTTTAAACGATCATACGTTGGAGATAAAAGCGCAGGACGCAATTGCTAAACTACAAACATGTAGTGCAGAGGACTATCCAGTTTTCCCAACCAAAGAGGGGAATGAAACTTCTTTTCCATTAGACGTTCTTGCTCCAGCAGTTCAAGCAACTGCGTTTGCCGCCTCTCTAGATGAAACACGACCAATCTTAACAACACTTTCTCTCCAATTTGGTGAAAACTTGGAAATTGTAGGAACAGATGGTTTCCGTTTAGCAAAGATCATACTTCCCTACTCTGCTGAAGCACGACAACTTCTGGTGCCCGCAAAAGCGGTCAGTGAAGCGATAAGGATAGCTATTAAGAAAAAAGTACAAACAGTCTCTTTTACAGTCTCTGACAAGCTGAAACAAGTCTTTTTTTCTTTTGATGGATACGACGTGAGTATGCGTCTCTTAGAGGGTCAGTTTCCTCCATATCAAAAAATTATGCCGGCAGAGTTCTCTACACAGTTATTGTTTGACGCCGAAGAGTTTCAACAAAAATTGAAAACAGCCAGTATCTTTGCTCGGGAAGGTGCTGGCATCATCCGCTTTGTTGTTTCTGAAGAAGGGATTACTCTCCACTCGTCATCGTCTACCTTTGGAAATCAAGAAGGTTTGGTCAGAGCAAAACACCTTGGAAAGTTTTCTGGGGAGCAAGAAATTGCCTTTAACAGTAAATACATTCAAGAGTTTTTATCGGTAGTAAAACCAGAGCATATTTGGTTTGGGATGAATGAGTCGCTCAAACCAGCCGCTTTCCGTCCTCAAGGAATGGAAGCGTTTATATATGTCATCATGCCTTTTAGGGTAAACACTAGTTAGTTATTAATGTTTCTAGTCACCAACAACCAGCTGTTGTATACTACCCACCTCGGAGTTGGAGAGTTGTATGACAAAACGCACTTGGCAACCAAAAAAAGTAAAACGCATGCGCAAACATGGTTTTTTAGAACGCATGGCAACTCATGATGGTCGTTTAGTCCTCAAGAGACGACGAGCAAAAGGTCGTTCTCGGTTGACAGTGATGAGAAAAGCTGCCTAAGCTTTTCTCGAACTATGTTGCCTAAAACACATCGTCTTCAACTGCGTCAAAACTCTCCCTATTTTGTTTTTGATCACAAACTTCATCAACACAGCTTTAGTTTGTATTGGCGTTTTCAAACAACAATTCCTTCTCCACAAGCTGCGGTAGTTGTTTCAAAAAAAACAGCCCCTACCGCTGTTGAGCGAAATCGGTTGAAAAGAGTTGTCCGAGCAACTCTCTCTCCCCTACTTCCCACACTCACCTCAGGAACACAACTTGTTGTTGTTATTCGACGGCGGGAACTGGAAAAAAACCTAAAAGTTTTACAAACAACAATTGTCAAAAAACTTCAACCAAGTTGATGAAAAAAAATCTCCCCACTTCCTTTTTAATATCGATTGTTTGTGGTTACCAAAGAATCCTTCAACCATTCTTTCGTGTTTTATCGATTACTTTTTTTGGTTATTACAGCCACTGTAAACATACCCCAACTTGTAGTCGATACGCCATTCTCCAGATCAGAAAGCATGGTACAATCACGGGGTTAAAAAAAGGTTTAATTAGAGTTTGGAATTGTCGATGAAGAGAGTTACTAGTGTCTGGTTTTTAGTCGCTAGAAACTAGACACTCAAAACTGAATATGAACATTATCAATGATTTCCTCTTAAACATTCTCATTCAACTTCATCAGTTAACTGGGAATTTGGGTCTTTCGATTTTAGTTTTTACACTATTAATCAGACTAATTCTCCTACCACTCTCTCTTCCCTCTTTGAAGTCTCAAAAAAAGATGAAAGAAATTAATCCAGAGTTAAAAAAATTAAAACAAATTCATGGGTCAGATAAAAAAGCCCTTCAAATGGCTCAAATAGAGTTGTACAAAAAACACAACCTCAATCCCCTCGCAGGGTGTTTGCCCCAGCTTATCCAAATTGTGTTTTTGATCGTTCTCTATCATGTTTTGGTTAGATTTGTCTCAAACACTCACTTCAATGGGGTTGTTTTAAACCCCAACTTTCTCTGGTTAAACCTAACCAAGCCTGATAGCCTATTTGTGCTTCCTATTTTAGCTGGACTAAGCCAACTCTTTCTATCACTCATGATCCTTCCTGGTGGAGAGACTCCAGACATTATTCCCAACGATACGAAAAACAAAGAGTTAGTTGTGGAAAACAAACAAGAGGAAGATGCTGCTGAAATGGCAGCCAGCATGCAAAAACAAATGTTATTTGTTATGCCAATCATGACTGGTTTTATTGCTGTTCGTTTTCCATCTGGATTGGGTCTTTATTGGGTTGCTTCGACGGTTTTTAGTATTGTCCAACAATACTTTATTTCTGGGTGGGGTGGTGTGACGCTTTACGCCGAGAGAGTCTTAAAGCGTATATGGGGTGAGAGAGGTTCTAAATAAAATAGAGTTTTGTACACAATCTCTGTCTTACCCAACATAAGAAAAGAGATGGTTAATCTGGTACACGTGGAAAGTGTTTGCTAATATGAAAAGGAATCAACTATGACAATTCAAGACTTTACTCAAAGACTTTTGGCCCATATGGGTGTAGATAATGCCGTGGTTGAGGTTGATGATGGGGAAACCACCCTGGTGAAAATCATCGTTCCGGAGGAAGAGTCTGGTTTAATTATTGGTTATCATGGCGAATGCTTAACAGCCCTACAACGCGTTCTTTACATGGCTTACTCTCGAGAAGATCGGGACAAAAAATTCTTAGTAAATGTTAATGACTACAAGGAGAGAAGGGCGGCCCAACTCCAAGAAATGGCTAGATTAGCGGTAGAGAGGGTTTTAGAAAGCGGTCAGTCATATGAGTTTCCGTTTTTGTCAGCGAGTGAGCGCTTAATTATTCATGAATTCATTGCAAACACTCAAGAGTTCTCTAGTCTAGAAAGTTTTTCAATGGGGGATGGTCAACAAAGACGTTTGTATATTCGTCAAAAGGGTGATGCAACCCACCCACTTACTGCTTAATGTCAACGTTAATTATTCACACAGATGGTGGGTCTCGAGGGAATCCTGGTCCTGCGGCAATTGGGGTGGTGATGTTGTTGGAAAAGAAGGTGGTGTTTGAAGAGGGGAAATATCTTGGTCAACAAACAAACAATGAAGCAGAATACCAGGCGGTTTTAGGAGCACTTGATGCTTTGCCAGCCATTCTTAAATCATACCAAATCAGTGTTGTTGAGTGGCGGTTGGACTCGATGTTGGTTGTCCAACAGCTTAATAAAAAATGGAAAATTAAAGAGCCTCGGCTTGCTCAATTTGCCCAACGAATTTGGCATCAACTTGTTAGGCTAACCGTCCCTTTTAGTTTTTCTTATATTCCTCGCGAACAAAATGCTGCTGCGGATGCAGTCCTCAATCAAACTCTTGACTCCCACAATTTTGGTCTACGGAGCTAGCTGTACTTCGAGCGGCCTTTTCTTTACAATAGCTCCAGCAAGTAGCTACTGCCCATGTCTATTTTCGTTACCCAAGCTGTCGATAGTTTGGTGACGGTCTTGGTGTTTGCTCGACCGAGTCCAATCACCGAAGCTCTTCAGGCTGCCTTAAAAAAAAAGCAGCTTGACGTTTTATTTGTGGATCCTTTTGTTGTTTCAGAAAAAGGTTTACAAAAATACCAACAACCTTATTACAAAATTTGTTGGATTTTTGACGACACAATTAAAGGAACTTCTCAGGCGGATTTGATTTTTCGATTTTTGTTTAGTAGAGAAGAGCCATTGATTATTTTGACCGCTATTGTGAGCAAAAATAGCTCAAACCCTGAGTGGGAAAAAAAGAGAGAAGGGGATGAGCGACTTCTTCAACATTTCAAAGAATTTTTGCCATTCTGTCAAACTTTTGTAGTAGTTAACCTCATTGACCAACCAGATCTGTTTGTTTCTCCTGCGACTTTTTTGACAACATCGCGAGAGCGTTCAGAATTTAAAGAAGGAGTTGTAGTCGCAGATGTTGTTCCCAAGTTGATCCAAGCACTTCTTCGCCCACATCGAGCTCATCTGGAAAAAATTGAAGGTAAGCACCCATTTCAAACATCTGATTTGGAGTTACCAAAACCTCGACCTTTAGACTCTGAGTTTGAGGAGAGGTTAGATCACACTTCTCACATTCAAGTGATTCCTCTTTCCAACCCCAAAATTCCAAACAGACAAAAACTGTATGAAGAAAATATTTCTAAAATTAAACACCGCTACACAAAACAAAAATTATTACGACCGATCTCCTATCCCATGAGACTCCCCACATCTGGTGGGGAAACACTCAAACCCTTTGAGCAACACCTAGAAATGACGATTCAACACCTTTTTGGTTCACAACGTACTGAACAAAGAGAGTCTCGTTTTCAGAAAAAAGCACTCAAAACTGTCAAGACTCGCCAAAGACAAGGTCGTCAAAAATGGGTAATGAAAGGGTTGGTTGTTTTGGTAGTGCTACTGGTGGTTTTTTTAGGTTCACTGGCGAGTTTCTTCGGACTGAGAAGTCTCCTTTTTAGAATGATTATGACGCAGTCTTCAGGACAAAATCTATCTGATCAACCAACTTGGCAAAGTCCTTGGACAAAAATTTTATTGAATGTCTTAGCTACAGAGACACAAATCTATCAAATGGTCACTGGGCAAGACAGTTTGTCAGAAACAGTTGTTGTGGTTAGTGCTGCTCGACAAATGCAAACCATTCACCAACAACGCCAACAGCTTGGTGAATTAATGGAAAAAGCAGTTTCTCAAGTAATGGGAAAAACTCCAGGAAACGCTTTGGAGACAGTCTCTGAGCTTGAATTACAACAACAAACTCTTTATTCCACCCTTTCAGTTATTCAGACACAATTGCAATCCATTCCCACCGAGTTTTTAACTGAACAGCAAAACAATGTGATTGAAAAAATTCTTGATGAAATCCAACAAACACGCCGGCAAGTGGCAACTTTCGAACAGGTTCACCAGTTATTACCCTCATTCTTAGCAGCAGAAGAGAGACGGCGGATTGCTGTAGTGGTTCAGGATAGCCAAGAGCTTCGACCATCGGGGGGAATTGTTGTTGGTGTGTACTTGGTGACTCTCGAAAAGGGGGCCATTATCGATCAACAGTTCTATGATGAGACTCAAATAGAAGCCCTGAATACAGGGATAATTCAAGCACCTGCGGATTATCAAAAGTACCTAAACACCACAAACATGACTTTCCTCAATGCTGGGTGGACTCCAGATTTCACTGAGACAAGTACTATTGTTAATAATTACCTTGATCGTAATCTTGGAAGGAAAGCGGACTTTATTGTTGGAATAAATACATTGACTCTCCAACAATTATTGGAAAAAACTGGTCCAGTCCAAATCGAGAAAACTGGCGAACAAATCACTGCCAAAAATCTCTTTGAAAGACTCGAGGCACATCCAGAAGCTGAGTATCTTAAGTCTGTTTTTGCAACTACTCTAAAAAACATCTTCACTCAACCACCACAAATGGTTCAAGCACTCTCAGTTTTCGCAAATGAGCTCCAAGATGGTCGGGTATTTTTGGTCAGTGCTCAGCCAACTGAAAATGATGTCTTAAATAGTTTGGGATGGGCGGGACAGGTTTCGATTCCCCAATGCCCTGGGCAGCTGGCTGTTGAAAAATGTCAAGTGAGCACGATCTATCAAGTTGAATCCAATATTGGGTTGAATAAGATTGGCCAATTCATTACACGTCAAGTTGAGCATGACATTAGAGTGGGGAAGACGGCAACTTTACACCAACGAATGGTGATTTTCACCAACAAAGCAACCACCACTCGTTGGCCGAGTGGTGCATACCGAAATTACCTCAGATTCTATCTACCAACTGACAGTGTTGTAAAAGGAATACGAATAGATGGTAAACCACTCGACCTACAGACTATTGATAGAGAAATGGTCAAAACTGGGCAAGTGATTGGTTTTACTGTTGATATCCCAATTCAATCAACTGTTAAAGTGCTTCTGGAGTATCAACAACCATTTGTGTATTCGCCAGGGGTAAGTTTTGCTTTCTTTGATCAAAGACAAGCAGCCACTCAAGTAGAGAATTATACGCTGACTGTTACCTCAGAAGATGGTTTACAACCTACTGTGATTGCGCCAAAAGCTGTTGTCCAAGGAAACAAGATAGTTTTCCAACAAGCTGGAGACAAACACCAGTTTATTGGAATCAAGTTCCGTTGAGAGGTCATGGTATACTACTCAAGTTCATTTTGCTCCCTCCCCACGAATTGTTAGTTGCTAGTGGTTGGTGACGAGCAATGGGAGAGTTATGGCAGAAAAAATTAAGTTTCAAGTACAACCACGTGTTATTCATGGGAAGCAGGTCAGTCAACTGCGCCGTCAGGGTTTAGTACCAGCAAATATTTCTGGAAATGTTGACAAAACTGTTGGTATTTCTGTTGAAGCAAGCAAGTTTACCCACCTCTACGACAAAGTTGGTGATACTGGGTTGTTCTATCTGATTGTTGATGGTGAAAAAAACGAGCGACCAGTTCTGATTTCTGAAGTTCAACATCACCCAGTCACGGGCAAAGTACTCCACGTGGTGTTCCGTCAAGTTGACTTGACTGAAAAAATTACAGCAGAAGTTCCGGTTGAACTTGTTGGAGAGTTTGCAATTAAGGGTGCGGTGGTGGTCACCCTTCATGATTCTGTTGAAGTTGAAGCACTTCCTCAAAATTTCCCAGATAAATTTGTAGTTGATGTCACAAAGTTCGAGGCTATTGGTGACACTGTTACCTATAAAGACTTAGAGTTCGATCGTTCTAAAGTGACCTTAATGATCGATCAAGATCAGTTAGAAGAACCAATTGTGCTTGTTCAAGAAGTCAAAGAAGAAGTTGAGCCAGAACCAGTTCCTGTTGAAGAGGGGACTACTGCAGCAGCTACTACACCTCCAGTGGGTGCTGAAGGTGAAGCGCCTGCTTCAACTCCAAAAGAAAAGCCAACTGAATAAAACCTAGAACCTCACTACTTCAAAACCTTCTCGGCTTGCTCAATCTCTTTATGTCCTGGGAATTGATGGCTGAGTTTTTGCCAAAATTGTTGTTGTTGGGTGTGGTGTGCTTCTGCCGCCAATAACTCTTTCTTCAGTTTTTGCTCTTCTTGGAAGCTCCATAGCAAAGCTGTTACTACCCCAACATTCAAAACAATCAAGATAACCACTGCTGTTTGAAAACCAAATCCTTCTAGAAAAATACTTCCAGCTGACTTGAGGTTTTTCAAAAAAAGGATTGAGAGGAAAAGTAACAACTTGACTATTTGCATCTTTTTTCTGTTTAGTGTCTAATCATTCAACTTGGCCAACTGCTCAAAATTAAGCAGTCAGCTTCTTTTTCAAGATCTCCATCGGCAAACGATCCTTGACGCAACTCTTGCCAAATTGCTTCAGTAACATATGGCATGAAAGGATGGAGTAATTTCAAAAATATCACTAACCCTTTGGATAGAACTACTCCCGACAACTGACCTTTTTTACTCTCTTCAATGCAGATGTCGCAAAACCAGTGCCAAAATTCATTGTGGAGTGTTTCTGCCGCTAAACCAAGTTTGTAGTCTGCAAGCTGTTGGGTAACTTGTTGAACAACTTCGGTCAGGTGTTCTTTAAAGACATTGTCTTGTTGGCCAGACGGCTGATTTCCATCAGTTTTACCAAAGCCTTCTTTGAGAAAACGAGCGGCATTCCAGACTTTGTTAGTCAGATTACGCATAGCTCTGAAGTCAGGATCGCCGACTGATTTATCGAGCCCTGGACTTGAACGGATGACCAGAGCCATGCGCAGTGCATCCGCTCCATATTGATCAATCACCGTCAAGGGATTAATGACATTGCCTTTGCTCTTACTCATTTTCTTACCATGTTGGTCACGAGCTAAACCATGTAGATAGACTGTAGAAAAGGGAACCTGACCAGTTTTAAACAGACCCATCATCAACATTCTCATCACCCAGAATGGCAGAATATCATACCCAGTTTCCATGACTTGAGTTGGATAAAAGCGATCAAAATCTGCTGAGTTATTCGCCTGCAGAATCGTATATGGCCACTGGGCAGAACTGAACCAAGTGTCGAAAGTATCAGTTTCTTGCAGGTAGTCTTTACCAGGGTTGGTCAAAGAAATCAGATACTTGGCATTAATTGGCGGGCGAAGTTCTTGGAGTGTTTGTTGAATGTGTTGAAGAGAATATTTTTCTAAGAGTTGACTGAGTTTCCCAGAGACTCTTTGCTCTTGGTCAGTAAAGTGGACTTCTAAATCAGGGTTTTCTGTTGCCGAGTACCAAATTGGCGTTCGGATCCCCCAAACAATTTGTCGACTGATGTTCCAGTCTTTCAGATTTTCTAGCCAATGGCGCAGAATCTTGTCATGGCCGGCCCCAATCACTTTCACCTCACCTTGATCAAGTGCCTTTAATACTTCAGTAGTCAGCGGAAGTACTTTGACAAAAAATTGAGGAAGGGGGAGGGGTTCAATAATTGTGCCACAGCGATAACACGTGCCGACTGTATGAACATATTTTTGGTCAATTTTTTCAAGTAAGTCATCTGCCTTCAAGTCTTCGACGATTAACTTTCTGGCTTCTGCGATTTTCTGGCCATGGTATTTGTGCGCTCTTTCCAAGTATTTCTGTTCGACTGGTTCAGTTTTTGCTTTGTCGAAAAACCAACTTAAATCCATCCGCCCACCCAGCGTGATAATTGGAGTTACGGGTAGGTTGTACCGCTTGCCCAATTCATAGTCGTGAAAATCATGAGCAGGGGTCACTTTCATAATCCCTGTGCCAAACTCCGGATCAACACCCTCATCTGCTACCACAGTCATCTGAATTGGTCCGAGTAGTCCTGGAATTTCCAAAGTTTGACCAATGTATTTTTTGTACCGAGGATCTGTTGGATGTACTGCCAGTGCGGTATCACGGAACTTGGTTTCTGGACGAACAGTTGCAATCGTAAACGGTCCATACTTTAAGTAGTACATTGGGTCGCTTTGTTCGAGATGCATGACTTCAAGTTCAGAGAAAGCAGTCCCACACCTCGTGCAGTAGTTAACCAACTTATAATCCCTATATATCAATCCTTTTTTATTTAATTCAATAAAAGTTTTGAGAACAATCTCGACTACTTTAGGATCAAGCATGAAAGCAAAGCGACTCCAATCAGCACTGGCCCCCATTTTTTTGAGTTGAGTGACTGCAGTATCTGAGTTTTCTTGAACATAGTCCCAGATCATTTTGTAAAGTGTTTCACGGTCGAACTGAAATCGTGATTGATTGTTTTTCTTGAGCTTCTTTTCGAAAACAAACTGGGTTTCAATTCCAGCATGATCTGTTCCGGGAGCCCAGAGTGTGTCTTCACCTAACATCCGGTGGAAGCGAATCATTACATCTTCTAGAGAAACAAATAAAGCATGACCAATATGGAGTGGGTCATTGGCGTTTGGCGGTGGCATTACAATACAGAATGGTTGATCTGTGTAGGGAAGATTGTTCTTCTTTTTGTAGGCACGCACACTATCAGGATTGAACGCATCATGCGCTTCCCACAGTTTTGCCACGTTTTCTTCGTATTGGTGATGAAGATACGTTTTGTCCATGGCGTAAATTATAGCTCACTCTTCTCTGAAACAAGCCTAGACTCCACGTAAAAATACCGCTCGCCAAGGTTGGTAGTTAGAAAAGTACTCTTCTTCGCGAATCAGTTTCCCGTTTTTGTCTTTGATAACATTTTTAAAACTGGCCTTAATCCCTGAGGCAGCAAAGTCAACTTGACGGATTTGTCCTTTCGGAATTGTCGGATCATCGATATAGAGTGGAGCGGGAGCACCAACAAAGTCCCAAGTTTTGTGATCAACGATCTGGGCAGTCCGTCCATCTGAAGTCCCGTAAATTTCAACTGTCATATATAACTTTTCACTATTGGTTTGGGTGTGGAGCAAAATGTAGTGGCCAGTGTCATTGATAAAACGGAGATCAATATCGCCAGCGTAAACTGTCGCATCAATACCTGGTTTGGCATTTAATTCATAGTAACTGACACGATAGCTATGAGCTTTTCGTTTGGTGACTGGCAGACCAGCATTCAATACAGCTCGAAATGTAGTTGTACTGACTTGACACACTCCACCGCCATCACCAAGCACAGTCCGGCCGCCGCTAATGACATACGCTGGTCGATAGCCAGTTGCTTGGGAGACTTCTCCTAAGGTTTTATTGAAGGAGAACTCATCGCCAGGCTTGATAAGCGTGTTGTTAATTCTGCTCGCAGTCAAAGCTACGTTATGAATCCGGTTTGGAATGGAGTGGGCGTACTGGCTTTCGCCAAACCCAATTCGTTCAACTACCCCTAAATTGTTTGTTTTTGACAAATCTTTTTCTGGATTGGTTTCCTCTACCGGTAGAGTGAATGTAATCTCTTTTTCATCACTGTTTTCTAAAGAAGCAATTGAGTGAGAGAGTTCTTGTTCAAATTGAGAAATATCGAGTGCCAAGCCTTTCCGTGGCGCTACAAATTTTTCAACTTTGAGCGTGTTTTGGTCATACGCGAACTCAGCATTTTGAGGGGGACGATTGACGTCTTTCGACAGCTCATCAACAACTGGTTGGAGTCGGGTAGAGGAGATGCCTTCTGGAAAAGCAAGAAGGTTGATAATCAATTGGTCATTCACCTGCTGGAAAACATTATCTGCGCGAAGCGTAATCTTTTTGCCAACGAACTTCTTGGCTCGTTCTACTGCTGGGGCAATTTGTTCTGGGTTCAGGCCGGCTGAGATCGATGCAACTGGAGCTGGAATATGCAGATCAGTCGTTTGTAAACGCTCACTAATTTTTTTAATTGTTTCTGCTTGATCAACTCGGCGGCCAGATTTTCCTGGAAGCAGCTTCAGCGAGCCAGCACTTTGGGAAAACTTTAGTATCGCAGAAGGCTCTTCAGGAGCGATGTCGACTTTTGCAGCCAATCCCGACAATAATTGATTGAGCTTCTCTTGGTCAAGTTGATAAGTCATATTGAACTCAACCGAAGACGGCCATGGACTAATCACCCGCCAAACTCTGGTGAAGAAAGACTGGTTTCTCCCAACTTTGAATCCCTTCTCAATCACTTCATCTTGGTTATAGTGACCACCTAACTCAGCTGAAGAAGAAGCAACTTGAATGTCATCAACATGTAAAGTTATAGAGAAGGGAGCAAGCTGGTTCTCTTGGGTCATTAATAGCTCTTTGACTTCTGCTTTTGTTTTGCCGTTAACTTCAGCTCCATTGAGTTTTACACCAGGGTAAAAACGATCTGTGTATTGATTCACCATAAAAGCAGTAATCGAGACCGCGCAAATCAACAACAACAGAGAAAGTAGTAGACACCACCGCTCCATTTTGGAAAAGCGAGACTGTACGATAGGATCTAAGGGCATAGAATTATGGTGGCAAACCTTTTTGCAAATGTTTATAATTTTCACATCTTTTGCCGAGTAAGACAACCAAGAGCTTCTCATTAAATTGTTATGACCGATCAAAAGCCGTCTGCTTCATCCATCCCACCTCAAGGAAAACCAGTAGTGACTGTGCCGAAGCCTCCTGCTCCACCTCCATTACCAAAGCCGGCGTTTTCAGTCTCTAGTCAAGCACCCAAACCTGGTCCACTACCTAGTCAGCAATCTGGGCAACCGAATGACGCTCCGAAACCACCTGCGTCCTCTATTTTGCAGGCACCGAGAACAACATCCCCGCTCCCAACACCTCCACTCGCACCTCCTGCAACAGTTTCAAGCCCAGGTATTCCACGAACTACCATTCCTGGAACATCGATAGCAAGACCTCTGTCTAGTGGTCCTGCTCTCCCCAAACCACCCACACTAACACAGAAGAATCCACCAGATGGACAACTGCCGCCACCACCCCAAGTTGCTGAGTTTAGAAAATCTCCATTGCGATTTTTACCGTTAATCGTAGCGATTTTGTTATTGGTTGGGCTGGGTTCTTTTCTTTACTCAAAAATTTTTGGAACACAGACCTCATCACCCACTACCCGCCAGACTAACACAACTGGCCGAACTGCCCAGACTCAAAACAAACCGCAAGTTGTCTTAACGTACTGGGGTCTTTGGGAACCAACTCCGGTTTTGCAACACGTGCTTACCACCTTCGAAGAACAAAATCCTGGTGTCAAAGTGAACTACCAACAACAGTCGTACCGTGACTATCGAGAACGGTTGCAAACCGCAATTGCTGCTGGCAAAGGTCCTGATATTTTTCGCTACCATGCTTCTTGGGTGCCCATGTTGAAGACTGAGTTGAGTGAGATGCCTACCACTGTCTACACACCAACTGAGTTCCAAACCACCTTTTTCCCGATTGCTGATCAACAACTTAAAGTGAATGGCAAGTATGTGGGTGTACCACTGATGTACGATGGTTTAGCTTTGTTTTATAACAAAGAGATTTTCCAAACCGCTAACGTTCAACCACCTAAAACTTGGTCAGATTTGAAAGACTTAGCAAAAAAACTAACAGTTCGTAATGGTAACCGGATTGAGCGAGCTGGAGTGGCGGTTGGGAATGCTGCCAACGTTGATAACTTCGCCGACATTCTTGGTTTATTAATGCTCCAGAATGGTGCAAATCCAACGGATCCAACTTCAGCAAAAAGTATCGAAGCCCTCCAGTTCTATACTGATTTTTATACTAAAGATAAAGTGTGGGATGAAACGTTGCCCAACTCGACAACTGCTTTTGCGCGTGGCGACGTGGCTATGATCATTGCTCCCTCATGGCGAACACACGATATTATTGCGCTCAACCCAAATCTGGCATTTGAGACTGCTCCAGTTCCTCAACTGGGCGGAACCAAAATTACTTGGGCATCATACTGGGCTGAAGGGGTGAATGCGCAAAGCAAGTACAAAACTGAAGCATGGAAACTACTCAAGTTCTTAAGCTCACAAGAAGCGCTGCAGACAGTTTACTCAGATGCAAGCAAAGAACGTAGTTTTGGCGAGATTTACCCACGAACAGATATGGCCAACTTACTGGCTGATAGTCCATATGTGGCAGCCTACTTAGCTGATGCCCCATTCGCCCAAGATTCATATCTAAATACCTTGACGCATGACAATGGGCTCAACGACCAAGTGATTAAGTACTATGAAGATGCGATTACCAGTATTTCTCAAGGAAAAACAACCCCTGACAAAGCAGTGGTAACTGTTGATCAAGGAACTCGACAAATTCTTCGTCAGTATAATCTGACTCGATGACCACACGTTCTACACTTCCTCAATTGACTGCCCAAGTACGCGCTGTATTGGCGACGATAGCTTATACCGATCAGTTTGCGTATCCACTGACTCTGGGTGAACTGAGGGAGAGAGTGCTGAGTGTCCCTCAATATTTTCCAAAAGATCAACCGCGGTTTATGAAACACCCAGTTCAGTCACTGGCAGATGCAGTCCGTTTGTTACAGCAACATAAATTGATTGAGTCAGTGCGGACGCCCACTCAAAGAGGTCACGCAGAATACTTTTGTCTTGCTGGGAGATCAACAACTCTCCAATCCCGTTTACAAAAAGAACGTTACGCTGCTAAAAAAGCAGTTGAACTAAAAATGGTGTTGCACTTTATCAAAAAGGTCCCTTGGATTCAGGAAGTTTACTTAACTGGTTCTCAGGCAATGAGTACTGCTGACCCTGACAGTGATGTTGATTTTATGGTGATTACTGCACCCAAAAGACTCTGGCTGACTCGAATCATCGTCAGTTTTTTTGCTCAAGTGCAAGGCAAACGGCGTTCATGGAATCGAGAAGAGCCTGGTAGTTGGTGTTTTAACCTATGGCTTGATAGTAATCACTTAACTGTTGATCCAGAACGACAAGATGTCTACCGAGCCTACGAGGTTTTTCAAGCAAAGTTACTCTGGGCAAGAAATGGCAGAGAATATCTTTTTAAACGTCAGAATCCTTGGATGCAGCAGTTTTTGCCAAATGCATCCATCAATAAAATGGGCTCAATTTTTTCGGAAAAGAAAAAACCAAGTAACCAAAAACAACGCCCGGTTCTAGCATTTCTTTTCGATCTCATCGATTGGCTGGCTTGGCAGTTTCAGTCTTGGTACATGAGTAAGCATCGGACAACTGAAAAAGTAGGCAGAGGTTTCGCCTTCTTTCACCCCAGAGATACTGGTAAAGTTATCACTGAGGGATGGCTAAAAAGTTTGCAGCAGAGCTTGCCAAAATCTGTAGCTCTAGAGATACTTCAACCATATGTCGGACGCATTGCCAGATCTTCAAATCCTCACGCCAGAAGTTCATCGAAAGATTGAAGCTGCTCGTCACCAAGGCAAAAGAATTGTCTTTGTGTCTGGGGTTTTCGATCTACTACACCAAGAACATATTCGCTTTTTGCAGAAGGCAAGAGCGGTCGGAGATTTTTTAGTGGTTGGGTTGGAATCAGATGTCCGAGTTCGGACAATTAAAGGGGAAGGACGGCCGGTTCACTCACAACACCTTCGCCAACAAAACATCCAAAAACTTGGAGTCGCAGATGTGGTGTTTATTTTGCCAGAAGACTTTGCTGATGCGAGTAAACGTCGTCGTTTGATCGAGGAACTCCGACCTGCCATCTTAGCGGTCTCATCTCATAGCCCTCATCTTGAAAAGAAAAAAGCGATCATCGAAGAGTTTGGTGGACAACTGATGATTGTTCATCAACACAACCCAGCTGTCTCGACTACACAGTTACTGGCTCAAACTGCACGGAGATGATATTCTTTGAGAACTTGGATCTGAAAGGAACGTATGACTGTCCGCCGCTTTGTTCAGCTTGTTCTCGCTGTTTCTGGTGCCACAATCCTTTTTGTTGGTTGTACTTCCTCAGCAAAACCCGCCCAACCGCAGGATGAACCGGTGGGTGTGACCACTCAGAAAAAGGGTGATACCACTCTGTCGGGCAAGCTGACAAATAAAGGGGGAAAGTACTTTTTAGAGCGAGTTGGGCAAGCACCCCAAGAAGTAAATAGTTATGGAGTGGACTTGTCGGTGTATACTAACAAAAATGTGACTATTACCGGTCAATTCAGTGGCGATACTTTATACGCAGGCAAAGTTGAAGCCAATCAATAGGAGAAAATATGACAAAACTGACTCGAAGATTCTCTTTGAGAAAAACCTTAATCGCTGGAACTATTGGAATCACTGTCTTTGGTTTGACGGCATCTCCAGTTTTCGCAGCTGAAAATTTTTTCCAAAGAATTCAACGCTCTTTTGGTGAAAAAATGGATCGTCTGTATCTCCAAGTTATCCCAGGTGATAAACCCGGTAAGTTGGTCATTAAACAAATGAATGCTGCTACTCAAAACCTCAAAAGTTTTAAGGATGATACTGCAGTCAGTGTTGAAGTCATTGGTGGGGGCAAAACAATGGGAACAGCCTCATTGACAGCCAGTGGTCCAACTGTGATTGGAGAACTCTGGAACCCACAAAGTTATAAGCAAGAAATGTCCGTTACTGGTGAGTACTCCATCCAAGGGACCACCTTAAGTGCAACGGCTGACGTTAAAATGGTAGACGGAGTGAGTTATATGAAAATTAACCAACTCCCGGCTATCCCAGGTACTCAGCTCGACAAGTTGACTGGAACCTGGATTAAGTTTGATCCAACCAGCCAAAATCCCACTATGGAAAAGCCTCAATTTACTCCTGAACAGATGCAGAAACTACAAGATGCCTTCAAGAAAATGATTGAAAGTGCTGATGCCGGAACAGCAAAACCAGATAAAAAAGATGGTCACAATGTCTTTGTTGTTACTGTGACTGTTTCTAAACCGGCAGTTGTAGAGTATGTCGGGACTGTTTTAGAAGTGCAGAAAGAAGTAATGGCAAAAGCTGCAAAGACCGAACAGGCCAAAGCGATGATCGAAAACCAAGATCAAGCCGCCGTCAAGAAGAGTGTTGAGGAAGCCCTAAATGCAGTGGGTGATATTAAGGCCACGTTTTGGGTAGATAAAGGCAACTACTATTTACGGCACTTTGAGTTGCCACTAGAAGTTGATGTCCAGAAACTGATTGCTCAAGCAAAAGCGGCTAAAGGAGGAATGGCTGATACTCCGACACCCGCTAACGTACCTGATACTGTCAAAATCAATATGGTTGCAAATGCAACTGACTTCAATCAACAGTTTACGATCGCTGCTCCAGACAATGCTGAGGATGCTCAAACATTCTTCACTAAAATGATGAGCACTATGGCTCCACCAACGGTAGCACCAACTCTTCCTACAAGGTCAATGATGCGCGCACCAACGGTTGGCACCTCTGAACTGCCAGAACTGACTCCAGCAGAGAAGAAGCAGTTAATGGAGTACCAGAAAAGAACTGGTGGGACTTTACCAGTCAATTATTAATTGATTGAATGAGTTAGTTGCGCTCGCGACCACTGTAACTTCTTAATACAATTGGGGTTGTCGATGGTATCCACCAGTATCTTTGATCTTGACCACTTTGCTTTTCCGTACTTGTATCGATTTCCTGGGCAGGCCACTGACGAACGTATTCTGTTTGTAACTCGCGAGAGTGAGACGATTCATATTATTCGTCAAGTGATGGTGTTAGTCGCCGCCGCCGCCATTTTTGTGGCGGGGTATCTTCTGGCTGGCTTTGTGAGCGAGTTGTTTGGTGACCGAGTCAGTGGTGGAGTTATCAGTGCGATTGAGGTTGCTTCAGCAGTTACTGCTGTACTATTTGCTCTAGTTGGTGTGTGGTGGACGACTGCCTTATGGAAGCGCAGTATTGCCTTAATCACCAATAAACGATTGACCAAGTTTATCTACACCACTCCTTGGAATCGACACAACCTTTCTCTGCCTCTTGATATGGTGGTTGATACTGGTGCCTATAGTAAGGGTTTTTTACAAGCAATTTTCAAGCTGGGTACCTTCACCGCCCGTTCCAGTGCTTCGAGTTCTGGGTTAGCTACTGACGACCCATCCCGGATTAACAAAAAGTACTTTTATATTGAAAATGTGACAAACGCCGAAGATATCCATCATTATCTCCATAAAGTTTTGTTTGTCTTCCGCCAAGACTGGCAAAAACTAGAAAACTTCCGTCCATTTATTCCCGACTTGAAAGCTGGTCATCGGGAAGAATTCATGAAGCAGTTTCCGGAGTATTGGAGTTAGTAGATTTTCTGTTGGTGGTGAAGTTCGTTTGACTACACTTTGAGATTTTTAGGTGTAGGTTTTCATTCACCTCTGTTCTCTT
>CAZKNL010000003.1:0-35776 GCA_964554155.1 uncultured Pseudomonadales bacterium | reverse complement strand
GGTTCCCACTTCAAAAAATTCCGAGGTGCTTCTAAAAAATCGGGCAGAAGAGCCAAAAACGCCCCGATCCAAGCATGATACTGAATGGTGCTGTGCCCATATTGAAAAAAGAAGTAAATCAACCCAAAAGTAATCACCAGCTCACCAACCTCTAAAATAATTGCAGTCACCCGTTTCCGTTTGCCAGTGCTTAGACCCGTTCCGACATCCCAATGAGGAATCCAGTCTTCTAAGTAGTGTGAAGCCATAACCAATGGGGTGTAAGCCAGGGGGTCTGCAACTTTGGTAGCGATAAATGCCCCGGTTAACGAATGGGAAATCGACAGCATACGGCCTCAGATTATATCCCATTCCCAGTGTGGGTTATACTTCATAGTTGTTATGTTCCCAGTTCTTTTTGCGATCGGTCCTGTCAAGTTTTATACCTTCACTCTATTTCTGATAGCCGCTTTTTTGACGAGTGCACATATCTTTTGGCGAAAAGGTAGAGAAGAACACTATCCTGAGGACGAGCTCTTTGATATATTTTTAAAGGCAACGTTTTGGGGGGTGGTGTGGAGTAGAGTTGGGTTTGTCGTTCTACACTTTAGTCAATTTGGATTGCATCCTTTGAGTTGGATCAACCTGTTTCGTTTTCCAGGTTTCGTGCCCTTATTTGGTGTACTTGCAGTAGTGTGGTCATTGTATCGTTCTGCGCAAAAGGAAAAGTGGGATGAGTTTGAAGTCTTAGATTTTGGAGCACTTTCTTTAACATTAACCATGGCCATTTTATGGCTAGGCAATTTTTTTTCAGGAGCAGAGTTTGGTACACCAACACACTTACCATGGGGTGTTCAGTTTGCTTCAGTCTTTGACCGTCGGCATCCTTTGCAACTCTATGGGTTTGGGTTGTACTTGTTGCTATATATCTTTTTGTTTTGGGCAGAGTCTCGCTATCGAACCTTTTCTTGGTATCGGGCAAGAAAAGATAGTGCGCAGTCTGGTTTCTTGTTTTGTATGTTTTGTATTTTTACAGGATTGATTGGTTCTTTTTTGTGGATATTTAGTCCCACCCAAGTTTTCTTCTTTGGAGTCCCAATTGATATCTTAATTCGAGTTGGATTAATACTTTACGGAATTACTTTACTATTTCAACGTTCGGGGCGAAGTTTCTCGTTCAGAAAACGTCGGTGATGCAACGTCAGAACACTCTCTTGTATCAATGTATGCTGGTGGCAGGCATTATCTTTTTGCTTGATCAATTCAGCAAGTTCATTGTTGGTTTTTCCCGTTTTTTTGGGTCAATCGTAATTAATACGGGGGTTTCATTTGGGTTATTACGTTCAAACCATTTACTGATTTCAACACTGCTATTACTTGTCTTAGGAATATTGGTTGTATGTGTAATTCAAAAAAACTGGCGACAACATCCAATTGCAACGGGTTTATTTATTGGCGGAGCACTCTCAAATATTGTTGATAGAGTACAGTACGGTGGAGTTCGAGATTGGTTGCCTGTAGGAATTTTTTCAATTAAAAATAATCTGGCGGACTGGGCGATTTGTATTGCTGCTGTCTGGGTGGTAACTGCACCTTTGCGAAAAGTAGCGAAGACAACAAAGCCATCACAGTCCATCAAGTAGAATACCAGCTATGGATATTCAAGTCCTTTACGAAGATCAAGATGTGGCGGTGATTCAAAAACCACCGGGGATGGTAGTTAATACTGCTGAGACAGTCACGGGACCTACTATTCAGGAGTGGTGGTCGCAGCAGCTGCGTACACAAGATGGTACCTTTGTGTTCCCTCCAGGCTGGCAAAAGCTAATTCCAGCCGATTTTAGTCCTGAATTCGGAACTCCAGAGGCGATTTTTGCCGAAAGAGGAGGAATTGTCCATCGATTAGATAAAGAAACCAGCGGTGCGCTGTTGCTTGCCAAAAATCCTGGCAGTTTAGTCAATCTATTGACCCAATTCCGGCAACGACAAACGGGAAAGCAATATCTTTGTCTCGTCCATGGCAAGTTCCAAATTTTGGAAGATACTGTCCAGCTGCCAATTGCCCGTTCAACAGTTCAACGGATGAAGTTTCAGGTGGTCCCAGATGGTAGAGTGGCAGAAACGCACTATAAAGTTCAACAGTTCTATCCACATTTTGACCTGGAAAAGTTATTAGCGGAACTGGCATCAGCAGCCAAAGAAGTCCGCCAACTCAGACAAAAAATCGAACGAGGGTACCAAGGTTTTTCTTTAGTCGAGTGTTGGCCGAAGACAGGGCGGACTCATCAAATTCGGGTCCACTTTACTCATTTACGACATCCTTTGGTGGCAGATCCAATGTATGTAGGTATCAAGAGACTTCAACTTGACCAACTCTGGTGCCCACGGTTGTTCTTACACGCAAAGTGGTTGAAGTGGCATGATCCTCTGACTGGTGAGATACGAAGTGTTGAGGCACCCTTACCAGCAGATCTGAAAAATGCGCTTAAATACGTAAATATTTAGGAGAACCATGAAAATTACTACTTTAGAAGTACACCAGCTTGAACCTGCCAGCCATGAAGATCCGCAAGATCCCGGTGTATTAAAAAAAGTTCTTTTTAACGTTCGCGACTTTGATCCCGAGTGTCGGATGAAAATGTTGAACTATGCGGTGATTCAACCTGGCCGGTCATTTCAACTGCATCATCATGAAACTCTTGAAGAGGTTTTTTATATTTTAAAAGGCCAAGCTGAGATCACTATTGGCGAAGAAACCCAACCCATCTCAACAGGAATGGCAGTGCTCATTCCTCGACACGCACCTCACCAGATGAAAAATACTGGAACAGAACCCTTAGAGTACTTAGTTTTTGGTGCAGCCAATGGTGATGGCGCAACAGTGACTCATCTCGGGACAAGAGGAGATCGTCAAAAGTGAGCAGACCTCAAGAAATCCGCTGGTTACTACGAGATAAATATGACTGGCCGGAACAACGTATTTTATCAGCTCTGAATGGTTGGTCAGGAGCTGTGACTGAGTTACCCACAGAAATTCACGCTGATCTTAATCGGTTAGAAAAAGGAGAACCATTAGCATATGTGATTGGGTGGACGCCTTTTCTTGATTTGAAAATTGATTTGTCGTACAAAACCTTAATCCCCCGTCCGGAAACAGAATATTGGGTCAGCCAGTTTTTGCAACAACATCAAGATAAAAAAACTGCGAACACACCCATCAAAGTTCTTGATTTGTGTTGTGGCTCAGGGTGCATTGGGGCTACTGTTTTAAAGTATTGGCCAATGAGTCAAGTAGATTTTGTGGATATTGAACACAAAGCAATCGAGCAAACTCAGCTCAATCTCCGTAAAAACAATCTTCCCACCTCACGCTGGCAGTTGTTGCAGTCTGACCTTTTTACTGCAGTAACAGACCACTATGACTTCATTCTTAGTAATCCGCCCTACCTTGATCCATTCGCTGATTTTTCGCCCAGCTTACTTCACGAGCCTACAGAGTCGTTATTTGCTCAAAAGTCTGGAATTAAATTGATTGAAGAAGTTGTTTTAAAAGCGAAAAATCACCTCAAAACAGGAGGAGAGCTTTGGTTGGAGTTCGGCCAAGGGCAAGCAAAACAAATAAAGAAGTTAGCAAAACGGGTAGGTTTTTCAATCACTATTTGTGAGGACCAATTTGGTCGCGAAAGATATGCTTGCGCTCAACTCAGTGCTTGCTCCTCTCTATAAGTTGGTTTGGCTGCCCCTTTTTTCGGAATTTTTACGTTTTATGACAATTACCACAATTGTGGTAATTACTACAAAAATGAAAAAGTCGTGGAATCACTGATCCCTTGATTTTTAGGACCGACTTAACACCAGCATCGCATCCCCAAAACTAAAGAAGCGATACTTTTGTTGGATCGCAACTTGGTACGCTTTGCCAGCAGTTGATTCAGTAAAGGAAGTAAAAGAGTGAGAAGTGTTTGGCGCGGAAACAAAAGCTGACAGCAACATCAACAGACTTGATTGAGGAAGATGGAAGTTAGTAATCAAGCCGTCAGCGATTTGAAAACGATCCCCAGGTTGAATAAAAAGTTGGGTCACCCCAGTCTGGGGCTTTAAAACCCCATCTTCAATGCAACTTTCTAAAACACGGGTGGTAGTTGTGCCGACAGTGATAATTTTTTTGCCTTGGGACTTGGCCTGATTAATTGCATCAGCTGTTTGGTTAGTCAAGATAAAAACTTCCTCGTGCAGTTGTTTTTGAAAAATTTGTTCTGGCTGGACAGGCAGAAAAGTGCCTAACCCGACATGGAGCGTCACTTCTTGAATCACAACTCCTTTTTGGCGCAGCCGTTCATCCAGTTCTGGTGTGAAGTGGAGGCCAGCAGTTGGTGCGGCAACAGAGCCAATGCACTGGGCAAATGTCGTTTGATAAAGTTGGCGGAGAGTTTCTTCATCTTTAGGAGCCCCGGTAATGTACGGTGGCAGAGGGGTATGACCTAATTCAAGCAAAATAGAGAAAAAGCTTTTTTCAGGGCATTCAAACTCTAAAATTCTGGTGTATTGGGTAAAGTCAGCGTCGTCAGGAGAGCATCTAGCAACAAGTATGTTTTTGGGATCTTTCGGAGGAGGGAAGAGAACCCTTTGCCCGTCTTTTAAACCAGGTTTAACTAAACATTCCCAACGAGTAGTAGTCAGAGGACGAGCACTTGATAGTTGGCGAACAAGCAAAACTTCACACTTTCCACCTGTTTCTTTGTGACCATAGAGACGAGCCGGCAGCACTTTGGTGTTATTGCGAACCAGAACTGTGTTTTTATCTAAAAGATCGACGAGATCTCGAAATTGACGATCTTGAATTTGACTACTTTCTCGGTCAAAAACAAGTAGGCGACACAGATCCCTCTCCTGAGTGGGGACTTGGGCAATCAATTCCGGTGGGAGTGAATAATCGAACTGCTCCAGGGTAAACATTTAATGATTATATGCCTGAGAAAAACTGGTTATCTAGATTACAATACTGGGTGTGCAGAAGTTTAGTTTTCAACTCGAGAAAGAAACCACTCATGGTCGTGCTGGTGTTTTCCAGACAGTTCATGGTGAAGTAAAGACCCCCATTTTCATGCCGGTAGGGACACGAGCCACTGTTAAAGCGCTCGATACCCAAGACTTGGAAAGTCTTGATGCCGAGATTATTTTAGCTAACACTTATCACCTCTATCTCCGTCCAGGATTGGAAGTTCTCCAATCGCAGGGGGGAGTGCACAAATTTATGGGTTGGAGTCGGCCGATGCTGAGTGATTCTGGTGGTTTCCAAGTCTTTTCACTGGGAAAACAAATGGCAGCAAACTCAATGACCAAAATTACTGAAGATGGAGTTGGTTTCACTTCTTATCTTGATGGGACTAAACACTTCTTTACTCCTGAAAAATCAATCGAGATTCAGCGTGTTATTGGGGCAGACGTAATCATGGCTTTTGACGAATGTACTCCTGACGCAGCTGATATGCAGTATGCCCGAGAAGCACTCGATCGAACTCATCGTTGGGCTGAGCAATGTCTGAAGTATTGGGAAGAAAAACAACGTCAAAGTGTCTATGGGTACTACCAAGCATTGTTTGGCATTGTCCAAGGCGCTCAGCATCCAGAACTCCGTAAAGAATCAGCTAAAGTTATTGCTGGTTTAGGATTCGATGGCATTGCTATTGGGGGAGAAACGGTCGGCTATAACATGGCGAAAACAGTTGAGATTATGGACTGGATGAAAGAATGTTTACCAGCTGATAAGCCTCGATATGCGATGGGATTGGGCCGTGATCCGCAAAATGTGTTGGACGCAATCAAAGCCGGTTATGACATGTTTGATTGTGTGGCTCCAACCAGATTGGCCAGAAATGGCGCGTTGTACAGTGGTGAGTTAGACCAAGAAAACGGACAACTCATTTTTCGCTCAGCCTCAACAAAGGGTAGACTGCAAATCGGGAACAATCAGTACATGAAAGATAATCAAGTTATTCAAGAAGGTTGTGATTGTTCAACCTGCAAACGTGGGTACTCAAGAGCGTACTTAAATCACCTCTATCGCGGTAATGAGTTAACCTACTATCGGTTGGCGTCAATTCATAACGTCAGATTTATGGTCAGATTGTCACAGCAGATTCGACAAGCTATTCTTAATGAATGAGGCCAGCCCGTCGCCCCCGATCCAAGTCTAATCGTAAAACTGTAACGTTCTCCTTTCCGAAGAGGTTTTTGCTTGTTCTCAGTCTTATAATTCTCGGCTTATTTGCGGGAATTGTTTGGTGGGTGCGGTTCGTTCCGGCAAAATGGGGCCTAGAAACCACCCAAAATATTATACTCGTTTCTAATAATATAGACGGAAAGGTAGATACTATTATAGTAGGGTCAATATCCTATGAGAAACATACTATACTACTTCATTCTATTCCTGCAACAGAGCTGGTCAAAGTACCTGGAGGGTATGGTGAATACCCTCTCAAATCGATCCGATCTCTATTGTCATTAGATAAAAAAAAATTATCTGAAATGATTCCAACCTATAGTTATGTACTGGGCATCCCAGTTGATGGGGTGTGGACTACAGAAAGCAAGACAGTATTTGATTCGATAAAAGACCCAAATAAGTTCGCGCAAGCTATTTTGTGGAAAAAAATTGAGACAGGTTTAGGAATCCAAGATAGGTTTAAGTTGGCTCAATTTTTTGGCCAGCAACAACCAAAAATAGACCAGTTTACCAGCTTAGATAGCTGGCAAGAGAAGCAAGCCCAGCGTCTGCCAGCAGAGTGGAAGAACTGTCGGTTAACAATTGTGAATAGTACTGCTGTAGTGGGTTTAGGAGGCAGAGTAGCGCGTGTTTTAGAACGAGGTGGAGCTATCATTATGCGTTTAACAGATCAAGCGCAAGTGCAACCAACCAGTCGGTTCACAGTCCAACCTGGTGTAACTTCTTGTCAGGACTTAGGACGACATGTAACTGATTTGTTTCCAAACAAGATTGAGTATCGTCAAGATTTAAATGTTTTCGCTAGAACACGAAGTGAAGCAGAACTGATTCTTGGGGAAGATTTAGGTGAGTTCTTTCAAGAATGATTAACTTACAGCGAACAAAACTTAGTTATCGTTCTCGTTATTCTCTGGTTCTGAGTCTTCAGTAGGTTCTTCTGTGCGTTCGCCGTCGTCAATTGGGAAAGCGTCCGTAGCTGTTTTTTCTTCATCATTGTCGGTTTCGACCATTTGCAGGGGAATATTCTCGATCTCAAAGGCATAGTTGTCATCGGCGTACATCTCATTGATTGCGGCAAGCTGGTTTTTAGCAACAGGGAAGGAGTTCACAAATTCTTGATCTTTTGACCTGAGTATTTCCTTAATAAAAACACTGCAGACACAAGAAGATGGCGAAATTGAACGGATGTAACAAATATACTGATTTCCGCCCTTCATCAGCTTTGTTAACCGACTAGAAAGGTCTTCAGGTAAAGAGCCGATATAGGTTTTATTTACTTCAACTGCAATAAAACGATTTTTGCTTTTTAACTCACAGATTTGACCGACGGAAAGACCTTCCAATTGATCTTTACCAGCTAAACGATGCAGCTCAACGGTCTTGGTTTTACCTGGTTCCTCAATGAACTGTTCATCAGCCGGCAGGGTTGAAAGCGTAATTGTCTGATTATTCTGCAGTTTTTGTAAATGTTTTTTTGCCAGTTGGTTCGTTTTATCAAGCTGAAGTGCTTGAGTAAAAGCCAGTTTTGCTTCTTTGACTTGACTCAACTGAACTTGGGCAACACCGAGACGAATATAAGCCTGGATATCTTCTGGATTTTCTTCAATCAGATTCTGGTTATACCTGATTGCCGATTGCCAATCTTGGTTCTTAGCTGCTTGAATTGCTTGTTCTTCAAGTTGAGAACACAGGGAAGTATTTGTCATATGTTCAATTCCTATCTTGCCGGGCTGACAAAATTGACGGAAGAATACGGTGAATCTCGAGAATTGTCAACCATAGCTTTCAGATTCAAGTGGTACAATTTAGTCATATGGCAGGACATAGTAAATGGCACAACATTAAAAATCGCAAAGGGGCAGTAGATGCCCAACGAGGAAGGGCTTTTAGTCAACTTTCGAAGTTGATTAAGTCAACAGTCAAAGAAGGTAAATCTGGAGACCCAAAGTTCAATCCTAGTCTTCGTTTAGTTTTAGAAAAAGCTAAAGCCATCAATATGCCCAAAGAAAATATCCAACGGGCGATTGATCGCGGACTTGGTAAGGGTAAAAGTGGGGTAATCCAAGAAATTATCTATGAAGGATATGCCGACGGAGGAGTGGGGTTAATTATTGTTGCTCAAACTGATAATCCTCAACGTACAGCTGGAGAAGTTCGTAGTATTTTGTCAAAAGCAGGTGGGTCATTGGGTGGGCCGGGTAGTGTGATGTTTATGTTTGAACGTCAGGGAGAAGAATATCAACCGACCATTCCCATGGAAATTACGGATACGCAGCAAATTATTCAACTAGAAGAATTAATCGAGACGATTCGTGGCGATGAAGATATTGAAGATGTCTACACCGCTGGGGTTTGGGAAAGCCAGCAAGAAGGAGGGGAAGAACCTCAATGAGACGCCGAGAGAAGTTTGTGTTGGTTGCTATTGTATTAAGTTTAGGACTTTTGAGCATTCAGTACGTTTCCTTAGACTGGCGATACCCTTTTTTACTGGTATTTTCTATCTTTACCTATTTAGCTTCTGCATGGGCACTTTCTGATGATCTGCAACGAATAGAGTGGTTAACAATTTTGCCTTTACCAACCTTTTACGCTGGTGCTGTTGGTTCATTTTATTTTCTGTTACCAGAAGGTTTATCCAGTCGGTTTTTTGACTTAGGACTCTTTGGAATTGGAATGTATGCTCTCTACTTGACGGCAAATATTTATTCAGTCGCTAAAGGCAGAACGATCCAACTCTTACGGGCGGCTCATGCCATAGGGCTATTGTTCACGCTATTAACGTCACTACTTTTCTTAAACACAATTTTTTCTCATCGTTTACCATTTTACTTAAACGGCTTGTTTGTTGGTTTGGTTCATTTCCCGTTAATCTTTCTCTTCCTATGGTCTGTGCGATTGGAGCCGAAAATTGACATCCAAGTGGTCCATTTAGCCCTTATTTTTACTCTCTTTATGGTTGAGTTGGGAATGATCTTTTCGTTTTTGCCGCTGACCGTTTGGCACATAGCCTTATTTTTAATGACCTTTCTGTATATCATTTTAGGAATTCTGCAAGCTTACTTTCAAGATCGGTTATTTCACAGCACTTTGATGGAATACTCAGGCGTAGGGGTTTTCTTAGCAGTGCTGTTTTTTGTACTTTTGCCCTGGAAGTAGATTTCTTTCCTTTAAACACTCACAGCTCACTTGAGAGTTTAAAGTGTAAATGCTTTTGAGCAAATAAATCGGAAACAATGCCCCGTGAAAGAAGCAAAAAAGGGTAGAGGTATGGCCAAAATAGGTGTCTCCAGGCAGGGAAGAGAGTGGATGATATAGTTTGATATGTTTAATAGCTGACTAATTATAGGCCTATAACTTTTTCCGACATTGTGGAAAACTTTTTATTTTAGCCTGGAATTTACTCAAAAATACTTAAAAGAATTGATATTTCAATACTTTTTTTAAATTATCCCTGCGGGAATTATCGTAGAGTGACTCCTCGAGTAGAGGTGTAGTGCGGAAGATAGAATGAAAAGCGTGAAAAACCCGAATACATCTGGTACCAGATAAAAAAGAACAGATCAACACCTGAAGATATCGCTGGATCTAGGTCCATAAGAGAGGGTTAAGTAAAGTTGTTTTTAAAGAATAAAGTAAGTGTCTCAGTGAAGGATTCTATTTTACCCCTTTGTAACCACTCTCTTCTGAGGAGAGGATCTGTAAAAAGCCATGTCTACAATCTAAAATCAAATATGTCGCACAATATAACTTTTGCGAAGTTGAAGATGAGGGAAAGGTGAAGTTTCCGCCTGGTAGCTTTTTCTGGTTTATCTTTTTATTTATAGTTGTTCTGTACATGTGCATGTATTGATACTTGTAAAAGATTTTTGTCCCCTTTCTTCTACGCTCATTCTTTAATTAACTTGTATCTGATCAACCAATTGTTAGTTAATGTTGTACGGACTCAACTTCCAACTCTTCGTTGACTTCCCCACCTTCTCATACAAAAGTGTCTTGAGGCTAGTCGGTTGGATTTGAGGAAGAGAATTATGGAAGTTCCCAGGCAAGATGAAGGTGATTACCGACGAATACGCCAGAAAACCCGATTCTGAGGCTTTGAAGAGGTGTGAGTAGAATAAGATTTATATATCAGCCCTTTTTGTTCTAATGAATGCAGATATGACTCAAAGTTGCCCTTAATTTTTATAAGGACCTCAATGATTGACCCTGTTGTAGTCAAAACTGCACGATAATGACTACTTAAATTGTCTGACGAGCTCAATTTTGAAGCATTTTTTGACCTTATTTTGTTGCTACTTTACAAAATTTGTTATATGTCGCACAATTTTCAGTAGAAAAACTACAAATTACTACTGCCCAACTAGATAGTGTAGGCACATTGTTCTTTTGTTCTAAATTTTCTTGATGTAAGACTTAAAAAAGGTGGATTGTTCAGGCTATATCTTCACAGCAACCTTTTAGCAGTAAATTGGAGTGTCTGCTAATTTCAAGTATGCCCTTACCTACTGCTGCACCTCAAGCGACCATCTCTTTTCTCGAACACTTAGAAGTCGAGCGCAACTTGAGTCAGTTAACCATTAGAAACTATGGTCATTACCTGCGTCGGTTTACAGAATGGTTTGCAGAACAAGGGCATAGCGACATCAGGGATCTTGACCAAGATTTATTGCGATCATACCGTCTTTTTCTAGCTCACCGAGTTGACCAAAAGGGGAGTTCTCTTTCAAAAAAAACTCAGAGCTTTCATATGATCGCTCTACGATCATGGCTCAAGTGGCTGATTAAAAACGACCTCCAAGTCTTACATCCTGAGAAAATCGACTTGCCAAAAGCCGAGTCTCACTCGATGAGTTTCTTAAATCTTGGGCAACTGGAGAGACTTTTTGCCCAGCCTGATCTGACTAAAGAAATTGGATTGAGAGATCGCACGATTCTAGAGGTACTGTTCTCGACTGGGTTACGGGTAAGTGAGTTGGTGAGTTTGAACCGCGATCAAGTTGATCTGGATCGAAAAGAGTTTGGAGTAATTGGGAAAGGTCGCCATCCTCGAGTAGTTTTCTTAAGTGATCGGGCGACAGAATGGTTGCACAAATGGCTTTCTTCTCGAGAGGATAATTGGAGGCCAGTCTTTATTCGCTTTTCCCAACGGAAACCAGATCTCTTGGCGGATGGAGAAGAAATGCGTTTAACTACTCGAAGTATTCAACGCCTAGTAGATCGATATTGCCGGCGAGCAAAACTCCCCATCAAGATCACTCCTCATGGTTTACGTCATAGTTTTGCAACGGATTTATTGTTCAATGGTGCAGGCTTGCGTGACGTTCAAGAGATGCTTGGTCATAAAAGTATCGCAACAACTCAAATATATACACATGTCACTCAGCCACAACTCCGCAGAGTCCATCAAAAGTTCCACTCCTCTACCCTTTCACAGCCAAAAGAAGAGTGAGTTATAGGATATTATTATACTTTTAGATATCTTTTGTTCTATTTCAAAATGGATTGATATATCTTACCGAATAAAAAGTTGAGGGGAACAAAATGGATCAATATAACACACGTATGAAAGAGGACGTGGATGTATTAGGTATTTTTGTGTACAGTTTTGCTGAAAATCAACTTTTTTGACAAATATGAGCAGAAAAAACTACCAAAGCGAGATATCAACTTCTCTTCCCTACCCTTTTAGTATGTATGATGCAGTTCGTTATAGTGATGAAATTAGCATTCATCATGTTTAACTGCTAAATACCAGAAAAACAAAATTCATCCTATTTATCAATCTTTTTTGGAGTACTTGTGCGTTGACTTAGTAAATTACAAGGTCTCGTAACTGACTGTGACGTTGTACGTATAACTTGTTGAACCAGGGACGATATTAGTAGGTTGTCCACCACTCCCACCTCGGGCAACTTGGTCTTGAGCAAGGTATGGACCAGGGAATGAAGGCAGATTTGGTTCCTCAGTCACATTGATGACCTTCCCCAACTTCATCCCAGCCAGTCGGGCTAATTGCTGAGCGTTCTGTTTTGCATCTTCGATTGCTTCAGCACGAGCTTTCTCTCTGACTTCCCGTTCTTTAGCGTCACTCAGCTTGAACTTAATGCCGCTAATTTGGTTTGCGCCTGCTTGGGTGGCCATATCTACCACTTTGTTCAGCTTTTCGAAGTCAGTCAGGCTGACATTTAGGCTAATATCAACCATATACCCATTAATTTGAGGGGTACCGGTTTGGTAATTGTAGTTGGGGTAGATTGAGTAATTCTGGGTTTTGATATCATCCTTAGGGATTCCCAGGTTCTGCAGGTTAGATTTGATTTGGTTAACAACCCCATTTGCTCGGGATTGGGCTTGTTGGATATCATTTTCTCGAAGAGAAATGCCTAGGGAGACTTCGACTTTATCTGGCACAGTAGTGACCACACTTTGGCCGGTTGCCGAAAAGGCAGCTGCCTTCTGGGTGGTGGTAGCAGTAATCGCCAAAGGAATTGGGGCGACATACTTCGTGACAACTACTAGGGCCAAAACAGTGGCTGTAGCGATCAAGGCGGCTTGGAGGAAAAGGCTGGGCAGTTTTTTGAGGGTTGGGCTTGGGCTAGTCATTGAGGTCCTCTCTTTTTGTACGTATAGCGTACCACAACTTAACTACTTGCTCTGGGACTCGCTTCGCAATTCCAGGAGGAGATGGTAAAATTTACCGCTGATACCCGCCTGCGTAAGGGTTTAAGAATTCATATCTTAAGCGGTGGGAAAAATTTAGATTTTAGATGAAGTAGGGAACGCTTAGAATATGAATTCTTAAACCCGGCACATCTGGGCCTGTAGCTCACTTGGCTAGAGCGCTTCTATGGCATAGAAGAGGTAAGGGGTTCGATTCCCCTCAGGTCCACAAGTGTTTGAAGTTTCCCATAACAGAAGATTTTTCTTCAAGTTTACCTTAATCCTGATAATGCTCGAGTCACTGTAGCAACGAATTCTGTCTCATCAAAAGGTTTTCGAAGAACTTCAAAGTCCGTCCTGCCTTGTAGTTGATCTCGTAGAAATTGGAGTACACTCGCAAAACTTCCCCCCATAGAAGTGTGCATAATTATTCGGGCCTCAGCGATTCTTGGATCTTTTGAGCTTCTTACCTGCTCGACAAGTTGAGGACCACTCATTCCTGGCATCTGCACATCTGACATAATAACCAAGCGAAAAGAATGTTTATTGACAACTTCGGGTAATAAGTTCAAAGCTCTCTGACCCTCTGGAGCACTGTAAAAAACGACTTGAGGGAAATAACTCATGATTAATAATTGAGAAAGCTCCCTAAGATAAAACTCATCATCTACATACAGAACTGCAGGTTGAATCTCTGACTCTGTCATAACTCGGATCCTTCTTTTTATTTTTGTAGCGAGTTTACTCCAGTTGGTATGTTCAATCTTGCAAGAACTCGACTAAGAATGGCTTCAAATACTGCAAGTTCGGAAGGTTTCTCAAGGAACTCGAAGTCATCTTTGCCACTCAGTGCTGCTCTGATAGCTTCTCCCACCTCTCCTAAACTTTTAGAGCTATGCATTACTAGGGGAACTCGGGCAATGATCGGATTTTTATCCTCTCGGACTCGTCTAATCAGTTCCAGGCCATCCATGATTGGCATCTGCACATCTGACATTAAGATGGTTCTATGAGGATATGTTTTAACAACCTGACGAAGTAGTGCTAAGGCTTCTTGGCCGTCCTCAGCCATACGTGTTTCAAGTAATCTGGGAAAAACAGATTTAAACCATCTTTCAATCAAAAATCTATTACTAGATGTATCATCTGCATAGACGACTGCACCTTTGAACTCTGACATCGGTTAACTCTTTCTCCAGTATTTATATTGATAAGGCTTCAAGACAAAAATGATTCTGTTGGTGGGTTTTGACAGTAAGAACACTAGATTGACTATATTATATCAGTTAATTGGCTAAAAAGACCTCGAGAGAAAACTCCTGATCATAGGCATTTTTAACAAAAAAAGCCTCCAACACCTGTTGGAGGCTTTTCGGCCTCGGGTATTACTCTCTAAGGAATAAAAACTTGCCCGCGCCGATAGAGATGAGAAAGCTGATTCCTGCAATCAACAGGCTGAGTCCATCAAGCTTGGATGTAACCATGAAGCAAATCGTAAGTACAGAAAATGCGATCGCTCCAGCTCCAAACCCCACAGCCATTTTTCGCCACGCCAGCCTCTCTCCCTGTCCACGAAGTCTGTCTCCGCTCATGCTCTTTTTCCTTCCTTTGAGAAAGATTTCCTCAGCGCTGTGCTGAGGATCGTGAGTAACGGATACACTTTATTATAGCAAAAAAAGTCCCTTTTAAAAAATTTATAAGATCTGCTAGCGTAGAACAGCCTTTTCAAAGTTTGCAGCGGCAAAATCTTGCAATTGGCTGATAATCCCTCTCGCCTGCTCCACTGCAGTTTGGCAAATAGACAGTAACTCCTCCTTGGCCGGATTTTTCTCGAGCTCAGACAAGCATAAGCTCAAGGCAGTAATTGAGCCGGCTAGGTCATGAACCAGTCCAGAGAGTTGGGAGTGGTGCAAATGGTTGAGATCTCTAGGCATACTGAGGATTCAGGCGGTACCCTACTCCATAAACTGTCTCAATAAAACGATTTTTTCTGGGTAACTGGAGTTTTTGGCGGAGCGTTTTAACCAAAGTATCTAAGACTGCTCGATTTTCTACTCCGTTCCAGATAACTTCTTCGAGATGTTTTCTTTCTACAATCTGAGCTTGGTAACGAAGCAGGAACTGAAGGAAAGCAGTTTCTTTGCCAGTTAAAGAGACAGTTCTACTTTTCAACAAAATAGTTTGATTATTCAAGGAAATTATCAAGTCGCCAAACTGGTAGGTTTGCTGTTGCTTGTGTTTTGATCGTCGTAACAACGCTCTGACTCGAGCCTGTAGTTCACTGGCCACAAACGGTTTGACCAGATAATCATCAGCTCCAGTTTGGAGTGCCTCAACTTTGGTTTTGGTGTCACCTTTCCCGGACAAGATAATCACTCGAGGTGAAACAGCTTCTTCTTGGTAGTAGTGACAGAGCTCCATGCCTGACCCATCAGGTAAATGTAAATCGACCACTATCACCTCAAAGTTTTTCTGAGCAACTTGGTCAAACGCTGCTTGGCAGGAATCCACGTGAGTGACCTGGAACTTTGGTTCCAATACTTGACGGACGGTTTGAGCAGTCAGGAGGTGATCTTCGACGAGCAGCAAGTTCATGTTCGAGGATTATAAAAATTAGCAGTGGGAAACCAAGGAGTAAGAGATACGCTTTGATTGTTTTTGATCTTCTGAGGTTCCCAAGATTTACTCAAGCGTTTCTTCGGTCACAGCCGGTTGGGATTTTGCTGTGGGCTTCTCTTTCCCGTCTGTCTTCTTTTCTCCCTCTGCCCCTTCTGAAGCAGCTTCTTCTTCCTCAGATTCAGTGGTTAAGGCAACAGCGACCACCTTATCGCCTGCTTTGGGACGCATCAGGATAACGCCTTGAGTTGGGCGAGTTAAGACTGGAATACTCGAGGCAGTCAATGGCAGCTTGATCATTTGTCCAGATTCAGTAGTAATTACTACTTCTGTGTGTAACTCAGTCACCATCATGGCGGCGACCACATCACCAGTTTTCTTGGTGATCTCAGCAACTTTGACGCCCTGACCAGCGCGTTTTTGAATTGGGTATTGGGAAAGATCAGTTCGTTTGCCCAAACCATTCTCAGTGATTAAAAGTAGCTGGCGGGTCTCGGATTCAGCGCTCAGTACCTCAACACCTACTACGTAGTCATCTTTTTTCAACTCAATCCCTTTGACGCCTTGAGTGTCACGGTTGGAGCTCTTGACTTCGGTTTCACTGAAGCGGATTGATTTACCTTGATGACTGATCAACATTAAGTCATCTTTGCCACTGGTGACTTTCCCCCAGACAAGCTCGTCTCCATCTTTAAGCAAGACGGCAATAATCCCGTTTTGACGAATGTTGCTGTACATCTTAACAGCGGTTTTCTTAACAAGACCCTTCTTGGTTGCCAGAGTGATAAAGCAGTCTTTGTCGTTAATTTCGTCGAGGATCAAGATACTGCGGGCGGTTTCCCCAGTTTTGAGGTTCAGTAAGTTCACTAAAGCAGTGCCTTTTGCCTGGCGACCACTTTCTGGAATCTCAAAAGCTTTGAGTTTAAAGACGCGACCTTGGTTAGTGAAAAGTAACAGACTGTCATGGGTGTTGACCGTCAGGATACTGTGAACAATATCTTCTTCCTTGGTCTTGATGCCGATCGCACCTTTGCCCCCACGCTGTTGTGAACGCAGTGCGCTTGGACTGTACCGTTTGATGTAACCAGTTTGGGTGAGGGTGATGACAGTTGCTTCATTGGCGATTAAGTCTTGTTCACTGAACTCACCGATCTTACCTTTGATTAACTTGGTGCGGCGATCATCACCATACTGTTCGATCATTTCTTCAGTTTCAGTGGCAATCTGTTTCAAGACTGCTTTTGGATTAATTAAGAGTTTTAGTAATTTATCCATCAGTTCTTTGATGGTTTTGTATTCATCTTCAATCTTCTGACGCTCAAGAGCAGCCAGCCGTTTTAGCTGCATTTCCAGGATAGCCAGAGCTTGCAGTTCGGATAAACCAAACTTCTTCATCAAAGCGTCCCGGGCGGTGTCGGTGTCAGCGGATTTGCGAATGGTTTCGATAACTTCATCGAGATGCGCGAGCGCGATCAATAATCCTTCCAGAATATGCGCGCGAGCACGAGCTTCTGATAGTTCAAACTGAGCACGACGAACAACGATCAATTGACGGTGGTTGATGTACTCGATCAAGACATTCTTGATGTTCATCAGTTGGGGTGTACCTTCACTATTCAACGCAACCATGTTCATTGGAAAGCTACTTTGTAGTTCAGTGTTCTTAAACAGCAAGTTCAACACTACTTTTGGTCGAGCATCGCGTTTCAGCTCAATCGTAATTGTCATTCCTTGACGGTCAGAGTCATCATTTAAGTCTTTAATACCATCGATCTTTTTACTACGGACAAGATCGGCAATTTTCATGATTAATCTGGCTTTATTCACTTGGTATGGCAGCTCGGTGACCAAGATTTTAAAGTTGCCTTTTTTGTCTTCAACAATCTCAGTTTTGGCTCGGACCACAATTTTGCCTTTACCAGTGTGATAGCCTTCTTTGATTGCCTGGAAGTCGTACATGATGCCACCAGTTGGGAAGTCAGGACCTTGGATAAAGGTCATGATCTCGTCAATCGCAATTTCACTGGTAAAAACACCTGCTAAGACTCGAGCTTCTGCAGTTAAAACGGTATCGATCTGTTTATTAAACTCCTCGATAGTTTCGCCTGGTTTACCCTTGGCTTTAATTGACTTGACATCTTCTTCAGAAACAACCGGCGTGCCCACTGTCGATTTACCTTGTTCTAGGGTAGCTAAGATAGCCTTACCTACTTCGATCAAGTTATGTGGCGGAATCTTGGTGGCCATACCCACCGCAATACCTTCAGATCCCATCAAGAGTAAGTTGGGTAGTCTAGTTGGCAGCACAGTTGGTTCTTGAATTGAGCCATCAAAGTTGTTTTCAAATGGCACAGTTTTCTTATCAATATCAGCCAGCAGCTCTTTGGAAATTTTGGCCAACCGTGCCTCGGTGTACCGCATGGCAGCTGGGCTGTCACCATCAACTGAGCCGAAGTTGCCTTGGCCATCGATCAACATGTAGCGCATGCTGAAGTCCTGTGCTAAACGAACCAACGCAGAGTAGACAGCTGAATCACCATGAGGGTGGTAACGTCCCAAAACGTCTCCAACAATACGAGCACATTTCTTGTAGGTACTGGTATGGTGAATGCCGCTTTTGTACATCGAGTACAGAATCCGGCGGTGAACTGGTTTCAAACCATCACGGACATCTGGTAAAGCCCGAGCCACGATCACACTCATGGCATAGTCTAAGTAAGACTTTTCCATTTCTGAAATGATTGAGATATGTTTGACTTTGCCGAATCGATCCTCGGTGATCGAGTTGATGCTTGGTCCTTCAGCCTCAACTGCGACATTGGTCTCACCAGACATTCTGGCCTCGCCAACGGTTTCACCTTCTTCAGTCTCAGCCAACTCTACTGCTTCTTCAGCCATTTCTGGGTCGAGGTCGAGTTCTTGATTTTCTGGTTTTTGGTCTTTGTCTTTCACCATTGTTTCCTATGTTTATTTAGTTTTGTTCATTGCTTCATTAAGCTCTTTAAGTGCTTCAGCTTTGCCCACAAACTTATTAATCTTGACCCATTTATCTTTCTCGAGGTCTTTGTAGTGTTCAAAAAAGTGTTTGATCCGATCTAAACGATATTGAGGAACATCTGCTAAATCCTCCCAAGCACCACAGATATAGTCTTGTTTGGCCTTAGCTGGAACGCAAATCAGTTTGTGATCAATCCCCTCTTCATCTTCCATTTCCAGCATGCCAATTACTCTCGCTTTCATCCACACCCCTGGAGCAACAGGTTGAGCGGTTAACAGTAAGGCATCGAGTAAATCACCATCTTTGCCTTGAGCACCCTCAACAGAGCCATAATTTTCAGGGTATGCCATTGGGGTGGGCACAAACCGGTCAACATAAATGCGGCCAGTTTCTTCATCTTGTTCATACTTAATAGAAGAGTTGGCTGGGATTTCAACCAGAATGTGAAGTGTGGGTGTGTCTGCCATGACATTCCTTTCTCTAAATATCCAAGTTTGCTAACTTTGCATGGGTTTGAATAAATTTTTTACGTGGTGGGACATCATCTCCCATCAAGGTTTCAAATGTCCGGTCCGCCTTGGTAGCATCATCGATAGTTACTTTTTTCAAGATACGGGTCACTGGGTTCATGGTCGTGTCCCAGAGCTGTTCAGGGTTCATCTCTCCTAGACCCTTGAAGCGCTGAATGATTGGTTGAGCAGTTGGGAACTTTTGCTGAATCTCTTGGACGCGCGCATTCCGCTCTTCTTCAGTGTAGACGTAGTGATTGTCTTTATTAAAGGAAACTTTAAACAGTGGTGGCATAGCGATATACAAGAAACCTTGTTTAATTACCTCTGGTAAATGACGATAAAAGAAGGTTAAGCCAAGTGTTGTAATATGCTCACCATCTACATCAGCATCGTTCATCAAAATAATACGATGGTAACGCAGTTTCTCTGGTTTGAAGGTTTCACCAATCCCAGCACCAAGTGCAATGACTAAATTCTTGAGTTCTTCAAAGGCAACGATTTTGTCTAGGCGCGCTCGCTCGGTGTTGAGGATCTTGCCCCGCAGTGGGTAAACCGCTTGGAAGCGACGATCACGTCCCTGTTTGACCGTTCCACCGGCTGAGTCACCTTCAACAATGTAGATTTCTGATTCGGCAGCTTCTTTACTCTGGCAATCAGCCAGTTTGCCAGGTAGGGTTGAGCCTTCTAAGGCGCCTTTGCGAATGACTGCATCTTTGGCTGCGCGAGCAGCCATCCGAGCTTTGGCAGCTAACATTACTTTTTCGATTAAAATGCGTGCCGCCCGTGGATTTTCCTCGAGAAAAACTTCTAAGCCGTCTTTAAAGACAGAATAAACGGCTGACTGGGCCTCTGAGTTGTTCAGTTTGCTCTTGGTTTGCGACTCAAACTGAATGTCATTTGCTGGCATCTTAATAAAGACCACTGCCGTTAATCCTTCACGGAGATCCTCAGTCCCAAACAAATCTTTTTCCTTGGCTAAACCGTTCTTCAACGTGTAGTCTTTCAGCACTTTATTTAAAGCCATCCGGAAACCAGTTAAGTGAGTTCCACCATCTGGAGTTTTGATGACATTGGCGTAGCTCTCGAGCTTCTCTGTGTAGCTATCGTTGTACTGCATCGCCACTTCAACGCCGATCTTTTTGCCAGTGACGTCATCTGTCCAGGTTCCTTGAGTGTAGATCACTTCATGAAGTGGTTTCTTGCTCATGTTCAAGTGCTCGACCAATGAACGAATGCCACCTTCAAAGTAGTAGTGTTGTTCAACATCAGCAATTGTGTCAGTCAATTGGAAGTACAATCCTGCCATCAAGTAAGCACGATCACGCATGATCTCAATCAACGTAGTGTGGTTGAAGACAGTTGTCGAAAACAAACTCTTATCTGGGATAAAGTGGACGAGTGTCCCTGTTTGGTATATTACGAATGATTTTGACTCTAAAGGAAATGTTTTGATAACATCTGATTCTTTAATTTCCTTTACAGCATACTTTGGTATGCCAATTGAGTACTCTTGGATGTAGTACTTTTTTTCCCGCTTCACAATCACAGTCATTGCAATCGACAGGGCATTGACGGCAGCTGCACCTACACCATGCAAACCACCTGAAGCTTGGTAGGCAGTTTCTTCAAACTTGCCGCCGGCGTGAAGCTTGGTCATCACCACTTCAAGGGCAGAGACACCAGACTTCTCATGAATATCGACAGGGATGCCACGACCGTTATCCACGACAGTAATCGCTCCAACTCCTGATTCTTGCTCTTCAGCTTGGGTGTGAAACAACTGGATAATTTTGCCGTACCCAGCTAAAGCTTCGTCAACAGCATTGTCGAGAATTTCTTTGGCTAAATGATGAAGACCTCGAGCATCCGTAGACCCGATGTACATTCCAGGACGTTTACGAACTGGCTCAAGTCCTTCTAAAACCTTAATTTCAGAAGCTTTGTATTGCGATGTAACAACCATAATAGTTTCTAGTTCTTAGTTGTGAGTGACTAGTCACCAACATGCCAAGCCCTTTTAAGGTAGCAAAATCGTCCGAAGAGTATATCAGATGAGCCTTACTACCGTTGAGAGCACTCACTTATAACTTGTTTTATCTAGTTTGTCTAGTTTTAGCGTGTCGGCGTCTTTAAGGGCAAACAACAATTCTTCCACAACTAAGCGGGTGTGTACATTTTGCTCAAGCAGCTGAAGTGAGTGCAGTGCTGATTGCAGGAAAGCAGTCCAGAACGGTGTAGGGTGAGTGGTTTGGTGCAGTTGAATCTGCTGAATGAGATGAGTGATGAGTTCGATCGCTTTTGGTTTTTCTCTATATTCTTCAGAAATTTGGAACACTTTTGCCGGTTCTAGGTGCCGATTGGGGAAGTTCTCTACAATGTCCGCCAAACTTGCTGGCAAAGAAAAAGCTTTTTGCCTAATATCTTCAGAAAAATCGTGGATAATTTGGCAACGAGATTGAACAGTGGGTAGCACCATGTCCAACTGACTGGTGGTCAACACAAACTGAACATGAGTGGGTGGTTCCTCGAGCAGTTTGAGGACTGCGTTCAGTGCGGGATGGGAAGCCGTTTGAATATCCATCAGTACAAAAATTCTGAGTGAGTGTTGGAGTGGTGCTTGCAACACTTCAAGATGTAGGTCACGAACTTGTTCAATTTGCAAAGGAGAAATAGACTCACTTTCTCGATCTCCGTTGACGATTGTCAGGTCAACAGACTCAAAAATAGAGACAAATTCTTGGTCAAAAAGCTGCGCGATTTTTTGCAGCTGTTGACTGAACGAAAGTGGTTGGGAAAAGACATAGAGTTGGGTGAGTCTGGACATCTTGTTTGATTATACGTCTTCCCTTGCATCTCGGCGTTGGCTATGTCACCATAAAAGGTGCTTGCCCTATGTCTGATCAACCATTGAATATATCGGATTCCCCATCAGGGAAAACGCTCACCGTCCCACAGTCTCAGCCGCCTCAAATTGCGACGTCAGGGATGACTGGAGCAATGGAAAATGCGACAGTCAGTATCGCTGCTAATCCAACAGTATCGCTGAGTGCAGCCACTCAAGTGCCGCAAGCGCCTCTACCTTCCCCCTCACCGACAGAGCTCCAAACTATTGCGGAGAATGTATCAGCTGTAACAGCTGCTGGAAAGGGAGTCTCGAGCATGTCGGCGCCGATTCCTGCGACTTTGACTGCACCCCTGCCTTTGGCCACTTCAGAGAACTTGGAATCAGGTTCTTTCCCCAGTGCTTCGTTTATTTCGACACTCATTCAACAAGGCAAGTTATCTGATGAACAGTATCAAGATTTGTTGATTGAACAAGCCAGCTCAGGCAAGAGTTTGGAAACATTGGTTGAAGAAAAGCATCTGGTCAAAGAATCAGATATGACTAGAGCCAAGGCGGGTTTTTACAACATTCCCTTCATTGCGTTGGCTGATACTGGAGCTTCACCAGAAGCAATTAGTCAAATTCCTGAAAGTGTAGCGCGTCGCTATCAGATTCTGCCTTTTGCAATCGATAAAACCAACCGTTCTCTCTTAGTGGCAATGAAAAATCCGCTGGACTTGTCAGCGATTGATTTTGTTGAAAAGAAAACTGGCTACAAACTCGTTCCTCACTTTGCCTCACCAACTGAAATTGAACGGGTGATTGCTGAGCGGTATGCCCAGAGTTTATCAAGTGAAGTGAACGCCGCCCTCAAAGAAACAGGTCAAGCAATTGGTCAACCTAGAGAAACCCAAACTGCAGTTTTTTCTCGAGAAGTGGTGCGTGAAGCACCAATCACCAAGATCGTTGAGACGATTCTGGGATTTGCAGTCAAGTCGCGTGCATCAGATGTACACATTGAGCCGCAAGAAGATCGAACGAGAGTTCGGTATCGGATCGATGGTATCTTGACAGAAAAATTAATTTTGCCGCGAACTGTCCATGAAGCTGTGGTTTCCCGTGTCAAGATTTTGTCTGAGATGAAGATTGACGAAAAACGTGTGCCGCAAGATGGTCGGTTCACGTTTATAGCCGAAGGTCAAGAAGTTGACCTTCGTGTCTCGAGTTTACCAACGGTCTTTGGTGAAAAAATTGTGATGCGGCTGTTGAAGAAAAACGCAACAGTCCCAACCCTTGGCGAGCTAGGACTTTCTGATCGTGCACTCAAAACTGTTGAAGAGGCAATTAAAATTCCCCACGGAATTATCCTGGTTACAGGTCCCACCGGTTCAGGGAAAACGACTACCTTGTACTCTATTTTACATAAAGTCAACACACCCAAAGTCAACATCGTCACCCTCGAAGATCCCGTTGAGTATCAGATGCCTGGTATCAACCAAGTTCAAGTCAATCCACAAGTTGGGTTAACGTTTGCATCAGGATTACGTTCATTCTTGCGACAAGACCCGAACATCATCATGGTTGGAGAAATTCGTGATACTGAAACAGCAGCCTTGGCCGTGCAAGCGTCGCTGACAGGGCACTTAGTCTTCTCTACTCTCCACACTAACTCAGCTGCGGGAGCATTACCGCGGTTGATTGACATGGAAGTTGAACCTTTCTTACTTGCTTCCAGTTTAACCATGGTGATGGGCCAGCGGGTTTTGCGGAAGATTAACCAAAGTTACAAAGAAGAATACATCCCGGAACCGAGTGTTGCTAAAGATATTCAAGAAGTTTTGGGACCAATTTATAAACAATGGTGTACCCAAAATAACAAAGACCCAGAAAAAATGGTGCTCTATCGAGCAACCACCAATCGGCCAGAGAACGAACCAGAGTATTTAGGTCGGATTGCCATTTTCGAGGTCTTACCAGTCACTGAACAAATTAGTAGAATGATTATTGAACGAAAATCTTCGAAAGAGATTGAAGATGTCTCTATTCAACAGAATGGGATGTTGTTAATGAAACAAGACGGATACATTAAGGTATTAGATGGGATTACAACTATTGAGGAAGTGCTGAGAGTTGCGGAGGTGTAGTCGGAGCGAGGAAATTATGAACATACATGACATGTTGCAAATGCTGATTGATCGAAGTGGCTCTGACCTCCATATCGTTACCGGTGCCCCACCGATGTTAAGAATTGATGGTGTGCTCACTCCTATTGAAGGTGCACCGATCCTTAAAAAAGAACATGCTGAGCTGTTAGTTTTCCCGATCATGTCTCAAGAGCAAAAAGACTATGTGACGGTCAACAAAGAGATTGACTTTGGATATCAATTTAAAGATTTGGCCCGTTTCCGGATCAATGTCTATTTCCAACAAAATGCGATTTCAGCTGCACTCCGTTTGATTCCCAGCAAGATTCGGACCCTTGATGAGCTACAACTGCCGCCTGTTTTGCATAACTTTACCCAGTTCAAACAAGGACTGGTGTTATTGACTGGTCCAACTGGTGAGGGGAAATCGACGACTTTGGCAGCGATGGTGGAAGAAATTAACTTGACCCGTTCAGAACATATTTTGACAATTGAGGATCCAATTGAGTTTGTTCATGCGCCTGCCAAAAGTATTATTTCTCAGCGCGAGCTCCATCAGGATACGCACGGTTGGGAAATCGCCCTCCGCTCTGCCCTGCGTGAAGATCCTGACGTGGTATTAGTTGGTGAAATGCGTGACTATGAAACGATTGCAGCTGCTATGACGGTGGCTGAAACTGGTCACTTAGTGTTTGCGACATTGCATACCAACAATGCTGCCCAGACTATTGACCGGATCATTGACGTTTTCCCTGAACATCAACAAGCGCAAATTCGTCAACAGTTGGCGTCTTCTTTACAAGCAGTGGTGTCTCAGCGTTTGGTACCAATGAATGGGGGTGGTCGGATTGCCGCTACCGAGATCTTGATTGCAACCCCGGCAGTCAGAAACTTGATTCGGGAGGGCAAGAGTTACCAAATCGATAATGTGATTCAAACCTCAGCAGAAGTGGGAATGATGCTGATGGAAACTAACCTGGCTGAATGGGTACAACGGGGGGCAATTTCCTGGGAACGTGCCCGTGAATACTCACTGCGGCCAGAAGAGTTTGACCGACTTTCTGGTGGGAATAGGAGTAAAGTTTAATGGCAATTTATCAATACACAGTCAAAAATGAGCACGGTGAAACAATCCGCGGTCGTGTTGAAGCACAAACTAAAGAACAAGCCTCAGCCATTTTACGAAATCGGTCACTGCTGGTCATTGCGATTAAACCACAAAACGAAAGTCCATTTGCATCGCTGGAAACATTGTTGTTCGGTGTCAAAAATGATGAAATTGTCAGTTTCACTCGGCAGCTCTCCACAATGGTCACTGCTGGTTTGACATTAAGTGAATCACTCCATATTTTGCAGCAACAAAATAAACCAGCTATGGAACGCATGACTGGTGCTGTATTACGGGAAATTGAGGGAGGATCAACATTTGCTAAAGCACTCCAAAGTCAAGGAAAGATGTTTAGCCAGGTCTACATCCAGTTGGTGCGCGCAGGTGAAACAGCTGGAATGTTAGATACAGTCTTAACGCGATTGGCTGATACGATGGAGAAACAACGAGAGTTTAATGGGAAAGTTCGCGGTGCCTTAATTTATCCGTTCATCGTGGTGATAGCGATGGTGATCGTAGCGTTTGTGATGATGATTTTTGTCATTCCTAAGTTAACCCAAATGTATAAAGACTTGGGTGCACAACTTCCCTTTTTAACCCAGTTACTTATTGATCTATCAGATTTTTTCGTCCATTTTTGGTGGTTACTTGTCTCCATAGGGATTGGTGGAATATTTGTCTTTCGCGCTTGGCACAGCACTGAAAAAGGTCGGATTGCCTTTGACCGGTTTTTGTTAAAAATTCCCATTCTTGGCCTTTTACGTCAAAAGGTGATTTTAACTGAGTTCTGCCGCACCATGAGTTTATTATTGAGTGCGGGGATTTCGGTATTGCAGGCTTTGGAAATTCTAACTGACGCTCAAGACAATATGCTCTATCGGAATGCTTTGGCAACCAGCACAGACCAAGTTGAGAAAGGTGTTCCTCTCTCTCAGACAATTAGTAAGTATGACTTCTTTCCGCCAATCGTACCGCAAATGATTGCGGTTGGTGAAGAAACGGGTAAGGTTGACGAAGTGTTACTGAAGTTGTCTATTTACTTTGAAAGTGAAAGTGAACAAGCAGTCCGAAACTTAACTGCAGCCTTTGAGCCAATGATTATGATTGTACTTGGCTTTGGAGTGGCAATTCTGGTTCTGGCCATCATCATGCCAATTTACAACATCACCAGTAGCTTCTAAGCTAAGGAGGTGATTGGACCACTTTTTTTATTCTTGAGTTTTTCGTTGTTTGCCTTGGGAGCCGCAATTGGCAGTTTCTTGAACGTGGTCATTTATCGAACAGTGCGCAATCAATCGTGGGTGCGCGGTCGCTCAAAGTGTGACAGTTGTCGAAAACAACTCAAGTGGTATGACAATATTCCGTTGGTGTCCTATTTCCTGATTCGTGGAAAGTGTCGATACTGCAAAGCAGTTCTTTCCCTTTCTCATCCGGTAATTGAGTGTATGAGTGGAACGTTGTTTGTCTGGTGGTTTTGGATGGGCTCACTTTTTTTTCGACTCACTCAACACCCATTTAGTGTCATTCAACCAATGTTTTGGTTGGTGGTTGGGTTGTGTTTGTTAGTTATTTTTTTCGCCGATCTGCGGTACTTGATTATTCCTGATGAAGCGGTCGGGTTACTAACTGTTTTGACATTGCTCTATCGAATTGGGCTGACTTTGGCGAATGTAATGCGGCCGATTGACTTTGTCTATACTATTTTGGGAGCGCTGGTCGTAAGTTCATTTTTTTATTTTTTGTATTGGGTGACCAAGGGCAAAGGGATGGGTTTTGGAGACGTCAAGTTTACGGTTCCTTTTGCTTTGCTGCTGGGCTGGCCAAATGTTTTTTTGGGAACACTGTTGGCGTTTTTGTTTGGAGCGATTGTTGGGTTAGTTTTGATGTTCTGCAAAAAAAAGAAGTTTGGCCAAGGCCAAACTGTCCCTTTCGGTCCCTTCCTGGTTATGAGTACAATCGTGACATTAGTTTTTGGTACCCAGGTTTGGCAATGGTACTTAAATCTGTTGCGTTAACCTAGCGAATGCCTGCCAAGTATGAGAGTTATTAAATTTCTAGTAAGTTCTTTTTTTGTGATTGCCATTGTGAGTGTTGGAGTTGGTTTGTTGACTCGTGAAATTCTATTGATGGTTGGATCATCGATGATTCGTAGCTCGCTGAGTACTTTGCAGCGTGTCTCTAAAGATAATCTCCAGTATGCCCGACAATGTCGCGAAAAAGGTGGAGTCACACTAGAGCTAGCAACAATTGGGGCACTCCAACTGCGTTTTCTGAATAACCGAGAGTATGTCTTAGAAGTAGTCTGCAGTCAGTTTGTATCAGATCCAATTTTAATTGGAAAATATACACTCCCTCCTTTGGTTTATAAACGTCCAGGCAGTGGTGGAATTATTTGGGGAAACGAACGAAGTACGATTGAGATCGAGACATTTGGCCGGCGCAGTATTATCGGAATTGAAAATGAGGAAATTAAGTCGTATGGAAGCGGCAGTGTCAGTTTGGGGGTCTCCCCTCAGACCACTTGTCAAGGATATGGGTACTCATGCTGCCAAGCTGAGACATTTAGTGGTGTCGGTACACCATTTGCTGATGTCAGTGACTGTCCAAAAAGCTGCTACGCTGCCTGTTTACCACGGCCAGTCATTTTATCGGTCAATGCTGATCCTTTTCCAGATGAATTGCGCCAAGTTACTGCTGCCCGTGATCAAGCAATTACTTTTACGTTTGTTTCTTCCTATGAAGAAAGCAAAAAAGATCCTGTGACAACTACCTTAAACTTTGGGGATGGTCAGCAGCAACAGTTCACCACTCTCTCTGGGAGAACGACTCATCAATATGCATGCTCGGCGGGGAAATGTACCTATCTAGTCAAAGTTGCAGCCAAGACAGCCGCTGGAGTTGAGTCAGCGAATACGCCAGTTACTCAATTAAAAGTGATTCTTCAATGAAGCATTGATGAAGTGGTCCCCTAGTAAAAATCAAAAAGACCTTTACAAGTTGTTCAAAAATCATTTAGTATAGAAGGACAAAGGTTTTATATTGAATATTTTAATGGAGAAATATATGTCACTGGCCCTTCGTCGTGCAGGTTTTACTTTAATCGAGTTAATGGTGGTAGTTGCCATCATTGGTATTTTGATGGCTGCTGGGATTGTTGCCTTCACCAATGCCCAACAAAATGCACGTGATGCTCGTCGTCGAGCAGACATCGATGCCATTTCTAAAGCACTCGAGCAATATAACCAAAATAATGACTCTGCTTATCCAGCGTCTGCTTCTGCAATCAGCACATACTTTCCTTCAGGAGCAGCTCCAGGAGATCCTCAAGGTGGCAGTTATAGTTTAAGTTTGGCAACGAATGCCTACTGTGTCTGTGCCACAATGGAAAAAACCGGGCGTGGTAATGCCACTGCCTTGGGTTCTGGTGCAGCGTGTACCTATGGGACAGGTTCTGGTGCAAACTACTTCTGTGCGTCCCAACGGCAGTAGTAGGAGTGAGGTTTTAGGGGCCGGGGGTTTCATATGATAAACAAGCAGCGTCCTCTTCGCCTCGGTTTTACCTTGATTGAGTTGATGGTGGTCGTGGCAATCATTGGTGTCTTGATGGCTGCTGGGATTGTTGCCTTCACCAATGCCCAACAAAATGCACGTGATGCTCGTCGTCGAGCAGATGTCGACGCTATTTCCAAAGCACTTGAACAGCATTACTTTAATAATACCTTCGCCTACCCAACAGTGGCCTCTGACATCAATACCTACTTTCCCGCTGGGACACCTCCCACTGATCCTCAAAGTGGCAGTTATGATATTAAGTTAAGTGCTGGTGGGACTGCCTACTGTGTCTGTGCTACCCTGGAAAAAATTGGCAAAGGAAACGCCACAGCACTTGGCAACTCCTCTGGTGTCTGTACGTATGGGACAGGTTCCGGAGCCAACTACTTCTGTGCATCCCAACGGCAGTAGCGGCTAGGTTTAGGGAATAGGGAGAAATATGAGCAAGCATCGTTCCCTTCGTCTTGGTTTTACAGTGATTGAGTTAATGGTGGTGGTCACTATCATTGCCGTATTAACGCTGATTGGAGTTGCTAGCTACACCCAGACAAATAAAAAAGCCAGAGACGGCAAACGCAAAGCTGATTTAGAGCAAGTTCGTTCTGCCCTGGTACTCTATCGGACAGATACTGGCAGTTATCCTGTTTCTTTAACTTGGAGCACGATGGCGCCAATTCAGTCGTATATTAGTGGAACCTCTATTGCAGATCCCTTACCTAGTCCATATACCCAATATAGCTACAGTTCGGGTGGGAGTGGGAGTACCTTCAGTATTTGTGCTACGCTAGAAGCAACGACTCCTTCGTCGTACTGCTTGACGAATCCGTAAGTTTTTAGAGGCTAGGTGTTAGGTACTAGGACTAGTGACTACAAACTATGTATTCTGATAGATCTGTCTCCCCTACTCAATCCGGTTTTACCATGATCGAACTACTGGTGACCGTGGCGATCATGGTTTTACTTTTTGGTGGGGGCATTGCTGCCTATTTAAATCTTGATCGCCGCCAATCTCTGATTAATGTCTGTAAGCAAATTGAACAAATGGCACGGAGCGCCCAAAAAAAGGCACGGGTTGGAGATCGACCAACCGGATGCGATAAGTTAACTGCATATCGCGTCAGTCGAACTGCAACTGGTCCAGATGTGATTAGTCTGCAAGCTGTCTGCGATAGTGGAACGTACACTGAAGAAAGCTATGAAGTCCCGACTCTTTTCACCGTCCAAACAATTACAACCATGAACTTTAGAGTGTTGCATGGTGGATTATTAGAGAGTAATGGGACTGTCTTTGTTCGTTCAGCATCGCCAAATTACCAGTGTCAGTTCACTATTGAAGGTGGTGGCTCGATTAGTGGGACGTCAGTTTCACAATATTAGATTCTAGGTGTTAGTGACTAAGAAAACTATGAAAAAGACAACTCGTTCACATCAGCTGGGGCAAACAATCGTAGAAATAATTATTGCTACTGGAGTGGTTGGTTTGGTGATGACAGCGGTGGTGGCGGTAGTTTCGGTTTCTCTAAGAAATGCCGCTCGGGCGAAAGCGAAAGCACTGGGGACAAAGTACACACAAGAAGGTGTCGAGTACTTCCGCGCACAACGCAACTTGATGGGTTGGGAAAGTTTTTTGGCACAGATCCAACAAGGAGGCAGTTCCTCGACATATTGCTTGGCGACACTGCCCTATACCCAAAATGGTGGACTCGCCAGTGTGCCTAATCGAGCCTGTTTAAGTAGTGAGTTTGTCGATACTGGGAGTATATATCAGCGGAAAGCTGACGTAACGGTAACCAACGTCAGTGGTCAAGATATGATCACAATAACTGTGAGTGTCACTTGGCCAGATTCTGGACGAACAACTACTTCTACGGCAACGATTGAACAACAGAAGAGTCAAAACTAGGAGGGGCAGGTTCTCGGTGCGAGACTAGGTGTTAGAAACTGCGGATATTCACTGTTGTACTGAATGATTGAGAGCCAGATTCCTCAAAAAATGTTCCACTAGTGGTAGCATAGGTCAGGTCAAAGCTAATCCGAACGTATGTCCCAGTGTTTGGTGCAGATTGAGAACAATTAAAGCTCAAGTTTGAGGCGGTGGTTGGGCCACCAGTTAAATAGCGTGTCACTCCCACCTGGACCGATTCCGAGGCAATCGCATTGTTTGAAAGGTATAAGCGCGTGACGCCATTATCAACTGATCGAAAAACAATTTGGGACATGCCTGAGGTGCAGGTGGAGTCACCAGGATTAATTCGGTCGAGCGCCACTGCATTGCGCAGTAAAAACTCCATTTGACTAAGTGCGTAGTCACCATTATCTCTTAACACAGAAACAAAAGTTTGTTTACTATCACTGCGCAGAGTAGTGAAAAACAGACCTGCTGCTGCAGCGATCAACATCACGCTCAGGGTGATCGCCACTAATACCTCAATCAGAGTAAAGCCAGATCGATTGACTAGTTGGTTTCTTGCCATGAATACAGTGGCCGAGTCATTCGGGTAGGAACGTTTTGGACAAAGTCCGGACGGAACTGGAAGACTTCGGTGGGATAGCTATCATTACTAAATGGATCGTTATACTCTCTCCCTAAAGTGACGCTGGTCCAGCCGACGAATGTTCCTTGTCCGACAAACTTGAGATCACCACCGCTCAACCCACCTTGGACAATAATCTGATCGGCAATGAAGACACCTTCCACAGTTGGAGTGAGGTCACTGGCCGATGAGTTGCCGATGGTATTACTAAAGGTGATGTTTCCATTGACGATAAAAGCTAAGAATCCACCATCAGCCACTGTGATAGTCGTGTTGACGTTTAAGTTGCCGTTGACAAAGATGACCAGTTTTTCTCCAGAAGCCACTGACCATGGTGTGGATAAAGTCATGTCGCCAGTTGCATAGTAGGCGCGCCCATTCGTTGGAGCAGATGTAGGCTTCACCCCACTGAAGTCTGCGGTTGGGCTTGATCCCATACTAAACAAATTGTAGAAGTATTGATAGTTCTCGCGTGGACCGTTATAGACAGAACCAATTACCCGAGATTGGCTGGTCTCTTGACGCAGCTTGGTGTACTTCAAGGTTGGGTCAGCATCACTGTCGATATCTCCTCCACCGGTGATGGTGATCCCGCTGCTGCTGTTACCCGCCGCACTCTGATAAGACAGAGCGCCGAGACAACTACCACTACAAGTGATAGGAATTTGTGAGACGACGGCGTTCCCGCTGGTGTTCCCGGCATAGAGCATTCCGTTGGTGGATTGCCACCATGGTTGAGAGACGTCTGCTAAAAAGTAATTGACGCTGCTCTCGGGGATGGTTCGCCCTGAGTAGGTACAACCAGCTGGACAGGTACACCGCCATTGAGTGGCATCAGGAGAAAGTGTTTCACCGATGCTAGCATAGTTGGCGACGTTATCAATGGTGTAGGTCGAACCGGTAATACTCCCATTTGCTGATCCCCCACCCGTCCAAGTTGCTTGGATTCCTGAGCCGGCTCCTGGATTTTGACCAGTCGGTGAACCAGATACTTCACATAAACCTGTGCCAAGGTTCAAGGTAGCATTGAAGTTCTGGTCAAGGTAGAAGTTGCCAGAGACTTGGCCAACTAAGGTGAAGGTCCCACTTGTCCAACTGCCAGTGCCATCACTGTAGGTTGGCGTCAGTTCAGCAAAGCTGACTTGGCTTGAGCTACTGGAGGTAGTTAAGATACGCATGTAGCGAACATCAGAAACTGGACTGGAGAAGGTTATGGTTAAAATGTCGCCAGGGTTGATGGTTTGGTTGACAGTGTGAATCAAGGTGCTTGGATTAGCAGTTGCCCCTCCGTAAATTTCGTAAACAGCATTGCCAGCTGGGAAGTGATTGGTGGCGATTCGGATGCCCGTCACAGTTCGGGCGGTACCGAGATCAAGCTCAATCCACTGCGGTGCCGCTGCCCCAGCGCTCCAGGCTGTGGCGTCATTGCCATCGACTGCTAAGTTTGCAGTCATGTCATAGGCTGCTCCTTCAGAAATGAGATATTCATCAGAGGCGGTGGCAGTCATGAATGTGGCTGCGCTGTCACAGGTTGTGTTGTTGGGACGGACTCTCCAGGTGTAGTTGGCCACACCGGTTGGCGCGGTAAAGGTACGGTTTAAACTGGTGGTAGCAGTGGTACAGAAGGTGTTTACAGCTGTACACTCTTGACCGGAAGTGGTGCCAGTTGGGTAAATCTGAACATCATAGTTATCAGCTTTGAGAGCTGAGGTCCAGGAGACTGTGACTTGGTGGTTGGTTGGGACGGTCAGATTGCCACTAGATGGGGTGAGTGTAATTGGGCCTGCTTGGCCAAAGTCGCCGTTATTACAGGTGCCACAGACAGTGGCTTGACCACAAGCGGTTGGACAGGCACAAGCATTGGTACAAGTATCGCAAGACTCAGTCTCCACTCCCCCACTGGCACAGGAGTTGGTCCGGGAACGAGTCCCTGGTCCACAAGTGGCACTACAGGCTGACCAGGAGCCAGTAGTGCAGGTACATTCTTGACTATTACAGGCTTGAGATTGACTGTTGCCGCAGGCGTCGCTACGAGTTTGGGTGCCGCCACCACAAGTGGCGCTACATGAGCTCCAGGTTCCGAAGGAGCCACAACAGGTACCATTGTTACATGAGGCACTCTCGATAGTGCCACTGCACGTTCTAGTTTTGGTGCCGGGTCCACAACTGGCGGAACACTCTGACCAATCAGTACAGCCACCGCCACATGATTGGTTTTGGTTATTGCCACAGTTATCAGTTCGGCTTTGCGACCCCCCTGAACAGGCACTCCAAGAGCCCCAGACCCCACAACAGGCTTGGGTGTTACAGGCTTGGGACTCAGTGGAGCCATTACAGCTATTGGTACGCGTTTGGGTGCCACTCCCACACGAGGCACTGCACTGGGACCAATCGCTCCAACCGCAGCCACCGGGGCTACAACAAGTGGCCCAAGCTGTGTCGGTACAGCCGTTACAGTTGTACACAAAGTCACATTGACAAATCCCTGGCCCATGCCAGACGCCATAGGCATCTTGACTACTACAAGCTAATCCTGCGAGAGAGGGATTATTACTACAGTCTCTTGTTCCGAAGGAATCAGAACAATGACAATTGCTATAAGAACTATATTCGCAAACCGTGTTCCCAATTTGACATGTTAGTCCACCATTACATGTGGTGCCACAGGTTCCCGGAGCTGCATCACAAAAGGCTGGGTAGTTGCAGGCAGCGCTGACTGGGAAGGATGAAGCAACCACACACATAGTAGTCAAGAAAAAGATGCTAGTGAGGAGGAACTTCATCAGTTTATGCATTTATGGTTGACAACCAATCAAAGCGACTTGAAAGACTTGATTTGCTTCTGGATGTCCTGGAGCCTCAACATAGACTTTTTGCAACGCCAGAATCACTGAGCTATGCTGTTTGTTCAGCATCTCCTCTGCTTGATCTTTGGTCAAGTACTTCTCACCTTGAAGTTGGAGCTTGGTCTGATCGGTCAGCAAGAAGCCAGAGTCTTCAATTTTGGCACCATTCATGGTGGTGGGCCAACATAAGTACTCAGTCAGATCAGTCAGCGTAAAGACAACCTCTTTTTTAGCAGTTTTATCTGGCCAATTAACTAAAGTGGCAAGAGTCAAGTTCAGTCCACTGACTTGGATAACGTTGCCTCTGACCAAACGGTTGAGTTGGAGAGCATCTGGAGAGGTATCTTCTTTCTTAGCAAACTGCGCTTGAACAACCTGGAGATCTGTTAATACTTTGAATTGGTTCTGAGTACGACGACGAGATAACAAAAATATCATTGATACTGTAATCAAAATTAAGAGCACTCCAAGAAGAAAAAACTGGTGATTTTTTTTCATCAACTAAAAATAGCATGTTTGGGAGTGGTGTGTAAACTGTCTATGCAATAAAAAACACCGATGGATACAAACCAGTCGGTGTGATCTTCATTGTTATAACGAATAGACTAATTCGTCGCTTTCATAATTGCTGGATGAACAGCAGCCTGGGGAACAACCATTCCAACTGGTTCTGCCACTCTAATCTTACCATACATCGTATCAAAGTAATTGGGATTTGATAACCATTGTTTAGGATCTGGTAAGGTTTTCGTTGAGTTAAAGTCTCCAGGGTTCATGATAATTCTTGCTACAATTGGAGTGCCAAGTTTCATAACTTGTGGGATAATTACTTGCTTGCCGTCACTTGTTGGAAAGCTTGCTGGGAACTGTAAAGTATGTTCTATACCATCCCCAATGAAGTTAGTTGTGCCAAGTTGGGACTCGAACAGCCACGGCATTTTTTGACCTGGAGGGACTCCCACCAGTTGACCTTGTGAATCAATCATCCAAACACCTCTTTCGCTTTGATCACCAAGAAGACGGAAGTTTACTTGCTCCCATTCCCCGGTAGCTTCGACTGGATATGCCATGCTCAAAAAAGTAATTCTCCCACCCTGAAGGCTTTTCCAGACATCTGAGACAACACCCACCAAATAACCTGGTTCAACGATCCCTGAACCCATATGGGTTTTGTAATCCCAAATTTCTGGTGTAAAAGGAGGAGGATTATCAGCGCTAAAGTAGCCATATTGAATCGGTTGACCATCTACTCCATGTAATTGAGAGAGAGTATTAAAGTCTAACGGGGTTTCCACTGTCTGTTCTGTTGCTCGAACTTCCACCGCAGTAATTTGATGGGGAAATTTTTGTTCGAGGGTTGTTACGGTAACTCTGCCATCTCCAGCTACCTCTGCTGGGTCGGAAATTTCTGTTGCCGTTGCAGGAGCTGTTGGGGATGCCTCAACTGATTTTGAAGTAGCAGTAGGGGCAGCCGTGTTGGTTGCTGCTTCAGCAGGGTTTGTAACAGTTGCCGCTGCGTCTGCTGGGGTACCGGTAGGGGCTACATCGGTGAGTGTAGCTGGAGTGCGATCACCTGGTTGACCTAACAAACAAGCCATCACTGCTCCGCTTAGGGTCGTAAGACTAACTACAGGATAAAATATATTTTTATTAATACCTAAAATTCTTGTTTTATCAGTCTCTCTCAAATCTATCATAATCCACTTTCCACTCACTTCACTTAAATATCATTTTTTCACTTACTATAGGCCTATTGTATTTCCCCTGGACACCAGAT
>CAZKNL010000002.1:11628-57018 GCA_964554155.1 uncultured Pseudomonadales bacterium | reverse complement strand
ATCGTGCACTCAATTTATTTGTTCGCGGCGCACTCAGTGAGGCCTGGGCAATGATGGCTTTACCATGGGTGCTCCTGGGAATTGTGTTATTGACCCAGCGCAAAAAAGTTGGTTTTTGGGTGTTATTGGGCGGTTTAGTGACTTTAATGTTAAGTCATAACTTAACAACCATGATGTTTGTGCCAGTTAGTGTACTGTTTGGGGTGGCTTACTTTTTGATCTACCGCAAAGAAATTTCTCAACCCATTCTGTCTCTCTGCAAAACCGCGATGGCGTATATAGTGGCAATTGGTCTATCTGCCTTTTATCTATTTCCCGCCCTAGCCGAAAAAGACTTCACCAAAATCGAGGCGATTTTTTCCGTCTACTTCCACTACGCAAATCACTTTCTCTACATCCGTCAATTTTTTCTTGCCAATTGGGGATATGGCGGTTCTGCATGGGGGCCAGATGACACAATTTCTTTTTTCTTGGGGTATGGGCAAATCATTGGATTAGTGATATTTGGGTTGGGATGGCTGATCACGGCGTGGCAGGTCTGGAAATGGAGAAGCCAAAAATCTGGGCGAGATCGTAAAATTTCTCGTTTATTTTTCTCAGCAGTTGTGACAGCACTTTTGGTAGGAAGTGCTTTTATGACATTGCTCCGATCAAAACCAATCTGGGATGCCATTCCACTTTTAGCAACAATTCAGTTTCCGTGGAGGTGGTTATCAGTGATGAGTCTATTGGTGGCACTTTTAGGGGGAATGGCAGTGACGTTGGTGACAGTTAAAAGATACCGAATTGCTCTTGCTGTGGTATTGATCGGCGTCATCTTAGCTGGCAACTGGAAGTACTTCCGACCGGAAAAATACCTCGAAGATCCAACTGGTTTGTACTACTCAGACGAAGATAAAATTCGTCAACAAATGAGTCAAATTTTACCTGATTACATTCCTAAAACGATGTCTGACCAACTGCCACCACGCAAGGAACTTTTTTTAGTCCCAGCAGGTGTAGAAAAACAAGTGGAAGTACTGGTTGATCGGATGCACGAGAAACTGTTCAAAACTACATTTACTAGTCCGATTACGTTTAATGTGATGATTGCCAGCTTTCCTGGTTGGGAAGTGGCTGTCGATGGCAAACCGATTGAGTGGAAAAGTGACGGGGAGTTAGGAACGATCGCTTTTAAAGCTCCGGTAGGTGAGCGCTTAATTAGCGTTCGGTTTGGCAGTACCCCAGTCCGCGCAATCAGTGATACCATTTCTCTCTTGAGTGTTTTGATGGTATTTGGAATAGCAACCTATGACAGCCTCTCAAACAGAACAGCCAAACGCAGTTCATGAGCTGAAGAAGAAAACAGTCTCTGGAGCTTTTTCGTACATGGCGCGAACAATGGTACTGTACGGAATTGGCTTGGCTGCTTCAGCTATTTTAGGAGCGTACTTAACAATTCAAGAGTTTGGAATCTATGGATTTGTCACCCAAATTATTGGTTTATTAACGTTCTTTTCTGACATTGGTTTAGCATCAGCCTTAATTCAAAAAAAAGAAAATCCTTCTGAGATTGAGTATCGAACTGTTTTCACTGTCCAGCAAATTTTATCGTGGTGTATTTTTCTAATAACAGTAGTTCTTTTTACCAGCAAGATTTTAGAGCCGAAAATTGGATACGCTGGGGCACTGGTACTTTTATCACTCGGTTTTTCGTTTCCCTTAGCCAGTTTGAAGACCATTCCTTCGGTGATGTTGGAACGCCGACTCGACTTCTCCAAGTTAGTGCTACCGCAAATCGTTGAACAACTTGTATACAGTGGGTTGTTAGTTTTCTTTGCGATCAAAGGATATGGAGTCCATTCCTACACTATTGCTATTCTGAGTCGCTCAATTATTGGTGTGATGGTCATGTATGGATTGCAACGTTGGCAACTGGGTTTTTCTTTAGATCGAACAGCACTCAAAGAGATGGTCGGAACTGGTTTCAAGTTCCAACTTAATGATTTTCTGGCCAGAATTAAAGATCAATTATTTTACCTAGTTTTAGCAATTTTCTTACCACTAGGTGAGTTTGGCTATATTAGCTTTGCTAAACAGTGGTCAATGATGCCCTACCAGTTAACTGTTCAAAATGTGATTGCCATTACTTTTCCAACCTACTCACGGCTGCAACATGACAAAAATTTACTAAAAAAGGCGATTGAGAAGACTCTCTTCTTTATTTCCTTACTGATTTTTCCGATGTTAGTCGGAATGTCTGTCTTGATTGTGCCGATTACACACTTAATTCTAAAGTATCACAAATGGCAGCCAGCTTTACTGACCTTTGCTCTATTTACCCTCAGTATTGGCTGGAGTGCAATCTCGACCCCACTTACAAATACACTCAGTGCTATTGGCAAAATTAATCAAACCCTCAAGTTAATGATTATGTGGACAGCTTTGACCTGGGTATTGACCCCAATTGGTGTCTTTTTGTTTGGGTTTAATGGTGTCGCAATTGCCGCTTTTGTGATTTCTTTCAGCTCTGTTTTACCGATTTTTTATGTTAAAAAGATTGTCAACATTCAAGTGTGGGACCAGGTATGGCGTCAACTTGTGGCAAGCGGCGCCATGGCTGCAGTGGGAGTTGGATTTTTACCATTAATGAATACACATCTGCTGTACGCTGGTGTTGGAGCAGCAGCGATGGCAGTTACTTATGGAGTAGTTTTAATTGGAGTTGGGCAGCAGAAGTTATTTGCTGAGATTCACAGCTTGAGAGTGAAACAACCAAGTGTGATGCCACCAGAAGTCTAGAACTTTTCATCAGAAGTTTTGATGGGAGATTTTGTTTACTCAATAGGCTTGCTGAGTAAACCATCACAAAAATCGTGCTCTGACAGTTTTTCTGCATCGAGAAATTTACGGTTAGTTACATGAGTATAGGGTCTGAGGGCATATTTCACACAAATTGAATCAATGTAGATGGTGAACTGGGCGCCATTATCGATCAACGAAGCAATTTTGGCGTAATGCGTGTTGGAGAGTTGAAAAGGTTTCTGATCACAGGTCACATTGACGCTGCTATTAATGACAATCGTGCCATCTGCCACCAGTTTCTGGTCGAGGCAATCTGTAGTAAACTCCACATTCCCCAGCTTATAGACACTTTCTGTCATCGCTTTGTGAATGGCTGGTAAGTTTTCTTGGGTGACTAAGTTGTTGTACGCCAGATAACTCTCAAAGACAAAACGTGATTCATCAACTAAGACAACTACTTTTTTATCTTTTGGTAGACGCTGAATATAGTTGGATAGAACTCGTTCAGCAAAACCACTGCCCTTGGTGCTGTAGATTGGATAGTGAATAAAGTATTCATGAGTAAAACTGACGACTGTAATAAGGTACACAACACCCACCCCAACAAGCAAAATCTTAGGCCATGCTTGAATGAGTTGCCAAGCACCAATGCCAATCATCAACAAAAGGCTAACAACGAGCCACGATCCCCGGAACATCACCCAAGTGTCAATACTGTTGAGAGCAACGGGTAAAGGAGAAATTAGGACAAATCCAATTAACAACAACCCTTCTTTCCGCCATTTTTTTTGCGTAGCCAAAGCAAAGATAGCCGCTCCAATTAACAATACATCAATCGGGAAAAAGATCCCTCTTGTCCACACTGAGAAAGGATTGCGAACAGATTCTCCTCGAACAAAGAGTTGACTCAAATCAAACGTTTGAAAGTATTTGATCAGAAATTCTTGAATGATCACGGTCACTTTATTCGTCGAAACTTGAACTACTGGATCAGCTAAGGCAATCCGTCGTTGATCATTTACATGTTGAGAAAGATACGTTTCATTGAAAAAGAGGATGTCGTGAAGTCGTTGACCCGCATTCTGTGATGGTAAGCGCACAATATAAAAACCAAATAAAGCAAGTCCAAAAATGGCTACAAGCAAGACATCCCACAGTTGGGAGCGAATTGTTTTAACTACACTCTTAAGAGTAAGTGAAGTTCCTGAACAATCACGCCAAATGACGTAGCCAGTTGTTATCACTACCAACGGTAAGAAAATAATTTTGAGTCCTTGATACTGGAAAAAACCCAGAAAAAATGGCAACAGACTGATCATTCGCCAACGTGGACGCAAAGCGATCAGACAGAATATGCCCAATGAATAAAAAAACAAACTAAACAATGGATCAAAGCTCAATCGTGAAAATTGAAAAATCCACGGATTAAAAAGACTGACAATCAAAGTGGTCCAAAAAACCTCTTTCTTTCTCGTTAAACTCCAAGCGATTCCGGCAATCACCACTGGAAGTAACACACCAAGAAAAACTGAAACTGCTCGTGCTTTCCAGAATGGATCACTAAAAAGCAAACTCCCTGGAGACATAATCGTACTGGGAAGCTCTGCATAGAGCACGCTCGTGGGACGAAGATACCATGGTCGCCAACTCCCAGTCAGATCGCTACCACTGAGAGCAATTGATTGAGCTTCATCAATATAGTGGACTTCATCATGGCTAAAAATAGCAGGAGTAGTTCGTAAAAAAATCACTCTTAAAAACACAGAGGTAGCTAAAAGAACAACTAAAACCAGAAGACCATGAGTACGTTGTGACATCTGCGCAAGGATAACAGAGCAGTGTTAGAATGGAAAGAAGATGGCAAAACTAACTGCTCTTGTCCACACCAAAAATGCTGCTGAAACTTTGGGAAGATGCTTGAAGTCTCTCAAGTTTGCTGACCAAGTGATCGTGATTGACATGGAGAGTACTGATGACACTCGTCAGATCGCTAAACATCATGGTGCGACAGTCATTAAACACGCTGATGTTGGTTATGTCGAGCCAGCCCGAAACTTTGCCCTCCAACAAGTCAAAACAGATTGGACACTGATTGTTGATGCTGACGAAGAAGTACCAGCTACTTTGCAACAAGAACTCCGCCAATTAATGGTTGCGAGTACAACGACTGATGTTTACTATCTTCCTCGTCAAAACGTCATTTTTGGCAAATGGATTGAACACTCAGGCTGGTGGCCAGATTACCAACTCCGTTTTTTCCAAACAGGCAAAGTGAACTGGCCAGAAAAAATTCATGCTCAACCAGTGATTAGCGGAACGGCAACTCATCTCCCAGCACGGCCAGAATCAGCGATTACTCACTACAACTATCAAACCGTCGAACAGTTCTTAGAACGATTGAATCGCTACACGACCATTAAAGTTGAACAAGATCAGCAGAAATCTTCAGATAGTACACAACCAAAACTAGAAGATCTAAATATTTCACAGACATTTACTAATGAGTTTAGCCGCCGTTTTTTTGCAGAAAAAGGATATTTGGATGGTGAGCATGGTCTAGCGTTGTCATATTTACAGTCAATGTATCAAGTTTCAGTAGAGTTGAAACGTTGGCAAGTTGGACATTTTGCCGAACAACACACTACTTATGAGATCCTCAAGATGTTAGATCAATCTCTCCGCCAACTCCGCTATTGGATAGCTGATTACTATATTCAAAATTCTGGTGGATTCACAAAACTGATGTGGCAGTTTCGTCGCAAATTTCAGTGGTAGTTAGCTTCCCCGAGATAGTCAAAAAGAGGTAAAATACTCCTACTATGATCACTGTTGCGATTGTGGTTGTTCATTTCAACACCGAAGCCGAAACAAAAGAGTGTTTATCCTCTCTAGCAAAAATTGAACATACTGGAATGCATACTTATACGTATGTCGTTGATAATGGTTCAAAAGAAATACTACAGATTCCAGAAAAAGACTTACCTCGAAACACCCAAATTATTCGCAGTGATGCGAACTTAGGATTTACAAGTGGAAATAACTTAGGAATTTCCATCGCAGTTCGTGAAACAGATCCCGATTACGTTGTCTTATTGAATAGTGACACAATAGTTAAACCAGATTTTTTAGAGAAGTTGATCGCAGTTGCCCAAGCACAACCAAAGTTAGGTATAGCAGTTCCTAAGATTTACTTTTCTCCGGGGTATGAGTTTCACAAAAAAAGTTACAAACCTGAACAGCGAGGCAAGGTCTTATGGTTCGCTGGTGGCAGTATCGACTGGGCAAACTTAGATGCTTTCCATCGCGGGGTGGATGAAGTTGACCGAGGACAGTTTGACCAAACTGACCAAACTGAGTTTGCAACGGGGTGTTGTATATTACTTCCTCGCACAGTCATAGAGAGAGTTGGCACACTTGATCCACGTTACTTTTTATACCTCGAAGATGCCGATTGGAGTCTGAGAATCATCCAAGCTGGATATCAACTCTACTTTGTTCCAGAAGCTGTCGTTTGGCATAAAAATGCCGGCTCATCTGGAGGAGCTGGTTCTGTGCTGCATCAATACTATCAAACTCGTAATCGGCTGTTTTTCTTTTGGAAGTATGCCCATATGCACTTTTTAGGTGGACAGAAAAAAAGCAGTCTGACACAAGTTCTCAGACTTTTCTGGTTTTACTTAAGAATTCTCAAGTTGGCAACACTGCAAGTTTTTCAGTCTCAAGCTGTTTTACGTCGAGCAGCTCTTGACTGGGCAGTTGGGCGTATGGGAAAACAAGCTGTGTATTAACTTTGCTTATTATGTCTGTACCAAACATTACCGCTATTATCTTGACCAAAAACGAAGAAGCAATGCTGGCCAACTGCATTGAAACATTACGGTGGTGTCAAGAAATTATAGTTGTTGATACTAACTCACGGGATCAAACTGTTGGACTGGCAGAGCGATTGGGAGCAAAAGTGATTCAGAGTCGGCAGTCTTCTTTCGCTGAAAGGCGAACAGAGGCACTGCGTCATTGCAACACAGATTGGCTGTTTTACATTGATGCCGACGAACGCGCTACGCCTCGCCTCGCCAAAGAAATTTTGGTGCAGATTGAGACAACATCAACAAACGCGCTAGAAATTCACCGCGAAAATATGATGTATGGCAAGTTCTTCACTCATGGAGGGTGGGAAAAAGAATACGTAATCCGGATCTTCCGCAGAAAAGCATTAGCTGGTTGGAAGGGCGATATTCATGAAAGTCCAGTTTTCAATGGTGCAGTGACGCGCTTACATAGTAGCTTATTTCATCTGACTCACCGGAATACGATCGATGGTTTGTATAAAACAGCAGCTTGGACTCCAGTTGAAGCGCGATTACTGTTTGAAGCAAATACACCACCAGTAACTGTTTGGGTATTATTTCGTAAAACAGTCATGGAGTTTATTCGTCGCGCATTTCTCTGGTCTGGTCGAAAAGATGGGATAGAAGGGATCATTGAAGCAGGCATCCAAGCAATGAATCGTTATCTTGTGTATGTTCAACTTTGGGAACTGCAACAGCACCCAAGTTTAGAAGAGAAATACTACACCAAAGAACTTGAGTTTATGAAGATGTGGAAAAAAGACGCTCAACTATCAAAGGATCGATGAAAATTTGTTTATATTCACCGTATGTGCCTAAACATTTTGGCGGTGGTGAAAAGTATTTTTTTGATGTGGCGCGAACTTTAGCCAAAGAACATCGTGTTCAGGTAGTTCTGCCAGCTAGCTGTAAAACAATTGAAATTGTTGGATATGTTAAAGACTATGAGCATTTTTTGCAGCGCTCATTGAAAGACATTACCTTTATCCCAGGTCCACTTTATCCTGGGAGCTCTGCACTCAAAAAGTTCTTGTGGACACGAAAGTTTGATCTGTGTATTGCAGTCACTGATGGCAGTATGTTCTTCAGTGGGGCGAAAAAAAATATTCTCCACATCCAAATTCCTTTTACCAACAAACTGGCCACTCTCTCTGAGCGTTTAAAACTAAACAATTGGTCTATTCGAAACACTAACTCTCTTTTCACCAAACAAATTGTTGAAAAATCATGGAGAACTAAAATTCAGTACGTTCATTATCCAGCTATTGATCAAGCCTGTTTTCAACCAACAGATCATAAAGAAAAAATCATTTTAAGTGTCGGTCGTTTCTTTCGCCAACTTCATACCAAACGACAAGATATTCTGGTTCAAGCTTTTGCACAACTGAAGGATCAGCAGCCAGAGTTATTGAAAGGTTGGAAGTTAGTTTTAGTCGGTGGAGTAGAAGATGAGTCATACCTAAAGGAAGTCAAACAGTTTGCTAAAGGTTTACCTGTCCAGTTTTATCACCAGTTATCCCGAAAAGAACTTTTGCAGTTATATAGCAAGGCAATAATTTACTGGCACGCTGCTGGATATCAAGTTGATCAAGAAAAACATCCAGAACAAGTTGAACACTTTGGCATTAGTACAGCTGAAGCAATGGCCAGTGGCTGTATTCCGATTGTGGTCGGCAAGGGTGGTCAGCTTGAGGTAGTTGGCGAAGACTTTAAGGATTTTCAGTGGCAGAGCATCGAAGAGTGTTGTCATATCACCACTCATGTTCTGCAGTACCCAAACTTTTGGCCAGATTGGCAACGGATGGCTCGTCAACAAGTCCAAGACTTCTCTGAAGCTCGGTTCTGCCAAACTTTATATGAGATGATAGGCAGGTAGTTATGTCAACAGAAAGTTATCATCCAACTGTCTCAGTGATTGTTCCTTCGTATAACGGTCGGGCACTTCTCCAAGAACATTTGCCTGCGGTACTCAATGCGATGCGGAACGAAGATGAGTTAATCGTGATTGATGATCAGAGTAGTGACAACTCATGGGAATGGTTACAGAAAAAATTCCCGTCTATACAAACTAGTTTTACACACAAAAAAAAGGACTCGTTAAAGTTCTCTTTTGATGGAGAGATTCTTTATGGAAGCTGGAAATACGGCCAAAAAAATGGTTCGGTGATTTTACTCAGGAATCAACAAAATAAACGTTTTGCGGAAAGCTGTAATCAAGCTGTTCAACAAGCAACCCATTCATTAGTTTTTTTAATTAACTCTGATGTGTCCCCACATCCCGATACCATTCATCAATTAACTACTCACTTCGCAAACCCATCTATTTTTGCCGTTAGTTGTCTCGAACATGAACACGATCCCCTGACTAAAAAGGAAGTCTTCGGTGGCAAGAATGTTCTGGAGTTTAAACGTGGGATGTTTGTGCATCGTCGAGCTGATCACTTTGAAACCGGTGAAACTGGCTGGGCAAGTGGTGGCAGCAGTATGTTTGATCGAGAGAAGTGGTTGGCTCTTGAAGGTTTCAGTGCTGACTATTATCCAGCCTACTGGGAAGATGTTGATCTCTCTTTTCGTGCTAAAAAAAATGGATGGAAAGTTCTTTTTGATCAAAAAGCAGAAGTTGATCATGACCATGAGTCAACAAATACGTCTGAGTTTGGTCGAAAAAAGATGACCAATATGAGTTGGCAACATGCCAATACATTCATCAAAAAAAACGCAACTTGGAAACAAAAACTAGACTATCTATTCTGGCAACCATACTGGTGGACAAAAGCACCAATCTTGGCGCCATTGCAACTACAGATTCTTTTTGCTGGACTGATTCTTTTAGTGGCAATAGTGCTTCGTTTTTATCAGCTTGGACAAGTCCCACATGGAATGACTTGGGATGAAGCAGCTATTGGCTACAATGGTTTTGCCGTTGCTACTACAGGCAGAGATGAATGGTTAAAAAAACTGCCAATTTCTTTTCAATCGTTTGGGGATTACAAGGCACCCTTAGCTATTTATGTAACTGGTGTTTCCGTCCGTTTATTTGGTTTGAATCTGTGGGCAGTTCGTTTGCCTTTTGCGCTGAGTGGTGTATTGGCAGTGATTGGATGGATGGTAGTGGTGAAGTTGCTGTGGGAAGAATGGATGCTGATCAAAAAAGAATCGACATTTCCGGTTTTGACCAGCACAAATGCAGCATTATTAAGTGGTGTATTGATAACTGCTTCTGCCTGGCATCTTCATTTCTCACGTGTTGGGTTTGAGAGTGGAATGGCATTGAATTTTCTGATTTGGGGTGTGGCTGGATTAGTTTTTGTGTTGAGTCAGAAAACACAGAAACTTCGTACAGAGCTACCTCACTTTGTAACAAAATTGATTTGGTTGATGAGTTCAATGCTTTTAGCAGCATCACTGTATACCTATCACAGCAGTAAGATTGTGACACCGCTTTTGCTTCTAACTTTGGGGTGGTTATTCAGATCAAAACTAAAAACCAAATGGAGAGCTACTTTACTATGGTGTTTGGTTTTTATTATCTATTTACTACCGTTGGCAATCGACTCTATTTGGGGAGCAGGAGCTGACCGATTTCAACAAGCTTCTATTTTCCGAGAAGGTTTAGCTCTCCCACAGTTACTCCAAAAGTTCACTCAACACTTTACTGTTCATTTTCGACTCAGTTACTTAATTCAAGGTCAGACACCGACCTTACGTCACGGAGATGGTCAATGGGGTATTTTGTATCCGACTGAGTTGTTTTTGGTTGTGGTTGCCGGAATTGCTGGTGTTCAAAACTTGATCAGAAAAAGAAGGAGTGGTTTTCTGACTGCAGTAGGCTGTGGAATTTTGTGGGTGATTATCGGCACAATTCCGGCTGCTATTGGTGTTGATGTCCCTCATAGTAATCGAATGTTGTTGGCTTTGCCGGGGTTTTTATTTTTAGCGGTATTAGGCTGGCAGTTTCTTGCCGAAAAATTAAAGGGCCGCTTGATTGGATCGGCTGTACTGGGTACCACTTTGCTGCTTCATTTATTTTTCTTGGTATCTTACCTCAATCATTACTACGGTACTTTTGCCAAAACTTCCGCAGATGAGTTTAAAGATGGATACTTAGAAGCTGTTGAGTACTCCAAACACTATGAACCAACAGTCGAAAAGATACTTTTTACTTCTTCTTATGAACAGCCATATATTTACGCATTATTCGGTAGAGGCACATCGCCGTACGAGTATCACGGGGGTTCTTTAATTAAGTATGAATTCACAAATAAAATTACGGTAGGAGACTTAATTACCCGTCATAATACTTTAATTATTGCTACACCTGCTCAGCTTGAACCAAAACTGGCTGAGCATCTGATATATGGAAGTAATGGCAGTATTCGATTTGTAGTCGTGAAGGTACCATGAAGTTTTTTGTAAATTTACTTGATCGTTATTTTTTATTTTTATGCATCGGAGTCGTCTTATTCGCTTGCTTCGTCCGAATTTGGCAACTAGACAATTTACCGCCTTCTCTATACTGGGAAGAAGCAGCTCTTGGATATGATGCATACTCTATTGTCAAAACTGGCAAAGATCATCATGGTCAGCCATTGCCAGTGGTCGCTTTTAGCTCTTTTGGAGACTACAAACCAAGTGGATACTTTTATGCAGTTGTTCCTTTTATTGCCCTTTTCGGTCTCAACGAAACAGCAGTCAGATTACCAAGCGCACTCGCCGGAGTTTTGATTGTCATTGGCGTTGGATTACTCGCGCAATTTTTGGCTCAAGCTATTTGGCTTAATCAGAAAAAAACTTTTTTTGGTTGGGTGTTTTTACTTGGAATGATTATAGCTGCTACTTCTCCATGGTTGATCCAGTTCTCACGGGGAGGTTGGGAAGTTAATTTAGCAAGTTGTTTATTATTGTGGTCAGTGGTCTGTGGTCTGTGGGTGGAACAGTCACCGACTCAAGGGTTTTCTCGGTTAATTAAAATGTTCGCAACTGCTGTTCTGGCTGTCCTATCAATGTATACCTATCATGCCACACGAATCATAGCTCCTGCAGTGTTTATCAGTTTGAATATGATTTGGTTTTCACCAGCTCTTTTTGAGCATTTAAAAAGAAAACTGGCCATACAACAAGCAGTGGTGGTAATCTTTCTGTTTGCCGTTTTGGTTTTTCCACTCCTTCTGAGTGTCGGTAATCCAACTACTCAGCAACGCTTTGCGGAAACAAGCTTATATGCTGACGGCCAATACGTTGTTCAGAGTAATCAATTTCGTGAACTGGCTGGGAACAGTATTGGTGCTAAAATTTTTGGTCATCGCTATATCTATCTTGCCTCACAAACCCTCAGTAATTTTTTGACCCATTTTTCAGTCGATTTTTTATTTATTCATGGTGATCAAAATCTTCGTCACTCAACTGGATTTACTGGTATTCTTTACTTTACCGATGCAACTTGGTTAAGTATTGGAATTATTTTTCTTGCTGCTCAGACATTTAAAAATAAAAAACTTCGAATGTATATACTGTTCTTGCTGTGGTGGTTGATGATTGGGATTTTTCCGGCAGCAGTTACCAAAGCTGCACCTCATGCACTTAGAATATTACCGACAGCACCAATCTTTCTCTTTACCATAACAATAGGCTTAACTGTTTCACTTTTGTGGTTGAAGAAACAAAAACCAAAATATGTTCTTTGGGTGGGAGTTATCACCTTACTCTTTGTGAGCAGTGTGCAGTGGTGGATGTACTGGCGCTACTACACCAAAATTTATCCAATCCTTGCAGCTTCAGAATGGCAGTACGGGTATAAACAGATGGTCACTCGGGTGAATCAATACAAAGTTACTCACCCCGATCAGCCTATTTTGATTACGCGTGAATATGGTCGACCAGCAATGTATTACTGGTTCTTTAGTCAAACAGATCCACGACAAGTTCAGGCTGAAGAGAACATTGCAAAAAAAGATCAAGGGGAGTTTCTGACTTTCCAAAACCTGCATTTTATTAACTCAGTCAATGAAGCTGCTCCTGGGTTAGTTGTCTGTTCAGCTGATCAATTTAAACAGCTGCAGAAACAATTTTCTTTTGTCGAGAAGATCGGCGAGGTGAAGGACCTCCGTGGGCAGGTAGTGTGGGTTCTGGCTGAGGTTCGTAATTAACTTCGGCAATTAATTTTCCCTGTAAATTACTAGTATCCCGTAACCAAATCACTAACATTGCCATGAAACTGAGTGTTCGCACCCAACCGATAATTAATGGCAAAGGAAAAATAAGAATTTCCATATTTGAAACTTTGGTCATTGAACTAAAAATAACTAAAAATGATAAGACTGCATACTGTGCTTGACGCTTTACACTAGTAAATGGATAAATTGCTAAAAATGGTAAGTGCCATAACAGAAATGGTGTCGATAACACTTTAGCGAAGATCATGAAAACTAATATGTATCCGAGAGTGAAGTGACTTGCCAATACAAAACGGTTGTCTGTTGTTTCCACTGGAGAACGTAGAATAAAAATAGTTGAACCCAAAAGAAACACTCCAATTGCAGCTGGGAAAGCAAAAGAAAGAATTCTTTTGGCCTGGTTTGTCAGAGGTCCTGCAATTTCATAGTTTTTGTAGACTTCAATGACTTTTTCACTCTTGGTAAAAACGTTTATAGTTCGCAAAATGATCGAGGTCGCTGTATCGATTTGAATACCTCGTAACTGTTGATAGACCAGGCTGACTTGCAGAGAAGAACGATAGAGAACCACTGGGACCAACCAAACAACTGCAAGTGCTAAGGCTCCTGCTATTGCCGATCGGATGATTTGCCGTCGATCAATCACAGCATAGATAACAGCTAGTGGTGCATTTACATACTTCAATGCGGTGGCTAAGAAAAAACCAAACCACTGACTAAACTTTCCTTTGAACCCAGTCAGTAGTAATGGCCCAATTACACCGAATACCATTGCTGCTGCAAAGCTTAGGTCCATAGTGTCATAAATAAAGTGATGAGCTTTAGTTGTTAAAAACAGATACATACCAACTGCCACCCAAAACAAACGACCAGTAACTTTCCTTTTCTTCAATGTCAAAATAATCCCCGTAAATAAAAGTGCATCAATAATTAAAAGTATTCCTCGATATGCGTTTGAATAATTCAAATGAATCGGCCAATAGCGAGTAGTCATGTCAATCATATGAGGGACATAAAACAATGGAATAGTGGCTGGCGGATACTCGAACCATTGATCAAGATAAGGACGTGTGCCACTGGCCCACAAATGAGCATAGGGCATGTAACTATAAATAATCTCAGTAAATTCTGGTGGAGGAGTGAACCAAATTAAGATCCGCGAAAAAATGAACAAAACAATAAGCAATTTCCACTTCAAAGGAGTAACTGAAGTCGTCAACTTTTTCATATACAGATGATGATATCATCATCTGTATGCCACGTCGTTGGTTTTGGATCTTTTTTATTTTGGTTGTTTTTTTGGCTGGAGTACTCCGTATCTGGCAATTAGGTAGATTTCCTGTTTCAGTCTATTGGGATGAAGCAGCCATGTTGGTAGATATCAAGTCTGTTTTGGCAACAGGTAGAGATATGCACAATCTACCCTGGTATCAACTGATCTATCCTTCATACGGAGACTACAAGTTGCCAGTTTATATCTGGGCAGCTGCAGTCAGTTGTAAAGTCTTCGGCTTGAGCGAATTTGGATTAAGACTGCCATCTGCCTTGGCTGGAGTGTTCACGGTGATAATTGCTGGCGCATTAATAAGAGTGTTACTCCAGATTGGAACAAAAACACCCTACCGCCAAAAATTTTTGGAGTTAGCACAACTCCTGACAATGGTTGTGGTAGCAATCACTCCTTGGTCAGTTATGTTCTCACGAACAGCTTTTGAAGGGCATCTTGCTCAAGCCTTATTTGGAGCTTCGATGCTCGCAACTGCTTGGGGCCTGTACAAAAAGGAGCTCAGATTCTTTTTATTGGCTGGTTTGATTGGCTCGCTGGCAACCTACACCTATTTTTCGGTCAGATTTGTGTGGCCATTTGTTTATTTAGGTGTATCTGGGTTGGCTATTTGCAGACAACAGCTACTATTTTCATGGAAAAAACTCCAGTTTCCCTGGCAAGCTTTAATCCATTCGTTAGCAGGTTCCTTAGTATTTGTGATTGTGTTGATTCCGCTCTTACGCTCACCTCTGGCCAAAGACGCTGACCGTTTCCGGCTAGGGACTGACTCAGTCTTAAATAATGAAAAACTAGCCATACAAAGTAATGTCTATCGTCAGTTAGCTGGGAATACATTCATCGACCGAGTCTTTTATCATCGGTATTGGTTGATGTTTAGAGAGTTAGCAAAGAACTATAGTGATAACTTATCCGGCTCATTTTTATTTGTGAATGGAGATCCAAACCTCCGTCACGGAACTGGCCAGTTTGGATTATTTTTACTGGCTTTTGTTCCAGCATTTATAGTTGGTCTGATTGTTTTGCTAAAAAGACATCCATCACTCGGACTTTTTTTGATTGGTTGGTGGTTCATTGCGTTACTACCAGCTTCTGTACCTGAAAATACTCCACATGCACTCCGTTCATTAAATGCACTGATTCCCTTAAGCATGATTATTGGTTTTGGAACAACCTGGTGGTGGATATGGCTATCGAGATATAAGCTCCAACTGATCATTGTCCTGCTCTACGCTGGCTCTTTTCTACACTTTTGGTGGTTCTACACTCAGGTTTACCCAAAACTTTCCGCCAATGACTGGCAAAGTGGCTATAAACCCCTGGCACAAAAAATCACTCAACTGGCAAAAGATGGCCAAACAATCGTAATTCAGCCTTTTGATGACCGCTTTTATCTGTGGTTAATGGCGTATGGACCATACTCTGCCAAAGAATTTCAGGGCTGGCCGTCTGAAAACTACAAATTTCAGACTGATCGGATCGACAAGAACTTTGCAAGGATTGAGTTCGGTGGAGTTGATCAGTCCAAGTTGGCAAAAAAATTCACAGAAGGGCAGTCATTTATCGTAGCTGGGGAAACAAAATCAATTGAGCAGTATTGCTCTCCACCAGAAGGATCTTCTTGTACTCTAGTAGTTGGCGAAAACACACTCTTTGCGAAAAGCTGCCCCTTACCCAATAGTTATAGATGTAACATTCAGTATATTCATGATGAGGTTTGGAGTAATAAACTTGCTATAGCTACTTTTACTCGATGAAAAAAATTCACTTAACTCAACGCACTCCGTTTTCTCGCTCAATCTTTACTGGAATAGTTCTAATTCTAGTTATATTTATAGCTACCATACTGCGACTTCATCACTTGGCAACATTGCCAACAACTTTAAACCGTGATGAAGCTGCATTGGCATACAACGCTTTTCTATTGAATCAGACAGGCAAAGATGAGTGGGGAAGGACCTGGCCAATTACACTCGAGTCATTTGGAGACTATAAATTGCCTGGATATCCTTTTTTGCTGGTTGGATTTTTTAAGCTATTTGGCTACAACGACTTTGTCGTCCGGCTCCCTTCTGCAATTGCCGGAATAGTCCTCGTGCTTCTAGGATTTTTATGCGCACGGAAGGTTTTGGGATTAGGAAAAGGAGCTTCTTTATGGGTCGCCGCAACCATAGCTTTTCAACCCATCTTCTTTTTTTATTCGCGGATGGCTTGGGAGGCAAATGTGGGTCTGGGGTTTTTTGTCGGTGCTCTGCTCCTTCTCTTCTATGCAGGGAAGAAAGCCAGACTTTCTTTTCGTCAATATCTGTTGCTTGATATTGGTAGTCTTTTGTTGTTAGTTCTCGCTATTTTTAGCTATAACACTCCATTGTTACTTCTACCATTTTTAGTTATGGCAATGATCCTCCAACGCGGTATTAAAAACTGGCGAAGATATAGTTTTCCAGTTGTGAGTTTATCGTTGCTTTTCCTGTCGGGTATTGTTTTATTTTCTTCAATCAACCATCAGAAAAGTGGTATCACCATCTTTACTGATGAAACACTTTGGCAGCAATCTGTGAACTACCACAATTCATTCACAGGAGTAACTCAAAAACTGATTGGGAACAGGTTTGTTTTTTTTGGCAGAGAAGTTGCTACTCGATATGTTCAGTCACTCTCACCACAATTTTTAGTCTGGCGCGGAGGGCAACACCCATGGCATACCCTTCCAGGTTATGGTCACTTATTTTTAGCCACCTACCTATTATTCATCGTTGGCATTTTGAGATCTATTTGGAAAGCATTCTCCAAACGATCCTTAGAACAAACGCGCAAGCAATATCAAGCAATTTTATTCTTGTTCGTTACTTCACTCATCCCGGCAGTGATTACCGTTGATGCTCCTCATGCCACTCGGAGTCTTTTCTTCTTCTTTTTGATTTGTCTGTTTAGTGGTTTAGGCATTCAGTATATTTGGCAGGAAGTTTCACTCAGAACTACTCAGAGAACTACTGCCCAAATTTTCTTTATTTTGTTATTAAGTATTGGCTTGTATCTAGAGATTCATCGCTACTACTTTAGTTACTTTACTCGTTACCCAAAACAAAGCGCAGAGATTTTGCAAGCTGGTCTACTTCCAGCTCTGCAAAGTGTGGAAAAAACGACGAATAACAATCAAGACCAAGCTGCAATTGTCGACCCAAACGGCTTTTTATATGTTTCAGTTGCTTGGTACCTGAAAATGCCACCAACAACATTCTTCCAAACAATCAACCATCATTTGCCTGATAGAATAGGACTAAAGTATGGGTATCGAGTAGGTCAATATCGTTTTATCGCCCACCGTGAAGATCGAGTCTCTGAAGATAAACATTTAATTGAGTGGAACCCAACTTTTAATAACTGGTTGATTGATCAACCCTAACTTTATGATTTCTGTTGTTCTTGCTACCCACAATGAAGCCAAAAATATCAGACGCTGTTTAGCTGCCGTAAAAGATTGGGCTGATCAGATTATTGTGGTTGATGGTGAATCAACTGATGACACAGTCAAACTAGCAAAACAGTTTACAACTGCAGTTGTCTCCACAACCAATAAAGCCAACTTTCATATTAATAAGCAAATAGCTATGGATAAAGCACAGGGCGACTTAGTCCTGCAACTGGATGCTGATGAAGTAGTTGATGACAAGCTCCGTCAATTTATTATCGAAACACATCAACGCATTTTACGGAAAGAAGTGCTTCCAGCAGGATGGTGGATTAAAAGAAAAAATTTATTTTTTGGCCGATTTCTGACAAAAGGAGGTCAGTATCCTGACCCGGTAATTCGCCTGTATCAAAAGGGTAAATCACATTTACCTCAAAAAGATGTGCATGAGCAAATGGTTGTTGATGGTGAGCTCGATTGGGCTGATGGTCATTTACTGCACTACAGTAATCCGACCTTTGCTGATTATCTGCGAAAGTTTAATACCTACACCAGTTTCTCAGCTGAACATTTATACCAGCAACACAGGCAACCTAGTTTAGGAATGGCTCTTCAATACTTTATATGGGAACCATTGACTCTCTTTTTTTCGTTATACATTCGACACAAAGGATTAGTTGACGGAACAGCCGGTTTTTTATTTGCAGTCTGTAGTGGACTTCATTATCCTGTCATATATCTGAAGTTTTGTGAACGTTATGCAAAATCTTAATACTAAACAAGGCAAGATTACTGTTTTACTTGATACTTCACCACTCCAAACTGGTAGTCAAATTCGTGGTATTGGCACCTATACACGGCTGCTCAAAGAAGCGTTGGAGCAGCAAGATGAGTTAAGAGTTCTTCCTATTGAGAGTAAAAAAGATCTGCAAAATATCTTAAGATCATCACCACCTCTAGACCAGAACTCAACAGTTGTTCACTATCCCTTTTTTGATCTTTTTTTTGACACTTTACCACTTTTTCGAAAATTTAAAACGGTAGTCACAATCCATGATCTTATTCCTTTAAAGTTCCCTCACTATTACAAACCTGGTAAGAAGGGTTTGCTCCGTTTTTACAAACAAGCATTAGCTTTAAAAAGTGTCGAGGCAGTCATTACTGACTCAAACTCTGCTAAAGAAGATATTCTTCAATTACTTAAACTAAACACAGATAAAGTTCATGTTATTCATTTAGCAGCATCAACTTTAATTTCTACACAAACAGAGGATACTCAAAAAGAAGTTCTCCGAACTAAAAAACTACCGAGACAGTACATATTGTATGTCGGTGACATTAACTATAATAAGAACATTTCCCAACTGATTAAAACGTTGAAGTTTATTCCAGACAATATCCATCTTATTTGTGTCGGTAAAAACTTTTATCCCCAAGATATTCCGGAATGGAAGTGGATTGAAACCCAAGTAGCACTAAGTGATGTTGCGAAGCGTGTTCACTTTGTAATTGATATTGATGTCAACGATACTCAAGCATTATCAGCACTGTATTCAGGAGCGATTGCCTACGTTCAACCATCTTTATATGAAGGATTCGGTTTGCCTATTTTGGAGGCGATGCAAGCAAGAACTCCCGTGATTGCTGCACATAACTCATCAATCATCGAGGTCAGTGGAGATCATGCAGTTTTGGTAGAACCACAGGCAGAGTCGTTTGGCGAAGCAGTTCAGAAAATCTTGAATTGGTCAAAACCCCATCGACAAGGAGTACTCAAAGCTGCCTATATTTGGAGTCAAACATTTAGTTGGACCAAAGTCGCTGCCCAAACTGCAGCAGTCTATAAACAAGTTCTTCACCAAACATGATTAAACTCCGTTCAGCTTTTTCATTATTTTGCTTAATTTTGTTCTGTACTGTACTCTCACTGAGTGTTTTGCGCGTTTATATTCATCAAGGTGTGCCGATTACTCATGATGGAGAAAATCACCTCGCTCGCTTCGCTAACTATAAAATTGCTTTAAAAGAAGGGCAGTGGCCACCTCGTTTTGCTCCAAATCTTTTTCATCGCTATGGCTATCCTGTGTTTAACTATAACTATCCACTGCCAAATATTTTATCAGTTCCTTTCTCACTGATCAAAATTTCGTATGAGTTCACGTTTAAGTTCATTATGTCAGCAGCGGTAGTTGCACTTGTAGTCGGTTTTTGGATGTGGTTGACCCAATTAGGAATGGGTACCTGGGCAAAAATTGCTGCAGTAACGAGCATTATTGTTTCACCTTACCTTGTCCAAACAGTCATCTATCGTGGCAGCATTGGTGAAGTTTTAGGATTAGCGTGTTTGAGTTGGTGGTTGCTCTGGGTAGAAAAGTTACGGAATCAAAAAACAGGTCTGCTTTCACCCATGACTGTAATTGGTGGAGTTCTAGTTGGCTGTTTTTTTCTCTCGCACAACGTGACTGTTTTATTTGGGACACCATTAATACTGATATATAGCATTTGGCGACTGTGGCAGAAAAAAGAACAGCTACTCTCTGTCGGAGGAGCTACCGCCCTTGGTATAGGGTTAAGTTTATGGTTCTGGCTGCCTGCACTGGCCGAACAATCTGCAATTATTATTAGCGGAAGTTCACTCGCTCAACAATATCTGCAACATTTTCCAACACTTCAGCAACTACTGGCTAGTCCACTCCAGTTCGGTTTTTCCTATCTTGGAGCAGTTGATTCATTATCTTTTGCCTTTGGTTTTGCTGAGTGGGTAGCTTTGTTCTGTGCAATTGGGTGGGCTTTTGCAGGAGTTGGACTTCAACAAAAACAAATGAGCAAAACATTCAATCAATTTTTTTGGGTGATGTTAGTGGTGACCATTGGTTTGTTGATCTTTCAACTCAGCGGGACATCGTCAATTTGGCAACTTATTCCCCTAGCCAGATTCATTCAATTTCCATGGCGGTTAGGACTGTTCGCAACATTAACCAGCTCTGCTTTGGTGGCATGGGTAGTTCAACAAAACATTCGTTGGCAAAGAATTGCCATTACTCTTGCTTTAGGCATTCAACTGATAATTGTTTGGCGTTTAACTCCAGTTGGGTATCTGCATAAAGAAAGAGTTGAGTATGAACTTTTTGAGCAGAGTACAACTACTAGCAACGAGGACCTACCAAAAAATTTCACCTATCAAGAATTTGCCAACTGGCAACCAACGGCACGTATTTTAGAAGGGGAAGGCAGCACTTCAGTCCAACAATGGAATGGTTCGGTCCGTCAATACACAGTGGTTGCAGTAACTCCAGTCACAGTTGTTGAACCAACCATGTTTTTTCCTGGCTGGGAAACACTCATTACCAATAAAAATTCTGCAAGATCTACAATGGTCAACTATCTTCAGAATAAAGAAATTTCTGGTAGGATCGCCTATCAACTCTCTCCTGGAATGTACAACATCGTAACTCGTTTCACCCAATGGACTTGGTCAAGGGTAATTGGCAACACAGTCAGTCTCTTAACTGGACTGTATATAATTTTAGTCGTAGGCCAGTGGTTTTTAGCTCATAATCATAAAAAATAAATCTTATGACTTTCTACTCAAAACAAATTGCTCTGAGAATTACTAAAAGTGAGGTTATTCAATTAGTTTTACTCTTTCTTGTTTGGCGAATCGCTTTATTTACCGTTGGTGGAGTAGCAGATCACTTTTTGAAATATGCTCCAAGCTTTCCATATGCAGATACTCTCTCGGAGCAATATCATCTACCTCGATGGCTGTATAGTTGGGCAAACTTTGATGGTGTTCATTACTTAACTATTGCTGAAAAAGGGTATCTTGGAACAGGTTTGATTCAGGCTTTTTTCCCGATGCTGCCATTTGTTGTTTTGAGAACTCTCTTCTTATTGACTGACCATCATCTCAATCTTCTTTTAGAAGGTTTATTCGTAACAAATACATTTGCGCTAGCCAGCTTAATTACTTGGTATGGTTTTTTGAAAAGTTTTTTGAAATCTACGCAAGCATGGTACGGCACACTTTTGCTGTTGAGCTTTCCAACGGCATTATTTTTTGGCGCTTTATATACTGAGTCGCTGTTTTTTCTGGCAGTCATTGCCGCTTTTTGGGCTGCCAAAAATAAGTCCTGGTGGGTAACTTCACTCTGGATGATGGTTGCCACAGCCACTCGAATAGTTGGAGCGTTTCTTTTTCCTGCATTGGTGATTGAATCATGGTTGCAGTGGCGAGCTGAACAATTAGCCAAAACGCTCAAAGCACCTTTTTCTCAGCAACTATCAGAATGGATAAAATCTGAGTGGAAGGCGTTACTTCTGATTCTCATTGGGATGTCGGGGTTAATAGCCTATATGCTTTACTTGACGAAAGATTTTCATGATCCACTGTATTTTCTTCATGTACAAACTCAGTTCGGGGCCGGAAGACAAGAAAGTTTAGTGGTATATCCACAGGTTCTGTGGAGAGCCTTGAAGATTCTGTTCACCACGAATCCCTTCAGTTGGAGATACTACACATCAATCCTTGAGTTTCTAGCTGGAGGGTTGGGTTTACTAGGACTTCTCTGGTCAGCTCGATCCGTTCGCTTATCTTATGTTTTATTTGGTTTAGGAGCGTTCTTTTTACCAACACTGACTGGTACCTTCTCCAGCATGCCAAGATATCTACTGGTTTGTTTCCCTTTATACTTATTATTCATAGATGAGACAACCAAACACCCCAAGCTAAAATGGGGTATCATTACAGTCTTTAGTATCAGTCTGGTAATAAATACAGTTTTATTTGTACAAGGATACTGGTTAAGTTAGGAGTGAGATGGCAAATATTATTGTGACAGGTGGCTCTGGATTTTTAGGACGTCATCTGTGCAGAGCGTTGAAAGCTGCTGGTCACCAACTAAAAAATATTGATCTTCAACCCAACCCAGAGTTTGAGACAGTCATTGCTGATATTTGTGACACTGAAAAAATGAACGCTGAGATTCGCGATGCTGAAGTTGTTTTTCATTTAGCTGCCTTAATTGAAGCTGGCGAGTCAGTCAAGTTCCCACAAAAATTTGTTGATGTAAATATTTCAGGAACTGTCTCAATTTTAGAAGCAATGAGGTTGAATCATGTCCCTACTTTTATTTTTTCTTCAAGTGCAGCAGTTTATGGAAATCCTCTTCATACTCCTATCAAAGAAGATGATCGGACGCTGCCAATTAATCCCTATGGGATGACAAAACTGGCAATGGAAGGCTTAGTCAGTTCGTATGTGGCTTCGTACAACATGACTGGGATTGGACTCCGCTACTTTAATCTATACGGACCAGAAGAACATCATCAGCCTGAAAGCCACGCCATTCCTCGTTTCATTGAGCAAGTTCTTCATGACCAAGAAGTCACTGTCTGGGGAAACGGCCAACATTTGCGTGACTATATTTATATTTCGGATGTGGTAAATGCACACCTAAAAGCACTTGAGCTCGCTCTAAAGCAACCACATCGCTATCACTACTTGAACCTTGCAACTAACCAACCAGTATCAGTTCGAGACGTGATCCTGATGCTAGAAAAATTAATTGGTAAACCAGCACATATTAAAAATTATCCAGAGCGTCCTGGTGACCCTTTAGTGTTAACAGCTGACCCGTCTAAAGCGAAAGAAGTCATCGATTGGCAAGCACAAGTAAATCTATCAACAGGTCTACAGTACACAGTTCAATACTTCCTGCAAAAAAACTCACCATGAAGACTACCGTTGATATTATTATTCCGACATTGCTGACTCAGTACCAAGTTCTCAAAGAATGTCTCAACAGCATCAGCAAAGCTGATCATGAAAATTTGCGTGTTCATGTCTACATAGTTTGTAATACCAAGCAAACTCCAGCACACACCAGTTTTTTTCAATCGTATCAAAAAGCTCAGTTACCTTTTGTTCTTGACTGGATTTGGTTGGGGACGAATAAAGGTTTTGCTGAAGCGATGAATAAAGGCTTTGAAGTAAGTACAGGTGAACTCGTGTTTTGTTTAAATGATGACACCACACTTGATAGATCTTGCTTAGAGCAACTTGTGTTGACACAACAGCAAACTGGTGCTGATATGGTGGCAAGTACAATTCTGTTATCGAATAGCAAAAAAATTGATTCAAAGGGATTCACTTTTTGGTGGCGGGGGAAGGCAACAGCTTTAGAGACTAATCCAAAGAATGAAGTATTTCCAAATGAATCAGTCAAAGATCACTGGTTAAATAACACTCACTTTTTTGACTCCTCTGATAAATACTTCTTCGCTGAGCCTTTTGGACCTGATGCCGCTGCTTGTCTTTATACTCGAAATTTATTAAATAAAACGAATGCATTTAGAACCAGTTTTTTTGCTTACTTAGAAGATGTTGACCTCGCTTTGAGAGCCAGAAAACTAGGGATGTACTGCGTCTTAGCAAATAACGCAGTTGTCTACCACCACAAGCACACTACCTCTGGAAAATGGAAAAACTTTAAAACACAAAGAGATCTGTTAAACTGGTGGAGAATTTGTATGGGTTCTTATCCAAAAGGAGTCTGGCAGAAGTATTGGTTAGCTATTTTGCTTGAACGGGCTCGTAACTTCAATGGGTTTGTCAAAGCCTATTTTTGATACTCACTTTACTTCCATGAACTAACGACAATTCAGCAATGGTTCAGCAATAAAAATCTTGTCGTCGTTACAGTTTTTTCGTCCACCATCTGTGACTACAAACTTAATTTCTGCAGTTTGGTTCGCTAATCCTGGCACAGCATAATGATAAAGTTTTTTTGATTGTTCGGGATCGACTGGCTTGAGTGTCATTGAATCAACTTCATTTCCATTTATAATAACTTGCACTTGAGTTCCATCTGAAGTTGTTCGGCCTTCTGTATCTTGAATATTCAAGAGTCTAAATGTAAGCTGACAACGAGAGTTTGTTAAAGGAACAGTTACAGTTAATGTAGCGGGCTTATCACTGCAATTCGGGTGAGTAACGAAAGTTTTGTAGAGCTTTCTATCAAAGATAACAGCACCCTCTATTTTACGAATATTTTCGTCCATATCACGAAATAGATAGCGGTCTTCACTCAGAGAAGTCAAATCAATCTGCGAAGTATCTATCGGCGATAAGAACTCAGTGACAGGCATCATTTGCCTTTTAGCAAAATCATAAACAAGATAATCTCCTTTGTTCTTACTCACATATGATTGAATCTGATTGTGTGAACCCAAAATAATATATGGAGTGCGTGTAAACCGAATCGAAATGACTGACAGTAAGTGAGTTCCATAAATAAAGTTCGATTCAGGATAGTAGGCAAGATTCATTTGAGTTTCTAAAGGTTGGGTGCTGTTATAGCCTGGAAGAAAAACGATTGTTGTTTTTCCTTGTGTGTAATTTTTTTCTAGGGTTTGAATAAACGGCCAATCTATTTGATAGAGACTAGAGTAATGTGAGTTTTCTACCCGTAAAACCAGAATATTTAAAGCAATAAGAACAACAATTGCACTCAAGTGGAGCTTTAGTATCTGTGGATTTCTAGAAGTTAGACGAAGGTGCTCAGCAATGCCTAAAACTAGACACAGCGTGAATGGATAAAATGTTCTTAAATCATGAAAGTAGTTTGCGGGAATTGTTAGTAAGGCTGACAACGAAAGCCCCACTAAAACAGCAATTGAAAAAATAACACGATCAGACTTTTTTGTTGTTTTTTGGGGAATATAAAAAAACCAAATATCGACAAAAGCTACCACTAAAAATAGTCCCAAAACTATCCACAATTGCCAAGGGATACTGCCATGAAAGAAATCATGGAAAGAACCTTTATAGATTTCTAGAGAAACTTTGCCTACAAATACATTAATCACATCTTTAAAAATTTGCAAGACTCTGTGCGGGATAGCTGATATTGTAATTGGAGTAGTTTTGAGTTGAGTAGTAAAGGTACCACCTGCTAATAATACATACAGCTTCATCCCAGCCAGGTAACACGCACTGACAAGACTTAAAATGAAACCAAATAAGACATTTTTTCTTCTCCACAGACAAAGTAAAAGAAACAAAAAAGAAAAGAGCAGAAAGACTTCATAGAAACTAATACTGAGAGCAAACAAAGCTGTTAATAAAATTCCATTCCTTAAGTTAATTTTTTCTTGGTGACTTAAGTAATAGTTAACCCCTAACAAAAAGAAAAACATCGCAAAAACGACTTGCCCCGCAATTCCCCAAAAAAAGGCCTCAGATGTCATTGGTAAAGAGATGAAAAGCAGTCCACACAAGTAGGCAATTGTTTTTGATCCCTTTGATAGAAGAATCTTGGAAATTAACCAACCATTCAAAAAATGACAGACTAGAACTGAAACGTTCAGAAATATGTTATTTTGAGGTAAGTACAACAACCCAAAAAAATAATTCCCCACAATTCGAGAGAATCCCCATTTATAACTTTCCAAAAAGCCTTGGAACGTGTCATTATGCAAGAAGAGCCGATAGTCATCAATATATCGATAATCAAAGTTGAAAAACAAAAAACTGGCCAAAAAAATAACTCCTAAAGTCCATAAGTAAAAACGATGGGAAAGTTGTCTGGTCAATTTCACTAGTATTCTCGACTTATGTCATTTCTGGACTTCAATGCTAAAATGAAGCACATTCATGACTCATTTAGTTGATTATAACAATAAGAAAGTCTTAATTACTGGTGGGTTGGGCTTCATCGGTAGTAATCTAGCAATCGCGTTAGTTAAACACGGGGCTGAGGTTACCATTGCAGACTCAATGATTCCAGATTATGGAGGAAATCTCTTTAACATTGAACCAATTAAGAAAAAGGTTCATATCAACTTTAGTGACATCACTGACAAAAACGCGATGGAGTATCTTGTTCGGGGCAAGGACTATATCTTCCATCTTGCTGGGCAAGTCAGTCATGTTTTAAGTTTGACCAATCCCTATCATGACATTGATTACAACATTACGGGAACTACTATTCTTTTAGAGTCCTGCCGAATGCACAACCCTGCAGCTAAGATTGTTTTCACTGGCACTCGAGGTCAATATGGCTCTACTACCAAATTACCAGTCAATGAGGATGAACACTTAGATCCAAAAGGTATCTACGAACTGACAAACCTAACTGCTGAAAAAATGTTCACAATTTACTTTCGACAACATGGCATCCAATCAGTCTTGACCCGTTTAACAAACATCTATGGCCCTAGAGCCCAAATGAAAAGCAATAAATACGGGGTAATCAATTGGTTCATTCGCCAAGCTATCGACGATGAAACCATCTCACTTTTTGGTGATGGATCAATCAAAAGAGACTTAGTGTATATTGATGACTGTGTTCGTGCACTGATGGAACTTCCTCTTCATTCAGAATGTTCTGGACAAATCTATAACATTGGTGATGACCACCCCTGGACATTCAAGCAGATCATTGAAGAAATTATCTCTACCTATGGCAAGGGCCAGTATAAACTTACTCCGTTCTCCGAGGAGAGAAAAAAACAGGAACCAGGTGATTTTTACTCAGATGTCACTAAAATTAAAACAGCTATTGGTTGGCAACCCCAAACTTCATTTCAGAGCGGATTAAAAAAGACTATTGAGTACTATACCAAGTATAAAAATTACTATTGGTAACTAGAGTAGTGGAGCCTAAAAATGGAACTACGTATTGGATTGCGATCTTTTCGAAAAGATGACTGGGAAGCAATCTTTGCTTGGGTACATGATCCCCAAATTAAAGATAACTTTCGTTTTACTCAAAAAGAACTCAGCTCCACAGATATCAAGAAGTTTGTCCAATTACAGATGGAGAATCACGACAGCAAAGACAAACACTTTGTACTTTATGATCTTAGTGACACACAACAAAAATATATTGGATCAGTTGGTTTAAAAAAGATCGACTCACAAGACCAAAATGCAGAGTTGGCAATTGTCATTAGTGAGAGTACCTACCGAGGAAAAGGATATGGCCAAGAAGCTCTTTTTTTAATTTGCGAATATGCATTTCAAACCCTCAGACTTCATAAAGTTTACTTGACTTCTCTCTCTCATAATCAAGCTGCCGTGAGTTCCTATCAAAAGTTCGGCTTTGAGCATGAGGGTTTGCGAAAAGAGCAAATTTATCAACATGGTCAGTTTTATGATGAAGTTCAGATGGGCATACTTCAGCAAGCATTTACTGCAAAGTACACTGAAACAGAATAAATATGAACATTCCTTTTAATGACTTTACAAGAGAGTACACGACGCTTCGTCAAGAAATAGACCAAGCAGTTCATCGAGTTTTAGAAAGTGGTTGGTTCATCTTGGGTAAAGAAGTGGATGCACTGGAAACCGAGCTGGCTGCTTATCTTGGTACCAAGTACTGCGTGACCGTGGCAAATGGAACTGAAGCAATTGCTTTAGCTTTAATGGCTGTAAAAGTTGGTAAGGGTGATGAAGTCATTACAACTAACATGACTGCCTTTCCTACTATCACTGGCATCGAACAATCCGGGGCAAAAGCAGTTGTGGTTGATATTGATGAAGAAACTGGTTTGATTGATCCGGCTGAAATTAGTAAGCACATCAGTCCAAAAACAAAAGCCATTCTCCCCGTTCATCTTTACGGTCAAGCAGCTAATCTAAACAAAATTCTAGAAATTGCCAAAAAACACAACCTTTTATTGATCGAAGACTGCGCGCAAGCCTTTGGAGCTGAGTACAAAGGTCGAAAAGTTGGTAGTTTCGGCCAAGTAAATGCTCTTTCTTTCTACCCAACCAAAAACTTAGGGGCATATGGTGATGGAGGAGCGGTGAGTACAAATGACTCACAGATTTACCAAAAACTGCTCCAACTCCGTAACTATGGTCAACGGATACGGTATTATCACGATCAACAAGGTATCAATAGTCGTTTAGATGAGCTTCAAGCTGCTATTTTACGAGTGAAGTTAAAATTGATTGATCAGTCTATCCATCGACGGCGAGAAATTGCTCACTATTACTACCGGAATATTCAAAAAATGACGACTATTCCAGAGGTAGCTGGTAACTTTCACACTTATCACTTATTTGTTCTAAAAACAGCCGAACGTCAACGTTTTATGGAATATTTGCAAAAAAAGGGTATTACTTCCATTATTCACTATCCAGTTCCAATTAATGAGCAAAAAGCTTTCCAAAACCAAAAGGAAGAATCCTTTCCCCGAACCAAAAAATTTACTGATCAAGTTGTTAGTATTCCATTGTATCCAGAGCTGACCCAATCTGAGGTAGAATATATTGTTCAGACTATAAATTCTTTTTCTGCCACAGCATCACTATGAAAACAACCAAGTTATCTATTGTCGTTCCGATTTACTTCAATGAGAAGAATATTCCAGTCACATATCCTCGATTGGCTGACTTAGAAAAGAGAATTCCTGACATTCAGCTTGAACTGATTTTTGTGGATGATGGTTCTGGTGATAACTCGCTCAAAGAGTTGCAAAAAATTCAAAAAAAGGATAAACGCGTCAAAGTGATTAAACTAACACGTAACTTTGGCTCCTTCAATGCCATTTTAGCTGGCTTGAACTATGCTACTGGGGACTGCGTCGGAATCATTTCTGCTGATCTGCAAGATCCGCCTGAGCTTTTTCAAAAAATGGTTGAAGTATGGAGAGCAGGCAAAAAAACGGTGATGGCGATTCGCAAAGATCGTCAAGATTCATTTTTAACAAAACTCTTCGCCAAAACTTTTTACAAAATTCTCAAAAATATGGCTCTGCCGCAAATGCCTGAAGGCGGATTTGATTTTGTTCTATTGGATCAAAAAGTGGTCAATGTTCTTCAACAAATTAGTGAAAAGAATACCTCTATCATGGCTTTAATTGCTTGGTTGGGATTTGAACGAGGTGAAATTTACTATACAAGAGCAGAGCGAGAAATCGGGGCATCTCAGTGGAGTTTTTCTAAAAAAATGAAGTTGTTCATTGATACATTTACTGCTTTTTCCTTTTTTCCAATTCGAGCAATCTCTGTGTTGGGAGTAGTCATTGCTGGATTGAGTTTCTTATATGGAATTTTTATTACCTATTTACGATTTGTTAATGGTATCCGGGTTGAAGGGTGGGCATCATTAGCTGTAATTGTTCTTTTTACTTCAGGTTTCCAACTCATTTCTTTAGGGATAATAGGTGAATACCTGTGGAGGAACTTTGACGAATCGAGAAAAAGACCACCATTTGTCGTGGAAGAGGTTTTTTCAAAGTAAAATTATTTTTGAGTATATAGCTTTAAGTAGCTGAGGTGCTTTTGGTTTGCAGAAATAATATTTTGGGTTCGTAACGCTGTTTGAATTTTCTTTTTTTCTTTTGTTAACAGGTTAGGATCTTCACAAATTTTTTCTAGTTTCTGTATCACCAAAGGAAGATGTTCTGGTAAGTTTTTTATACCGAAGTCAGAAAAAGCCAAATGATCTAGAACTCCAATTCTATTAAAAATTAATGGTAGTTCTTGTTGCCAACATTCACGACTGAGTTTTGAATAACTCTCAGGAAAAATTGACAAAATTAATCCAAGATCAACATGCCGAGAGTTTAGAAGTTCTGGGAGTTCATCTGTAGCATAAAAACCGGTTGTTTTAACTTGTGCCAACATTTGTGCTTTTTGAAATGATTTTTCGTCTCCGATTCCACCAAGAATCCACCAGTTAATTGGTAGACTTTGTTTACTACATAGTTCAACCAGCTGGGCAAAAACATGACTACCTTTCTCAAAGCAAAAATTACCCATGAAGGCTACCGTCAGTTTATGAAGTTGAGATGGTTTAAACATAGGGTTCAATGATAACGGAGTTTTCTTTAGTAAACACATTTGGCCATATTTTTTTGTGTTCATCAAGCGTGTATTTAGAGTTGAAAATAAAAGTAGTTACACTATTTTTAAATAGATCAGTGACAATTGCTTGACGGTACTGCTGATATCCCTGAGCTGCTGAGGAAGATCCGAAAACATTTTTAAGCGATTCATAGCATGCCTCAATATTTTGTTCTAACTTTATATAGTTTGGAACATCTTGATTAATTAACTTTTCATATGGACACGCATAGTAAAAATCATGAAAGTTAAGTAATACTTTTTTGCCTGTCGATCGGAATATCTTCAGACCAGCTAGTGGTAATCCATAGGTATGCTCCAAATGAACTGTATGAATATTCGGGAACGCCTTTACTATCCATTGCCAGAACCACGTAATTTCTGGATGCTCAATATCTAGTATATTCATTGGTTGATCAAACCGATACATAAATTCATGAATGACTTCATTATCCTTAATTACCTTGAGGTATAAACAGTTTTCTTTAAAATTGTCATCTCTGTGCATCACAAAGAACAAAGGCTGAGGACCAATCTGTTGAAGCATTTTTTTGACATCCACTTCTACGCCGCCCACTACTCTGAATGGGTTTTTATGAATCACAAATAACACGGCTGGCTCAGAAAAAATTTCCGGCTTATTAAGTGCAAGCCGAAACATTTCCTGGATATATAAAAGTGGATTCCGTTTGATAAATGCATAGACTTGAGATTCATATCTCGGAAAGCGATCAAATAAAAGACGCAAGTTGTGTTGAATATATTCTTGTTTTTTTTGTGGGGTAAATGAAGTTGCGCCACGATGGTAAATAAATGTTGAATCGTCAACAATATTGATATACCCGGCCTGAATAGCTCGTTGGCAAAAATCATTTTCTTCACCGTATCCCATTCCGAAAGTTTCTTCATCAAAGTTGCCAATCTCGTCAATGACTTCTCGTCGAATATACATACAGAATCCAACACCAGTTGGGACAATAATATGCTGGTGAGCAGCAAATCTTTCAACCAATTTGTTTTGTTCTTCTAAAGAATATTTCGTTGATAGAGAGTTTGACTTCACAAAATCTGGAATCGAAACGATTTCGCCATTATTTGTCATTGGCGTTACAGTCGCCACATTTGGTAAAGAATATGCCGCAGCGTGAAGTTTAGAAACCCAATTTTCAGTAACTTCTGTATCAGTGTTCAAAATAATCACATCATGATTTGATAATCTGAATCCCATATTAATGTTTTTAACAAAACCTTGCCGTTGTTTATTTCTATAAATTGTTACCTGTGGGTGATCTGCCAAGTTGGCATATACTTCAATAAGTTGATGATCTGTGCTCAGATCATCAACTATGTAAACATGTATATTTTTAGTTGCATGTTTTAAGACACTAGCAATACATTTTTGAACTTCGTTTGCAGCATTAAAAACTGGAATGATAATATCAATAGGTTCGACTGTTTTAAAAAGCATTCGAGGAGCTGCTTTTAGTTCTAGTGAACTTAAATCTGTGATAGGAGCAGTAATAACACTCTCTGAAGATGACACATTCAGACGCCTTAACTTGCTAACCACTCTAATTCTTAGCAGTTTAATTTCATTTTGAACTCGGTGCCAAAGAAATCGAGGGTGTTTGCACAGATATAAAATCTGCCACCACCTTGAATGATGAATGATAAACAATTGATCTTGAAGACTAGCAATTTTTTCGTCCTGTTTACTTAGTTTATTGCTGAGTTCTTTGATGCGTGCTGAGGTGACACTCGAAATTGGCAGTGCTTCCTCTTTGGTAGTTGCTTGTTCATATGGTAATAGTTCAACAGCTGTAGGAACAACATCTTTCTGAAAATCTAAAATATAGCTTTGTAAAGCTGCTTCCTTTTCTAAGTATTTATTCAGCTTTTCGACATCTGCTGTTCCTAGCACTGACGTCAACCATCCTTTGGGAATAACTAAGTTGGTTTGAGCAACAGCAAGTAAATCAAGTTGCTGGGGATACATTTCTAGTAAAGAAGAAAAATGAGTCACTAAGTTCCAGAAATAACGAAATGCAACGAGTTCTTTTTCAACAGGGAAAGGCAACACCCACTCGCAATCTAGTAATGTAAAAAGTGGCTGTGTAGCAATTAGATTACCTGCAGTAATATCTATTAAACCAGGCATTAGCATTGTTTGGGAAAGATCTGGTTCTTGACTGAACCATTCTTTATACAAAGTCGGGTTGGGATGAGCCGTAAAGTTCTGACTAGGAAGTTGAAGAATCAGTTGTAAACCACTTTTAAAAAGTTGACCCAAAAGTTGAAAATCTTTTTGGATCAAAGCTTTTTCCATCAAAGCTTCTAAGGTAAGCTCAGGAAGATACGGATAAATGAGTGAATCATTTTTTGTTGTTGAAAAAAGAACTTTAAAGAAATAATTAAAATTTTTGGCTACTTGTTTTTCATTTTCTGCTATTGCTCGAATGTGTGTGTAGGCATCTGAGCTAAACGGAGATTTACTCACTTTTACTATCTTGCCAACGGTAAAAAATCGAGTCAACAGACGGAAGTTTGATTTTCGTGAAAGATGAGAACGAACATATAAAGTATTCATAACTTATGTTGCTTCAACAATAACTAAAAATGAGTTAGCGAATTCTGCCAGGAGTTGGTTTTGTCGTAAACTATCAGCGCTCAAGACCTCATTAAAAAAGTGCTGACGCTTTTGTTCACCTCCCGAACTAGGAAAGATACTACTTAGTCCAAAGTTTTGTTGAGAAAGCCATTCCTCTGATAACACTTGCAAAGGAAACTTATAGTCCGGAAAGGGGAAGTACCACTGCATATTTCCTTTAAACCCAGCCCTTTTCAAAAGTTGAGCTAGGTGATTTTTGCCAAACGTCCGGACTCCATGATAATGAGGATAATTATTAATTGACTCAAACAAAGACTTATAGTGATCTTCAGAACACCCACTTAAGTACTTTAGTCCCCATTGATTTTCAATTGCTAAAATCAGTGTCCCATTTCTCTTAAGTAGATTTCTACATCGAGTTAATAAACCTAAAAATGGTTCTTCTGTATAGTTCTCATTTCCACCTTCAAAAAAGGCTCCAGCGTACTCCAAAACACCAACCATGGTCACATAATCAAAACGCTTAGTTGTTTTAAACTGACCAATATCATTTGTAATAACACGTAAGTTTTCAAAGTCACAAAATCGACGTCGTAACACTTCAGCACGTTTTTGACTAAGCTCAATTGCAGTCACATGTTTACAATTCTTTAAGTACACTCCGGTCAATGATCCGCATCCTGCTCCAATTTCTAACAACGAAGCATTTTTTTTAAACTCAAACCAATTCAGAAGTAATTGCCGCTGGGGTGAGAGATGGATGAGCAATGGCCAAGTAGGGTGGTCTCGCAAAATAGACATCACCTGGTTGGAAATCCTTGATTCCGGATGCTCAGCAAAGAGAGATAATAATCTTTCTTCGTCTGGATCTGAATACATGCGTTTTGGTTCTGTTGACATATATTGACATGACCACCACAGATGGGAAGTCTAGCATATCATGACTCTCTGTGGGTATAATCCAGAAATGTTCGAAACTGTGATTCAATTCGGAAACGTTTCCAAATCTTTTATGTTGCAACACCAAAGAACGATTAAAGAGTTCTTTCATGCTGCAGTCAAGAAAAATAAAACGATAGAAGTCGTCCAAGCCTTAAAAAACCTGACTTTTACCATCCACCAAGGTGAATCAGTAGCGGTCATGGGTAAAAATGGAGCAGGCAAATCAACGTTGTTGAAGTTAATTGCTGGTGTTTCTGCACCCACCACTGGGAATATGGAAATTTACGGCAAAATCGCACCAATGATTGAGTTAGGAGCTGGTTTCCACCCAGAATTAACTGGCAGAGAAAATATCTTCTTGAATGGGGTAATATTGGGTTTGAAAGAAAAACAGGTTGAACAAAAGTTCGATGATATTGTTGGGTTTTCTGAACTGGCAGATTTTATTGATATGCCAGTCAAGTATTATTCCTCTGGAATGTATATGCGTTTAGCATTTAGTGTGGCTGTCTCGGTTGAACCAGATATTTTATTAGTTGATGAAATTTTAGCTGTTGGTGATGAGGGATTTCAACGGAAATGTTTAAAAAAAATGCGTGAGTTCCAACAACAGGGGGTAACTACTATTCTGGTTACTCATCACTCTGCGCAAGCAAGCCAGTTTTGTCAGCGATTAATTTATTTAGAAAAAGGCGAAATCCTATTTGATGGACCTGTGGAAAAAGGGCTAGCAGTTTATGATCAAAAAAACAGCGACAATTAGTACCAAACATCGGTCGAATATTTTTCTGCAAACACTTCGACTGTTTCAATATCATGAGTTAATTAAACATCTGACGCTAAGAGAGATCAGAGCCCGTTATAAACAGTCTTTTCTCGGACTCTTTTGGGTGGTTTTGAATCCCTTTTTTCAAATGTTGATTATTGCTTTTGTTTTCTCACACATTATCAAAATGCCAACGACTGGTGTTCCCTATACTGTTTTTATCTATGTTGGCTTACTGCCGTGGGTCTGTTTTGCCAACTCAATGAGTTCATCTATGAGCTCACTGGTTGATGGTGCTGGTTTATTGAAAAAAATTTATTTCCCAAGAGAAGTATTAGTAATTGCAACTATACTGGCAAAAGTATTTGATCTGAGTCTTTCGAGTTTGATTTTAATAGGGATGATGATTGTGAGTGGGGTAATTCCTTCTGTTCATGCTCTGTTGTTCTTACCCATTTTTGTCATTCAACTGATTTTTATGATCGGTCTTGGTTTGTTACTCGCCTCATTTAATCTTTTTTTCCGGGACACTCAGTACTTAATCACCTTAGTTCTGCAATTGTGGTTTTACTTAACACCAATTGTCTATAGTGTCGAAACCTTCCCAGAGAGGTATCGCTGGATTTTCCGCATCAACCCACTTTCAGTATTTATTAACGCCTATCGTCAAGTGCTACTTGGGCAGAACTGGCCAAATTGGGGTTCGCTTGGAATCGGGATAGTCATGTCAGTCAGTTTGTACGGTGTTGGCTATTTGATTTTCAAGCGACTAGAAGGTCGATTCGCTGACGTGGTATAGAACACTTTTTAGATATGTTTTCTCGCCTTAAAGCAATTACTGGTTCTCAAGGACTCAGACAATCGGCTTTTTTTAGCTTGGGCAACTTTATTGCCTACGGTATTTCGGCAGTAGCTTTGCTTCTTATTTCGCGGAAAGTTGGACCTGTTCTGTTCGGCGAGTTCTGGTTGAGTGTTGGCTTTTTAACAATTTTGTCAAAACTACAAACATTTGGTCTGCCGATTGCTCTCCAGAAATTAATTGGCCCTGTTCATCAAAAAACATCTCAAGTCCAACGTCTTTTTCAACACAGCCTTGGATTATTGAGCTTAAGTATTTTACTTGGTGCAGTAGCAGGATTTGTAGTTACCGGCATTTTGAACAACTTTTTACTGTTACATTACCCACAACTTTTATACTTCTCGATTCTCGGTGCTTCAGTGACTGCCGTATTCGAACAGGTTATTACCTATCATCAAGCCATTCATCGATTTGATCGAGCAGTAACGATGATGGTTCTGCAAGCTGTTCTAAAACTCGGAGTCGCTGGTATTTTTCTGTCTTTACCAACAATCACTTTACCAACTTTATTCCTCTGGTTTTACTTAACACCTATCGTGAGTGTCATATTTGGTCTCCTGACTGCTAGATTTTCTGAGCTAAAGAAGTCGTTTAGCATCAGTGCCATTTTTACTCTAGATGCTGTAGTCGTGCGCCGATTCTGGCGAATTGCCACTCACGCCGTAGTCATGGCCGTTGGCCTGGGTATGATGGAGTACGTTGATATCTTTTTGCTACAACGATATACCACCGCAACTGAAACTGGCTTATACAGTGGTGTTTCTCAATTTGCTCTGGCAATTACATTGATTGGCCAATCAGTCGCTGGTGTCTTAAACGCTCGCGTCAGTCGTTATCATGCATGGCCAGATTTATCAGCATACTTACGAAAAGTACCCGTATTGTTAGTGGCGACAATTGCCAGTTTTCTGATATTTGTACCGTTTGCCGGACAGCTAGTTTTTTTTACTTTAGGTGAAAATTATCAATCTGCTACGCCAGCTTTAATTGGTCTTGTGTTGGCCGCTCTTTTTTTCTGTGCAACTATTCCTTTAGGAGCAGTCATGTATCTGCAGGAAAGCGCTGATTACTTTTCAATCAGTACACTGCTGCTGCTTGTTATTCAAATTGGTGGAGGCGCACTCTTTATTCCCACGGGTGGATTACTGGCAGCCGTGGTAGTTAGAGTGGTCAGTCGAGCAGTGGTATTTATTTACGCGCTGGTTTCAGTACTAGTGTTTTTGCGGCGAAAGTACTCAATTGTTTTGAGTAAACCTTCTTGAAAATTGACTTTTGGTTGCCAGTCTAACAACTGTCTGGCTTTAGTAATGTCAGGCTGCCGACGAGTTGGATCATCTTGAGGAAGTGGTTTGTATTCTAGGGGAAGTTGTTCTTCGACAGCTGTAGCTTGATTAACAACCTGTTGAATCACTTGAGCAGTTTCCAGCACAGTTCTTTCCTCAGGATTACCGAGATTGATTGTTTGCCCACTGAGGCCTTCTTGACTGGCAAAACGAAGCAGTCCATCAACCAAGTCACTAATGTAGCAGTACGAACGAGTTTGCTTGCCTTGACCATAAATAGTGAATGGTTGATGTTTCAACGCTTGAGAAATTAAGTTGGGAATTACTCGTCCATCGTTGATATCCATCCGCGGACCATAGGTATTAAAGATGCGCACAATCCGCACATCTATTCCTAGTTTTTGGTGAACGCCACAGATTGTCTCGCCTAAGCGTTTGGCTTCATCGTAGTGTGAGCGGGGACCATTTGGATTCACATTTCCCCAGTAGGATTCTGATTGAGGATGGATCAGCGGATCACCATACACTTCCGAGGTACTGGCAAACAGGAAACGACCTTGCGGATTCACCTTTAACAAGAACTGCAGAAGATAATGGGTGCCAAAACTATTCACAGAATATGTTTCAATTGGGTGCACTTGGTAGTGAACTGGGCTGGCTGGCGAAGCAAAGTGGAGAATGAAATCAGGAATATAATTTGCTGGAAGATAGTTGACTACAGGTTGACTGACATCTGCTTCAATCTGTTGGACTGCTAAGCCAACTAAATTTTCGGGAGAACCTGTAAGGTAGTTGTCAACAACAGTGATTTGGGCACCGAGCTGAACGAGTTGTTCAGCCAGATGAGAACCAATGAATCCTGCTCCACCAGTCAGTAGTACTTTTTTATTTTGGAAGTAGCTTTGCATCTGGAAAAGTATACACGAATGCGACAAGATGCTGCTATGATGAATAGAAATGAAGAAACTTTCTTTTACATCTGGTGTGACTTTCGTGATCTTGCTTTTTGCCACAGTTTTACGATTGCCTTTGTTAGGCAGCTCATTTTGGCTTGACGAAGCAGCTCAAGCTTTAGAAAGCAGTCGTCCTTTTAACCAACAGCTGCAAATCAGAGATGATTTCCAACCACCGTTGATTCACTTCCTGGTTTTTGGATTGTTAAAAGTCTCCAGTTCAGAAGCTTGGTTAAGATTTGGAGTAGCCTTGATCCCAGGAATTATTACTGTTTGGCTAACCATTCAACTTGGTCAACAACTTTTTTCTCGTCGAACCGGCTGGTTAGCTGGTCTGCTACTTGCTACTTCTTCTTTTCACATTTTTTATTCCCAGGAACTGCGTCCCTATAGTTTGCCAACGATGTTTGCTGGATTAAGCTGGTTATTTTTGCTTAAATTTCAGCAACAACAACTTAAAAAACTCAACTTCCTCACTTTATGGGGAGTAGTGAGCGGTTTAGGTTTGTATAGTTCGTATCTCTACTTTTTTGTTTTGCTCGGCCAAGTGATTTGGTTAGGGTGGACATACCACCGAAACAGACGCGCTCTGAATAAGATCGGCCTTGCTTTGATCCTTGTCTGTCTGAGTTTCGCTCCCTGGATTCCTTCATTTTTTAATCAACTTCATGCTGGTCAACAACTCCGCACGACTTTCCCCGGATGGCAAGCAATTGTCAGTTTTAGCCAACTAAAGTCGTTCGCTTTAGTCATTGGCAAGTTTGTTTATGGGGTGCTTGATTTGTCCGCTGATTCTTTTTTTCTCGTAACTGGTGGACTATTGGTTAGTGGTTTTGGAATATTGGGATGGCTTCAACACAAAAAGCTGTTCCAGCCACAACAAATTATGCTTTTCTGTTGGGGAGTGTTGCCAATTGTGTTCGCGTGGGTGATTTCTTTTTGGATCCCAATTTTGCAACCTAAAAGAGTACTGTTTGCTCTACCAGCTTTTTATCTTTTTCTGACCAGCTTGGCAGAACACTTTCTTAGTCAAAAAAATCAACGACATATTGCCTTAGTAATTGCGGCAGGCACTTGTTGGTTACTCCTGTTGGGTATTAATCTTTTTTCGGCACTGTCCTACTACACTCAACCAAAGTACCATCGCGAGGACTGGCGCGGAATTCATCAACTCATCACCCAAAAGTACCAATCTCAAAATAGTATTGTTGTGTTTGCTTTTCCTGATCAGTTTGCTAGTTGGAAGTGGTACAACCGAGAGACTCACTTTCCTACCGCATCAACAGGTGTCTTTGTCTTAAGTGCAGATCCTGCTGCAATCGATCGACTCAGACTCAAAAACTTAGCTGATGCACAGTACATCTTAGTGTTTGACTACCTCAGAGACTTAACTGATCCAAATCATTTGATAGAAAAAGATTTAGAGCGATTTGGATATCAAGAAGTAGACCGAATTACGCCAGAAACACCTTTAGGTATTGTGCGCGTGTATGCTCGGACTGGACAAATCATTGGTTTTTCAGAATACTAGGAACTCTATGCGCGTTGGGATCGATATTACACCAGTGATTTATGACCGTGGCGTTTCTCGGTATACTGCTAATTTAGTCCGTGCTTTAACGGCTCATCCAGATATTCACCTTCGTCTGTATGGAGCCAGTTGGCGACAAAAAGTACGTCTTGAACGTTTTGCCTACCAGGTAACCCAACTTTCCCTCCGTCACACCTTTACGATTCAAAGTTTACCCCCCACAATGCAAGAAATTTTCTGGAATACTCTGCACATTAATCCCATTTCCAAAATTTTTCCTGACCTCGAAGTTTTCCATTCTTGGGACTGGCTACAGCCACCTGATAAAAATTTACCGTTAGTTTCGACCATTCACGACTTAGCAATTTTGAAGTTCCCTGAAACAGCTCATCCTAAAATCTTAGCCATGCACCAACGTTCTTGGTCAGAACTACACAAACACCGTGCCCAAATTATCGCCGTCAGCCAAGCAACTAAAAAAGATGTCGTCGAACTGTTGCAGTTCGACCCAGCTGATGTCCACGTTGTCTACGAGAGTCTGCCAATGGAGTCTCTTCGTATCAGCCAAAATATGACTGAAGATGAATCAGAGATGATCAAGCAAAAACTGCAGTTGGATAAGCCATATATTCTCTGTGTCGGAACCCGTGAACCGCGAAAAAATCTCCGCCGAGCAATTGAGGCATGGTGGCCATTGCGTTCAGATGTTCAACTGCTGATCGCCGGTCCGGCTGGCTGGGATGATACTGCACAACTCAAAGAAGCCCTGCAAAGTCCAGAGTTGCGCTTTTTAGGCAAAGTGAACGACAAAGAACTAGCCGTGCTGTATGGTGAAGCAGAATTATTGTTGTACCCAAGTCTCTACGAAGGATTTGGTTTACCAATTTTAGAAGCGTTTCATGCTGGGACACCAGTAGTGACTTCAAATACTTCCTCTATGCCAGAAGTGGCTGGCAATGCAGCGGAATTAGTTGATCCCAGTTCCGTGGAGAGTATTCGTACTGGCATTACTACCGTCTTAAACGAAAATCTGGATGTCCAACGTCTTCGCCTCCAAAAAATGATTCTTCGTTTACAACTTTTTAGCTGGGAGAGAGTGGCTGAGGAAACGACTAAAGTCTATCGAAAAGCAATCCAAAACTCTCTACAATAAAAAAGATGTATCACTTTGCAGTTGACGGCAATGAAGCAAACACTCAGCAACGGGTTGGCAGTAATGTCTACGCCTATGAAGTTCTTCATGCTTTAGAAAAACTGACCCGCAAAAGCGATGACTCCGAACATAGTAACGAGTATGAATGGACAGTTTTATTAGCCAATCCACCAGTCAATGATTTACCAAAAGCACGCAAAGGCTGGCAGTATCAAGTGATCGCTCCACAACCATTTTGGACCCAACTTGGTTTGCCACTTCACCTGTTCATGCATCAAGAAAAATATAATGCTTTTTTCACACCAGGCCACTACGCACCCCGGTATAGCGTTATCCCATACATTTCTTCAGTCATGGATTTGGGATTTCTAAAGTTTCCTGATCAATTTCGCAAAAAAGACTCCCTCCAACTCAAAGAGTGGACCCGCTATAGCGTTAAACATGCCCAAAAAGTACTCACCATCAGCCAGTTTACTTGTGACGCCATACTTCAAGAATACAAACGCTCACCAGAAGACGTCTTTGTGGCCTATCCTGCTTTACCTCAGTTAGAAACTGATACAGAGAATAAAGTTCCAGCAAGCTGGGTCAAAGAAATAATCAATACTTCTGATCCTTATATTTTATATGTCGGCACCCTCCAACCCAGAAAAAATTTAGTGCGTTTAGTTAAAGCCTTTGAAATTTTATCCGACAAACATAAAGATAAAAAAGAACAATCCCACCTAGTTATTGTTGGTAAAGTTGGCTGGCTGGCTGATCAAACACTCAAAGCAATAGATACATCAGAGTACAAAGATCGGATTCATCTCTTAGGATATGTCACTGAAGAACAAAAACATGCACTCTACAAAAAAAGTGCTTGCGCAGTCCTGATCGGAACGTATGAGGGTTTTGGCATTCCACCTTTAGAAGCAATGGCTGCCAATACCATCCCAGTAGTAGCAAATACTTCCAGCTTACCAGAAGTGGTGGGTGAAGCTGGCTTTCAGGTTTCCCCAACTCATCCGCAAGAAATTGCTGATGTGTTCGCTGACATTTTGAAAATGAATGCCAAACAGCGAGCAGTCATGCTGAAAAAAGGACGTGCGCAGCTGAAAAAATTTAGCTGGCAAAAAACAGCCCAAATCATTTTGGATCAACTCCAAGAGGTGTCTTGTCATGTTAAAAAATGAATCAATTGTTTTAGGAATAGATCCTGGTTTTGATCGAGTTGGTTGGGCAGTTATGACAGAACGGCAAAGAAAACCACTCTTGATCAACTGCGGCTGTTTCACCTCAGATCACAAACTTGATCGCCTGACGCGTTACAAACAGATCGAAGAGTTTTTGGAAGGTCTGCTCACCATGTATCCAGTCCAAATCAGTGGGATTGAACAGCTCTATGTCTCTCGTAATATTTCTACTGCCATTCCTGTTGCTGAAGCGCGCGGTATTATGCTGAGTTGTTTACTCCGACACGAAGTCTCGATCAAAGAGTTTAACCCCAGCACGATCAAGCTTGCTGTGACTAGTAATGGACACGCCGACAAAACTGCAATGCGTAAAATGGTCATGCTCCAGATTGGCCCAGTTTCAGCAGAACTCAAACAACGAGTCCAGGTCGAACTCGACGATACGATTGATGCCATTGGTGTTGCATTGACAGCATTGAGTGTCGAATTTTCAAACTAGCTCTCAACTAGTGTATAGTCTTGCGTATGATTGCCTATCTCAAGGGACAAGCCATTCACCAACTTGATAGTCTCATCGTCGTCTGCCAAGGCGTAGGATATGGTGTCAAAGTTCCCGATCGGGTGCACCAATTGGTTGGTGAAGATGGTCAAATCGAGCTTTTTATCCACACTCATGTTCGTGAAGATGCACTGGAGTTGTACGGGTTTGCGAGTAGAGAAGAGCAGTCACTATTTGAGTTGCTGCTTGATGTTTCAGGAGTTGGTCCCAAAACAGCTGTACAGATCCTCAACTTTTCTTCAGCAGAAATTGTCAACGCTGTTCAACAAGCGGATACTAGTTTTTTCAGTAAAGTTCCCAGAGTAGGCAAAAAACTCGCCCAAAAAATTATCATCGAGTTGCGGAGCAAACTGGGAGCGTTGCGGGAACTCGACTTACAACCTCTTTCACCTCAACATCAAGAAGTCAAAGAAGCACTGCTCCAACTTGGTTTTGCTGAACTACAGATTGATCGAGTAATCCCTCAGTTAGAACTCGAGTCCAAAACAACTTCAGCCGGACTGAAAGAAGCACTTGCTCATCTAACACAAATGTAAGACACGGTGTCAGAATAACTTTATAAACATGATTGATCAACCCTTTGACGTCCACTCTGCTTTGGAATCAGCCACGGAAGCTTCTGCTGAGGAGGAGGTACTTTTCACCAGTCTCCGAGCTAGTCAGTGGGGTGAGTTTTACGGCCAGACAGCAGTCAAAGAATCCCTGCAAATTGCCATCGAAGCTGCCAAAGCTAGAAAAGAAGTAATTGATCACATCTTGTTATACGGGCCGCCTGGCCTCGGTAAGACGACTCTCTCTCACTTAATCGCCAAAGAAATGGGCACCAATATCCGGATGACTTCTGGAACTGCTCTGACCAAAACTGGTGACCTGGCAGCTATTTTAACTAGTCTCCAACCTGGTGATATTTTATTTATTGATGAAGTTCACCGCCTACCCAAAGTTGTAGAAGAAACCCTCTATCCAGTTATGGAAGACTTTGCCCTTGATATTATTTTAGGTAAAGGACCATCCGCCCGCACTATTCGCTTGGATTTGCCTCAGTTTACTTTAGTTGGTGCCACGACTCGCTTTGGTGCATTGACTGGGCCATTTCGGGATCGGTTTGGCGTGACTCACCGGATGGAGTACTATCACCCTGAAGAACTCTTCACGATTTTGCTGAAAGCAGCTCAAAAATTGCAGATTCAGATTGACAAAGAGAGTGCCCTGGAAATCAGTCGACGAGCCCGAGGAACACCAAGGGTTGCTTTAAAACTGTTGAAACGGGTCCGCGACTTCAGTCAAATTAAAGCGAATAACCAGATTTCACCAACAATTGTGAAAACAGCCCTCGACACACTTGGCGTTGACACGCTAGGACTAGACGAAAATGACCGCCGCTTTTTGAAGATAATTATTGAGAAACATGGCGGTGGCCCAGTCGGCTTGACTACAATTGCCGCTACTTTGAGTGAAGATCCAGGGACCATCGAAGAAGTTGTAGAGCCGTATCTAATTCAAGTTGGTTTTATCAAGCGAACACCCAAAGGGAGAATTATCTCTCCAGCCGGGTATACTCATCTTGGCAAAACTCCACCTCCTGCTCCTCAACCATAGACCTTATACTTATACATATGTTCAAAGATAAACATGGTCGTTCTCTGACTGCTGGGCAAGTTCTTGTCAAAGGAATGAGTCGGTTATCTGCCATTTGGCTAGAGTTTGTTACTGGCGCACTTTGGTGGGGAGTGGGAGAGTTTCCTTCTCATCACTTCCGTCGTTTTTTCTATCGCCTGTCTGGAATGAAGATTGGTCAAGGTTCAAGCATTCACATGCGAGTCAGAGTTTATGATCCCCGCAATATCCAGATTGGTGAAGACACCATTATTGGTGAACGGGTTGTTCTAGATGGTCGGGCATCACTCAGAATTGGCAATCACGTAGATATTGCAACTGGAGCCATGATTTTTAATTCACAACATGATGTTCATCACCCAGATTTTGCGCCAATTGAAAAATCAGTCACGATTGAAGACTATGTTTTTATTGGTCCAAATGTGATTATTTTACCTGGTATAAAAGTTGGCAAAGGCGCAGTCATTGGAGCCGGAGCAGTGGTCACTAAAAACGTAGAAGCGGGGACTGTCGTTGGCGGAGTCCCAGCCAAACAGATTGGTCAGCGACAAATATCTGAATATCATTATCAACTTGGCCGAGCACGTTGGTTCCAGTAAAGCATATGAACCCTAAACTGAAAGGTCTCTTCGCACTTATTTTTTCTGCATTCTTGGGTGGAGCAGTCATCCCAGTACTAGTGCGAACAGGCTTACACTACGCTGACCCATTTATTTTTAGCCTCTTGAGAAGTTTCGGCACACTTCTGCTTTTCTTACCTGTTTTACTGCGAAATAAACATTCCGTTGGGGAAAAGGACTTTCAAAAACTGACAGTCTTAGCGGGTATTGGCGCTGGCGCAAACTTGACATTGTTTTCTTTAGGTATCACTCACACCACTGTGGTTGCCTCACAACTTGTATATGCATTACTGCCTATTACCGTCCCGATTGTCGGTTTTCTTTTGATTCGGGAAAAAATGAGTCTTCCTAAGACAGTTGGGGCTGTCATTGGTTTAGTCGGAGTATTGCTGCTGATTTTTTTCTCACGTTCAGAAGCAGAACGACTCGCACTTGGTACGTTGTATGGAAATGGCTTGATTTTTAGCGCAATGATTTTCTACACGTTCTACTTGGTGATCTCAAAACAGTATACAAAAAGTTTTTCTCCGGTTTTGATTTCTACCATTACATATCTTGGTTTATCACTTTTTTTCTTACCATTCGCGATTTTTCAAGGAATACTAGGAAACGGCACAGTCAATTGGTCACCAACATTTCTGTTTATCTTACTAGGAATCACCCTCGTCTCCTTTGGCTTTACCTACACTTTACAGTATGGATTGAATAAAGTTTCATCGACCACTGTGGCAATTACATCTTTACTTGCTCCTGAGTTTGCCGCACTTGCTGGTGCTCAATTGTTTAACGAAAAAATTTCTCCACTTTTAATCATGAGTATGGTGTTGGTGAGTCTGGGTGTCAGCGTCAGTGTGAGTGGAGAAAAAGGAAATGTTTGGCAAAAAATGAGAATGCACTCCCAAAAATTCATTAAAAATACTTTGCGAGTAATCTGATTATGTTGCTGACAGTCATTATTGTTTC
>CAZKNL010000002.1:0-11528 GCA_964554155.1 uncultured Pseudomonadales bacterium | reverse complement strand
ATTAAAAATACTTTGCGAGTAATCTGATTATGTTGCTGACAGTCATTATTGTTTCCTACAATACCAAAACTCTGACGCTGCAAGCATTGGAGTCTGTCTTCACTAATATTCAGGACTCTGCCGTACTAAAAAACAACTCTGAAGTCTGGGTAGTTGATAACCACTCGACAGATGACTCAATTGAGGCACTCAAAAATCTGGCCAAAAAACATCCCACTCTTCATTTGATTCTTAACCGTCAAAATATCGGGTTTGCCACAGCCAACAATCAAGCTATCGAAAAGTCTACAGGCAAGTATGTCTTGCTTCTGAACTCCGATACTGTTATCCATCCAGGTACTCTCGAAAAACTGGTTCAGGTTTTTGAAAACTCACCAATCAATGAACGTACAGCTGTTTTAGAAAGAACAAAGTATCGCCTTGATCGGTTAGGGATTGTGGCCGCTCAACTAGTAAATCCAGATGGATCAACCCAACCCCAAGGTGGCTCCTTTCCGACGTTGGTCTCACTAGCAAGTCACATGCTATTGCTCGATGACCTCCCTGTAGTTGGTCGACTCTTACCCTCAACTCAACACACAGGGCGAAACACTCACTTTAGCAACATCGCTATTCTTCGACTTTTCGACTGGGTAGGGGGAACAGCCATGATGATTCGTCGGGCTGTTTTCGACGAAGTGGGGCTACTTGATCACAATATCTTTATGTACGGTGAAGATATTGAGTTTTGTATGCGGGCAAAGTTTCACCACTGGGATATTGGGATACATCCAACAGCCAAAGTAACTCATTTTGGGAGTGCCAGCTCTTCATCTAAACATGCGATTATTGGCGAACTCGAGAGTTATCTATACATCTGGGCAAAGCATAAACCAGACTGGCAACTACCTCTGGTTAAACTCTTGTTGAAAATTGGGGTCATGCTTCGAATTGTCTTATTTGATACAATATACAAAGATCGACATCGAGCTGCTATCTATAAAGAAGCACTGCACAGGTTGAAAACACTGTAATTATGCAATCTCTTCCATCACCTTTTATGTCTCGACTAAAACAACTTGCTACTTGGTTTGATGACAACATTCTGATTGTGCTTTCTGCGTTTTTACTGGCTTTTATTCCGCTGTATCCGAAAATTCCTTTATGGAGTCCAATCGAACAATATATTGTTCGTGTCAGAATAGAAGATATCTTAATCTTGATTACTGCCATTATTTGGGGAGTTCAGGTTCTTCGCAAAAAAGCAGCACTTCGATCAGCTATGCTCTGGATGGTGATTGCCTATGCAATAGTTGGACTTGCTTCTACCTTAGTGGCCCTTTTCGTAATCAAGACAGTCCCATTACAACCATTGCATATCGAGAAAACGTTTTTACATTATTTTCGATACCTCGAATACTTTTCATTATTCTTTATCTTATTTTCAGCGGTGAAGAAGCGTAGTCACTTGATTGTGGGTGTTTCTATTTTTGCCCTGACCGTCTTAGCTATCTCTATCTATGGTTATGGTCAACGCTACTTTTATTGGCCAGTCTATTCAACGATGAACCGGGAGTTTAGTAAAGGAATTCGTCTGTATTTAACCCAATATGCCCGCGTCCAGTCTACCTTTGCCGGTCACTACGATATGGCGGCGTATCTCGTTATTGCTTTACCTTTATTACTTGCCCTTTCTTTTCGAGTCAAAAAAAAGTTTCTTCGCGTGAGTTTGGACCTTATTTTTTGGATTGGGACTTGGCTACTTATTTTAAGTGCCTCTCGAACACCATTAGCCGCGTACATGGCTGGGGTATGTATTGTGATTCTGATTACTGGATTCACTCAACCAACTATTAAACAAAAACTTCTCTTTGTGGTTTCCCGTTTATTTCTGTTCGGCTTTTTCTGCATGATTTTGTTCTACTACTTTGGAGCAGACATGATTGAGCGATTGGACCATGTCGTCAACGCTCAACCACAGCTAAAACAAATTGTCGAAAATATGAACAACCAACGACAAAGATTTATTTCTGATGCAACCCTGGCTAACTCACCACTCTCTGCCAAAAAACTCCAAGAGATGTTACCAAAAGGCTCCCCACCATCAGCAGCAGTTTCGACTGACGATGTGGCAGCTGCCGCCGCAGCTACCGCAAATGTAGCTAGCAGGGTAGACCAACCTCCTTCTCCGCGAACACCAGTTTCGCCAACTCCCCGTCCAACTTTACCAGCAGGTGTCTACGAAGATATTCCTGATCAAGTCGTGATTGCATCAGTTTCAGCCCAGGGGGAAGTCACTTATAGCACTGTTCAGAGACCTCGGGTGTACTCTAAGTGTGCACTTGAACAAGAACTTTCTTTATGTATTCGCCAAGAGACACTTTGGCCTCGAGCAATTGAGGGCTTTTTAACCAACCCCATTACTGGCAGTGGATATGCAACACTTACCAAGGAAACGGTTGATCAATTCACCGAAGCTGATAGTACCGACAATAACTTCCTGAGAACTTTAGGTGAAACTGGGATTTTAGGTTTTATTACTTTTTACGGTTGCATTGGAATCATTCTCTACATGTCAGCCAAGTACCTGAATGATTCAGACTATCTTATAAGTGGTCTGAGTATTGGATTGCTTGGCGGAAGTATTGGCTTACTTTTGAATGCTATTTACATTGATGTGTTCGCAGCTTCGAAAGTTGCTCAGACGTATTGGGCATTGGCTGGACTATTTTTAGGATATGTGACACTTCGGGAAAAACAAAAACAGGCTGATGATATCAATGCTCGTGTAGCTCTAGAAGTTCCTTCAACCACTCATAAAAAGAAACCTGTTAAAGCCAAAGCCAATGTCTCACCGAAGTCTAAAAAAACATCTCGCAAATAATGCGTTATTGATCGCAATTATTGTGGTGGGATGTGCTCTTCGCTTGTTTGGAATCACCAACTCTGTGACTGATTGGCATGCTTTTCGTCAAGCTGATACTGCCTCAGTAACTCGGGAGTACGTCAAACATGGGATTGACCTGCTCCGTCCTCACTATCACGAACTAGGTAATACTCAATCTGGAAAGGTGAATCCACAGGGCTATCGGATGGTTGAGTTTCCAATTGTGAATGCAATCTTGGCTTTTATTTTGCGAACTCTGCCATTTTTAGATTTGGTGACTTTTTCTCGTTTGTTTTCAGTGGTGTTCTCACTAGGTACATTGGTCTGTATCTACCTCTTAGGCACTCGCTGGGCAAATAAAACGGTGGGGTATTTAGCTGCACTCAGCTTTGCAACCCTGCCATATGCTGTGTATTACTCACGGGTGATCTTGCCCGAACCTTTTTGCATCTTCTTTTTAACCCTAGCAATCTTGACATTTGATGTCTGGTTAGAAAAACAAAAGTGGCAGTGGTACTTCATTTCACTCATCTCTTTCAGTGTGGCACTATTACTCAAACCCTTTGCTCTTTTCTTTGCACCAGTTCTAGCATATCTGGCACTTCGTCACTTTAAAGCCAAAATTCTTTTTCAACCTGCTTTATATATCTACCTGATTTCTTTGGCCCCACTGTTGTGGTGGCGACACTGGATTCAACAGTTTCCTGAAGGTATTCCTGCTTCTGATTGGCTGTATAACAAAGATGGAATTCGATTACGACCAGCTTGGTTTCGGTGGTTGGGGTGGGAACGATATACCAAACTCATCTTCGGAGGGACTGGTTTGATTGCTGCTAGCTTGAGCATCTTTTCCAAAAATAAACTTCGCGAGCTTATCTGGGTTTGGGGTGGTTGTGTTTTGATGTACTTAATCGTGATCGCTGGGGGTAATGTTCAACATGATTATTATCAAAGTATTACTTTGCCTTTTATTTGTTTAGCATTGGGCCAAGGTTTCTACATTCTCGGGCAATGGAAAGATCCTAAAAAACTGCTGGGACTCTGGTTGGCTGCGATCGGTCTTACTGGAGTAGTTAGTCGTTTTCCAGAACCTGGTTTTACACCTCAATTCCAAGTCTCACATTTTTTGATTGTTCTTAGTGTAACGGTGGCAATTTGCCTTGGTTATCTTCTGATCAAAAGAAGAGCTAGCCAACTCGCCGGAATCGTTGTGAGTATGGGGTTTTTGACGACTGCAATCATAGTGAGTAACTGGTTTGTTTCAGGATACTACCGAACTCGTCCGGACCTCGAACAAGCTGGTGCAGCAGTCCAACGCCTTACACCACCAGATGCTAAAGTGATTGCCCCCCAAATGACCGACACGATGTTGCTTTTCCAAACTAATCGAACAGGTTGGGCGTTAGGTGGTGAAATTGAGCAAAAAATTCACCAAGGTGCGAACTACTATGTCAGCACAGCTTATGATGACGAAGCCAAACAACTGGAAAAGAAGTATCCAGTGATTGAAAAAACAAGCAATCACATTATTATCAAGCTCTCACCATGAAAATTTTAATGTTGACACCGTATCTGCCGTATCCTTTACTTTCCGGCGGACAGATCCGAACGTACAACTTATTGAAAAAATTGGCTGCGAAGTACGATGTGACTCTTTTTGCGTTGATTAAAGAGGAAAGCGAACGGCAGTATATTCCAGAATTGGAAAAGTACTGTGCCAAAGTGCGTGTTTTTAAACGATCACACAAACCATTTACTCTACGAAATATTTTATACACTGCTTTTTCAACCTTTCCTTTTTTGGTAATTCGCAATCATGTTCCCGAAACCATTCGGGCAGTAGAAGAAGAACTGTCTGTAGAACACTACGACTTAATTCACGCTGAAACATTTTATATGATGCCCAATATTCCAAAAACTAACATCCCAATTATTTTGGTGGAGCAAACAATTGAATACCTCGGATACGAAAGTTATGCCGATAAAATCAACTTTTGGCCACTGCGCCAACTGTTAGAAGTCGATATTTCTAAAATTCAAAAGTGGGAAGAACATTATTGGCGAAGTTGTACACGATTGATTACGATGAGTGAAGAAGATAAAGAGTTTATTCGCACAACTATTCAAGACCCTAAAAAAATTTCAGTTGTTTCAAATGGGGTAGATGTGAAATGGTTTGCCCAAAAAGAACGCAAGCTGCCAAAAGAGTTAACAATCTTGTCTGTTGGTACATTTAACTGGCTACCCAACGTTGAAGCAGTCAAGTTCTTGGTCAAACAGATCTGGCCAATCGTCAAGAAAAAATTACCTCAAACAAAATTGTGGGTTGTTGGGAATGCTCCCACTCCAGAAATTTTTAACTTCCAAAAAAAAGATGCGTCTATTACTATTACTGGTGGCATTCCGGACATCCGCGACGCATTTGCTGGAGCGCACGTTTTGGTCGCACCAGTTTTTAGTGGTAAAGGCACACGATATAAAATTTTAGAAGCCATGGCAGCTGGTACACCAATTGTGGCAACCGAGATCGCCGTGGAAGGACTAGGTGTCAAACACAATCAAGAAGTATTAATTGGAAATACACCGACAGAACTTGCCGAATTGACACTCAAAGTTCTTCAAGACCCCAAGTTACAGAATAAATTGGCCAAGAATGGCAAAAAATTTGTCCAAACTCAATATGATTGGGGTTTGATTGCTCAAAAATTAGATCGGATTTACTTAAGCATCGCTTCACAAGCAAGTAACTCACTATGACAGACCTGACACTTATCTTTTTAAATTACAACACGCCAACTTGGATGAGTTCTGCCTTGCAAACATTAAAGAAACACTATCTCAATAAGACTCAGTTAAATATCAAAGTGATCATGGTTGACAACGGCAGCACTGACAACTCTGTGCAGATCATCAGGACAAAATTTTCATGGGTAAAAATTATTCGTTCACCAGAAAATAAAGGTTTCGCCCATGGAAATAATGTCGCACTGAAACAACTCAAAACTAGATATGTGATGTTAGTCAACTCAGATATAGAGTTTACTGCCCAGTCTGATCTCGATAAGTTAGTTTACTTCATGGACGCTCGACCAAACGTTGCTGTCTGTACCCCAAAGGTAGTTTTGGCAAATGGTCAGTTAGACATGGCAAGTCATCGAGGCGAGCCCACACCGTGGGCGAGCCTGACCTACTTTAGCGGGCTGGCAAAGTTGTTTCCCCAGTCCACAGTCTTTGCTCAATACCATCAAACTTTTCAAAACTTTCAACAGATTCATCCTATCGATGCCTGCAGTGGTGCAGCTATGTTGATTCGCCTTGATGCGATCAAGAAAGTCGGATATTTAGATGAAAGATTTTTTATGTATGCGGAAGACCTCGACTGGTGTAAACGCTTCCGAGATCATGGCTACCAAATCTTCTACCATCCTGAAGTCAAAGTTATCCACCATAAATATAAATCTGGACGCGGCCACGCTGATCAACCGGTTGCCCAAAATATCTCCAGGCATTTCTATCAGACAATGCTACAATACTTTGACAAACACTATCAAACCAAGTACCCTATCTTCGTCAGGTGGGGAATACAACTCTTCATTTGGTACAAAACACATATATAAGGAGATCCATGCAGACAACAAAACAACTGCGTTTTAAAATTCAACAACTACGGCAAGATAAAATTATCTTCGCGATAGAGTCAATTGCCGTGATTGTCTTTGCTTTATTCGTTTCCGCATTTTTACCTAACCTCTTGCTTCGTTACTTTTATGCAAAACAAAACTTAACCGAAGTTCCTCCATCTATTGAGTATATTCCGGTTGTGGCGTTTGTAGTTGGCGTTGGCTACTTCTTATTCGCGATGGTGACTAATCTTGGAAGATGGGATCAAGTCAAGAGACTAGAAAAACAACTCGACGATGTTGAGATGGGGGATGGTTGTGGTTGCTGTGGATGTGACAGTTGTGAACCTTCATCCATGGATAGTAAAACAGAAAGTGTTGGTTTACTCGCTGAAAAAATGAAGTCTACGAAAAAAAGAAAAGCTGCAAAAAGAAACTAAACAATTTTCTTTCACGAGCCATGTCAAATAGACAGTACCGAGTCGGAGTTGATTGTCGCTTGGCTGGTCGACATCACGCAGGAATCGGTCGCTATACAGAAAACTTAGTTCGGGAGCTCCTACAGCTCCCGAATTCATTTCAGTGGATATTTTTCTTTCACGATCAACTTCAAGTTGATCAAGTTCTGGAGGGAATTAACTTCAAAAAAAAATCTCCAAAAATTATTTTTTGCCCAGTCCGACATTACTCGGTGCTGGAGCAACTTCAACTCCCACACATCTTTAAGGAAGCTCACCTCGATCTTTTACACATTCCTCATTTTAATATTCCAGTGTTCTATCGCGGTAAAATGGTGGTGACAATTCATGATTTGTTGTGGCATGAATATAGAGGACCTACTGTTACCACTTTACCAACCTGGCAATATTGGCCGAAATACTTGATGTATCGCTTGACTGTCCACACCGCAGTTAAACGAGCCAACCGAATTATTGTTCCCAGTCAAGCTGTCGCTCAGCAAGTTCGGCAGTACTATCCTGAAGTTGTCTCTAAACTGAGGGTTACCCATGAAGGTGTTGAACCACGTTTTTTCACCACCCCATTCATCTCTAACTCTCAGAAATTGCAAAAAAAATCCTCGAAAAAACAACCAGTTTTACTGTATGTCGGTTCACTGTACCCACATAAAAATCTCAAAGTTGTAATTGATGCCCTGACTGACCTTCCTGAATACTCATTTAAAATCATCTCCGCCCGTTCTGCTTTTGAACGTACCTTGCGCCAGTATGTTCACCAAAAAAAGCTGGGTAACCGTGTAACATTTTTGGGGTATCAGGATGATCAACAGGTTGCTGAACTTCTACACACTGCGACCGCCTTAGTACAACCGTCACTTTCTGAAGGTTTTGGCCTAACTGGGCTGGAAGCAATGGCCAGCGGAACACCGGTGATTGCTTCAGACATCCCAGTTTTTCATGAAATTTATCAGAATCAGGCAGTTTTCTTCAAAGCCACTGACCCACAAAATTTTGTTCAGGTAGTTCGCCAAGTCGAAACTCTTCATCGCACTCAATACAGTAAGACTGCTCGGCAGTTTGCACAACAGTATCAGTGGTCTACTATGGCTCGGCAAACCGCAGACATCTACATACAAGCACTCACCCAGGCACTTTAAGAAAAGTCACTATGCCCTCCCACACACTCCCAGCACCCCGAATTGCTTTGGTGTACGATCGAGTGAATACCTCATTCGGCGGTGCTGAGAATGTTCTCACTGCACTCCATCAAATTTTTCCGGACGCACCACTTTTTACGGCTGTCTACGATCCCCAAAAAGCCCAGTGGGCAAATCCATTCAGAGTTTTCACCAGTTTTGTTCAACATTTTCCAGCTGCTCAACAATATCATCGTCAATACGTTGGTTTAATGCCGTTAGCATTTGAATCTTTCAACTTCGAAAACTACGACATTATTATTTCAATCACCAGCGCAGAAGCCAAAGGCGTCCTGACAAAGCCTGACCAACTCCATATTTGTTACCTTCTCACACCCAGCCGTTATCTGTGGAGCCACCCAGAAGACTATCGCCAGTCCTGGTTAGTTGAGATGATTAAATCCCCAACTTTCCGTTACTTGCGATGGTGGGATACGGCTGCAGCACAAAGACCAGATATAATCATTCCAATTTCTAAGCGAGTGGCAGAACGCTGTCAGAACTACTATCACCGAGCTACAGAACCAGTCATTTACCCACCCATTGATTTAGCAGGAGAAGTTAATATCTCCGAATCCCTCCCTCAAGAACTTCTGCAAAATAGTTTCAAAGCAGGCGAGTACTACTTAGTGGTTTCTCGATTGGTTCCGTATAAAAGAATTGACCTGGTACTTAAAGCCTGTGCCATGCTCCACAGGTCAGTAGTGATTGTAGGCGATGGACCAGAGTTTTCTCACCTTTCTCGACTTGCTCAATCACTTCGCTGCCAGGCTAAAATTCAGTTCATCCGGGCTGTACAATCAACAGAACTTGGGGCATACTACAAAAATTGTCGGGCGTTTTTGGCCCCTGGGGAAGAGGACTTTGGGATTGCAGCGCTTGAGGCACATCTGTTCGGTAAACCAGCGGTTATTCACGCACGCAGTGGTGCAGTTGAGATTAGTCCAGATGGGATATCAAGCACTCATTTGCATACCCCATCAGTATCAGCGTTAGCAGAGGCAATCAGTTTGACTGACCAACGGCACTGGAACAAACAAACTATCCAACAGCAAGTTGCTCATTACCAAACTCACTTGTTTCAAAAGCAGTTCCGCGATCAAGTCAGTCAAGCCTGGAGAAAGTTCTATCTTCAGCAAGAGATACAGTAAGAAAGGATCATATGGCAAAGCAAGAACATCTATTTGGCGTTATCTTGGCCGGAGGTGGTGGAACTCGCTTATGGCCAAAATCACGAAATGCCACTCCCAAACAATTTCTCCGTTTAACTGGTAAAGACACGATGGTTCAGGTTACTGCCAAACGCTTCACTCAATTAATGTCTTGGGGAAAAGTTATTGTTGTCACCAATAAAATCTACGTTGACGAAATCCGCAGCCAACTGCCTGAAGTACCTGTCGAAAACATTATTGCTGAACCTGAAAAGCGAGATACTGCGTTGGCTATGTTGACTGGAGCCCTGTATGCCATGTCCAAAGACCCTCAAGCAATTGTGATGAATGATGCCTCAGATCACGTTATCACTGATGAAAAAGAGTTCGTCAGAGTGATGGAGGCTGCGATTGAAGAGGCCGTTGATCCGATTAACTTAGTTGCAGTAGGAATTACTCCGACCCGACCTGAGACTGCTTTTGGCTACATTAAAATTGGTGAACATCTCCGCAAAACTTCAGCTGGTTTAGCTGTCTTCAAAGTCGATAGCTTTACGGAGAAACCAAATGCCACTACCGCCAGGGCATTCTTATCTACCGGTAAGTACTTCTGGAATGCCAATATGTACGTCTGGTCTGCTCAGGCTTTGCAACAAGCCTTTCAAAAATATATGCCAGAAATGTATGAGTTGACAAAAGAGCTGCCACAGATGGACGCTGCACACTTCCACACTGCTTTGCCAGCAATCTACCAACAAGCTACTTCGATTTCCATTGACTATGCTATCTCCGAGAAAGTGAATAACCTCCTCTTAATTCCGGGTGACTTCGGTTGGGATGACGTCGGTGATTGGAAAGTTGTTTATGAGCTTGGCCAAAAAGATGGAGCTGGAAATGTGGTAATTAGTGATGAAGGTGCGGCCAAAAGTTTGTCTATTCAGTCAGAAAACAATTTAATTTACACTGAAGGTCGTTTAGTCGGGATGATTGGCATAAACGATATGATTGTGATTGACACACCAGAAATTTTATTGATTGTGCCAAAAGAACGCAGTCAGGATGTTAAAAAACTAGTCGAGAAACTGAAAGAAGAAGGTAAAAAAGAATATTTGTAATGTTTGGGTACCAACAACAAAAACGAGTTTTAGATATTTTGGTAGCACTCGGATTAATGGTGTTATTTTTGCCGGTTTGGTTTGTGGTACCACTCTTGATTTACATTGATTCTGGTTGGCCAGTCCTATTTCGTCATAAACGGGTGGGCAAAGACGGCAAAGAATTTTTCCTCTATAAATTTCGCTCAATGGTCCACGATGCCGACGACATTCTTCATAAACATGACAAAGAACTGTTAGAGAAGTTTAAAAATGCTGACTGGAAACTCGAAGATGATCCACGGATCACCAACTTGGGAAAGGTCCTCCGTTCCTTAACTATCGACGAGTTTCCCCAACTTTTTAACGTTCTCCATGGAGAAATGAGTATGGTAGGACCGCGCGCATACCTTAAAAGAGAACTCGAAGAACAAGCTGAAAAGTATCCTAAAACCGGGGGATATATTCAAAAAATTTTGAGTGTCAAGCCAGGGATCTCTGGTCCTTGGCAAACTAGTGGGCGAAATGAAGTACCTTTTGTTCAAAGAGCCAGAATGGATGCCGAGTACGCGAGTAACCAATCGATCATCAATGACCTGAAGATATTATCTAAAACACCTCTAGCCATGATCTCCAAGTGGTAGAATAAGAAAATATTGTTTATACTTAGAACCCTATGAGTGAAGCTGCCCACCCACGAAAAATAGACTTAGCTCGATCTTCTGCCAGATCTGCATTTACTGGTATGAACCACACTTTACCAAAAACAGAATCAACCACTTTTGAGAATGCCTCAAGTGAGGAAGATAAAGTATTCGCCGCCGTGTATAAGAAAAAAACTGGACATCCAGAGGACCACCCTGTGACAAACACTCATTCATCTTCAACACCTTCTCCTATTCAACCAGCCAAGAAACGTAAAAGTATTTTTTCTAGATGGTGGTTCCGTTTAATAGTCATTGTCTTGTTAGTCGTTCTGGTGATTGGTGCCCCAGCCTTTGCGGTGGGTTCCTATACCATGGGTATCTTTGTCCAACTGAAACTGCAAGGTAATGAAGCTGAAAAGCTCACCCAAGGTGGATCTCCGATGTTCAAGTCCCAAGATTTACCAGGAGCACAAAAAGACTTAGAGTCAGTCAAAGC
>CAZKNL010000001.1:25997-65626 GCA_964554155.1 uncultured Pseudomonadales bacterium | reverse complement strand
CCTGAACAAGCTGTGGACTTAGCTTTTAAGGAGGCAAAGAAATACCGTCAAAAATATGGTTAAATGGGAAATGAATAAATAAAGGGAACTCATGCCCAACCCAAGCAAACGCATTTACCACAACGCTGATGGAGAAATTGTTCCTTACGATGGATCGCCACTCAGTTGGCGAGTCTCTGCGTACGTACTGATCGTCAAAGACGGCAAACTCCTAATCATCAAAAACAAGCGTGAGAAACTCTATGACATCCCAGGTGGCGGAATTGAGTTTGGTGAAAAGATTGAAGAGGCCCTCCAACGCGAAGGTCGGGAAGAAGCAGGTGCCCAGTTTATTTTAGGAAAACTGTTGCATGCGCAAGTTGATTGGTTTTATCACCGCGAAAACAACTTCCATCAAACACTCCAACTTTTTTATCTGGCAGATGTAGTAGGTGAATTAGCACAACCCACAGAAAAAGACATTGAGTGGGTCAACTTCGTTCCGCTCAACGAAATCAATACATATCAATTGCCGCGAACTGTTCAAAAAGTGATTGAGAAATATATTGTTGCTGAAAAGTAAAGTTGGCACCCGTGCCCATCAACTTACTTCCCCACAATAGAACCAGCCATTTTCTTCAAAACTTCTTTTTGTTTGTTCACATTTTGGGTAGTCATGCCCAGCCGTAACCAGTACTGACCATTTTCAGTTAAGACATATAAAACTGGTTGTTTATCAACAACACCATAGAATGCCTGACTTCCCAATTGAGCAACTTCTTCCAAAGGATCTTTTTGTGCTACTTTTTGATTTTCCCAGAGCTGTTGGAACATCTCAGATTTATTTTCACCTTTAAAAGTCACATTCAAATACACCACATTTGTACCTGGATCACCATCTTTACTATATGTACAGACATGACGTTTTGCTCCAGTTGTTGAGTCGATGGTGGTAACAGTGGGGGCCATCACTTTGGTGCCCACTGCTGAGCTCACTGCAGTGGCTGTTAATTTGCCACAAATATCTTTTTGCACCTGAGCAGCCTCGGCTTGGACTTTGACAGGTTGGGCAGCAGGAGTTGGAGAAGACACGACAGATGGTTCCACTGTCTTTGGTTTACATCCGACAAACAGCAGACTACTTAGTACTAACGTCGTTGCAAATACAATTTTTGCTTTCATGGGTATTCCTCCGATCAATGTTCTTTTGATAGTATAGACATAAAATACGCTTGGCGCAAAGGACTACCTAGGAGTATCATGGCTGGAGTGAAGAAATCACGTTCTAAGAACCTAAAAAAGCTTTCATATCGCATCGAACTACCTACGTTGATAGTTGTCGTAATGATCCTATTCGTTTGCCTTGCTGTTGGAAGCTGGTGGAGTCACAAGCAAGCACCGAAGACAAGACCAGCCAATCAAGTTTCCTCGCAACCCTCTGCAAATGAGAAAAAACAGATTGTAGTTTTAAAAAGTGAAGAAGAGTTCCTCAACCAAATGATTCCGTACAACCAAGAAGCAGTTGATAGTTCTCGGTACTTACTCACTAAGACCGCGAACTCAGACTTAAAAAGTTATGCGACCAATGCTATAAACCAACGGAACAAAGAGATCTGGACCATGTTGGGTTTCTATCAAAAATGGTACGGTCGTCAGTATACAGATACGCCAGGATATACCAAGTTCATGCCTGACCTGACTCAACTCTCGGGTCAAGAGTTAGACAAAGCATATATCAGAGCGATGATTGATCACCATGCTGCCACAATTGAAATGGCTGGTGCAGTTGCAAACCAAACAAACAAAGAGAACTTCAAAGCGTTTGCTCAAAATCTCTCAAAAGTTCACACAGAAGAAATGGACAAACTCAAGAGCTGGTTAGAAAAATACCCGCAATAAAGATAATCGTATGCCAACTATCTCCAAAATTACCGCCCGAGAAATCTTTGACTCTAGAGGCAATCCCACGGTTGAGGCCGATCTTTTCTTGTCTGATGGCTCTTTTGGTCGCGCGGCTGTTCCTTCTGGAGCTTCCACTGGCATCTATGAAGCAGTTGAACTGCGCGATGAACAAGACAAGCGTTTAGGCGGAAAGGGTGTCCATCAAGCCGTCAAAAATGTAACTGAGGTTCTATTTCCGCTGATGCAAAATATGGAAGCTGATCAACTCAAAGTTGACGAGGCAATGATTGCTGCAGATGGAACTCCGAATAAAAGCAAACTGGGGGCCAACACAATTTTAGCTGTCTCGATGGCTCTTTCTAAAGCAATCGCTGTCAGTCGCAAGCAACCACTGTACCAATACTTTCGCGGTCTTTCCACAACTGTTCCACCCCAACTCATCCTGCCTGTGCCAATGATTAATGTTTTAAATGGAGGAAAACATGCGACTCACTCTTCAGACTTCCAAGAGTTTATGATTCTGCCCGTTGGCGCCAGCAGCTTCCACGAAGCGATGGAAATGGCTGCCACGGTCTTCATGCAACTGAAGAACAACCTTCATCAAGCTGGCTTTGCCACTACCGTTGGTGATGAAGGTGGCTTTGCACCAAGTCTGGGTGATAACAAAGCCGCAGTGGGAAAACTGGTTGAAGCAATCACCACTGCTGGTTACCAGTTAGGAAAAGATATTGTCTTAGCCATTGATGCCGCTGCCAGTGAATTCTTTCAAGATGGCACGTACAACTTGGCAAGTGAACATCGCCAACTGACTGAAGATGAACTGATTGGACTATATCAAGAATGGGTGAATCAATTCCCAATTGTCTCAATTGAAGACGGTCTGGACCAAGATGCCTGGGAGGGCTATGTCAAGTTGACCGAAAAGCTTGGCAGCACCATCCAACTGGTCGGAGACGATCTGTTTGTGACGAATGTTGAACGTTTACAGCAAGGGATTAACCAACATGCAGCCAACGCCATTTTGATTAAGTTGAATCAAATAGGCACAGTTACTGAGACTATCCGCGCAATTGACTTAGCTCGCCAAAATGGCTATCACGCCATTGTTTCTCACCGCTCGGGTGAAACAGAAGATACCACGATTGCTGACTTTGTTGTTGGTTTATCTACTGGTCAAATTAAAACTGGTTCGATGTCAAGATCTGAGCGGATGGCGAAGTACAATCAACTCCTGCGCATCGAAGAAGAATTGGGGAGTGCAGCAACCTATCCTGGGATGAGTATCTTTAAGAAAAATGCCTAGTGAGATCTGTGTATGAGAGCGTTCATCAAACGTTGGTGGATCATTTTTGTCAGCGTATTCATCGTTGGTCTTTTAGTAGGTGGTAGTGCAGCCAAACTCCATTTTTTTAGACTTCTTTTCACAGCTCAAAAAACAAAAACTTCGGATGACGCATCTTTTTCTTCGCCCTCACCTTCTCCAATTCCTGAAACAACCTACATCCTAGTTGGTGATACCGGATCAGGTTTACCAGCTCAAAAACAAGTTGCCACGGCCATTAAAGAGTACTGTGACCACATTCAAAATTGCCAAGCAGTGCTGATCCTTGGCGACGTAATTTACGAAGAAGGCGTCAAAAACATTGATGACCCTCAATTCCAAACCAAGTTCGAGCAGCCCTACGCCGAAATTAACTTGCCTTTTTACATTGCCTTTGGGAATCATGACTATGCTGGTTGTACCCAATGCTATCTAGATTACTCGGCCAAATCTCAAAAATGGAACATGCCAGCTTCGTATTACTCTGTCCCAGAATTGCTCAATGCTACAGAGCGACCTCCTGTCAAACCGCTGCCAGAAATAGAGTTTTTTGTGATTGATACGGAAAAATTTGACGCAGTCCAACAACAATGGCTACACAAAACGCTCCAGAGCTCAACCAAAACTTGGAAAGTCATAGTCGGCCATCGCCCAATTGAGTCTTTTGAAGTCTCTAAGTATCACGAAGATTGGAGCGGCAAAACCAAACTACTCGAAGAAGTTTGTCATACTGCAGATTTTTATGCTGCTGGCCATGCGCACCTGCTTGAAGATAGAGGTCAGCTTGAAGGATGCTCAGTCAAACAACTGGTTGCTGGGGGTGGTGGAGCAACTATCCGCAAAGTTGTTGAAAATAATCCTGATCGATTTGTTCACGAGGGGTATGGATTTTTAGCAGTGACCGTACAGGGGAGCACTCTTCATTATCAATTCGTTGATGACCGCGGAAATGTCTTAGAAGAACAGTTCTTCCAAAAGTGAGATGGGACGAGATTTAATGTTTGTGAACAGACTTCTGAACAAGCGCCTTTTTGGAGAAAGAAGGAGAATCTGTTTCTTTCGGCTCTTTTTTCTTATCTAAGCGGTCGAACCGAAAGACCTTAATACTGAGATATACAACCAAAGTAATCATTAAAAAATCAAGGAGTGTTGTCAAAAAACTACCGTACAGTATTTGGGCTTTCCCAACTTGCCAATAGTTATCTTTTAAATTACCAGCTGGACCAAGCAAGATTCCAATCAGTGGATTTAATAAGTCATTTACTACGGACGAAACCAGTTTAGTGACCGATCCACCGATAATAAAACCCGCTGCGAACTCAACTACCTCGTGTTCGCGAATAAAGTTAATGAAACCTCTCATACGTAGACACAGTGTAACAAATCTCTTTCTTTTTTTCACCTTGAGGATCCATTGAGTATTGGGAAAGGTATGGGAGCCTCAGAATGGAAGAAAGAAAGAGATTTATATGGTTGATAAATCCAGTTCCACCCATACAATGGAGCAGATATGTCGCTGCGCAGAATTCTCTTAACTGGTGATGATGGGTATCAATCCATTGGTACTCGCTTACTTATCCACGCGCTCAAAGACAAATACGATCTGACGATTGCTGGAACAGTTACACAACAATCTGGAGTTGGTGGTGGCGTGTCTCTGTCTGCTGGTTTTAACTGGGGAGTCACTGAAGTGGATGGCGTCAAAGCATTTTGGGTAGAAGGAAGTCCAGTTGATGCGATGGAGTTAATGAGCAGTTACGATCAAAAACCGTTTGATCTAACAATTACTGGACTGAATTGGGGAGCGAATATTGGTTCAGCAGTGTATGGTTCTGGCACAATCAATGCCGCAATTGGTGCTGTGATGAGAAATATGACTCAACAGGCCATTGCTGTCAGTTGGGATTTACCACCTGAATTTTACTTAATGCATCACAATGTCAAACATTCTTTAGAAGAGTACTTTGAGTATCCCGGCAAAGCACTCACTCAACTTTTAGAGCTATCGATTGAAAATAGACTATGGGGTGCCCAAATGTTAAATATTAACTTCCCCCACAGTCCGACAAACACAGTCAAAGTCACAAAATTGATGCAAAATGTGCGAAAGATTTATCAATCTGACCAAAAAGTAACTGGGAAAGAAGGTCACTATATGTATAAGGGTCGTCGCATATTTTCGACAACTGCTGATCCGATGTATGATGTGCGAGCGCTCAGCGATGGTCATATTTCTATTTCGCCATGTACTATAGATATGCTTGATACATCAACATACCAAAAAATTCACCAAATGCAGATCAACCTTAAGTAACTCTACTATGTGGAAAAAAATTGTTTTCACTATTTTTTTAGTCTGTGTATTCATTATCACTGCAGCAGCAACCTATTTTTATAGTACATACAATCGGATAATCGTTAAACCCTGGGGAAAACAACCTACCCCAACTCCAACCAGTTCACCAATTCCTGATGTATTTAACCAAGGGAGAACGCAAACAACTCTCTTAATGGGTTACGGTGGCGGGGGACATCAAGGTGGTTTATTAACTGATACGATGATGTTAGCAATTATTGATCCACCGACCAAAACAATCACTTTGTTTTCCTTACCACGTGATTTGTGGGTGGAGTTACCGGTAAATGGAGATCAACTTTCTGGTTGGAAAATTAATGCGGCATATGCAATTGGTTCTGATGACAGAGGATATCGTCACAAACCTATTGAGTACACTGGGCCAGCTGGCGGTGGCCAATTGGCAAAGTTTGCAGTCAAACAGGCAACAGGCTTAGAAGTTGATAAGTTTGTAACGATCAATTTTAGCGGTTTCCGCAAATCAATTGATGTTTTAGGTGGTGTAGATGTGAGTGTTGAAAAAACTTTTAATGATCCTTTATATCCGATTGAGGGAAAAGAAGATGATCCTTGTGGAAAAACTGCTGAAGAACTACAAGTCTACGCAACAATGTCCGCGTCAGTGGCAGAGAAGGATTTCCCTTGTCGTTATGAGAACCTCCACTTTGATAAAGGGATGACTCATATGGATGGTCAAACTGCATTAAAGTATGTTCGTTCCCGCCACTCTCTGCAGGATGGAACTGACTTTGGTCGGGCGGCTCGTCAACGGAATTTACTGATTGCAGTCAAAGATCGGGTTTTTCGCTTAGACTTTTTCCCGAAAATTATTCCCTTTATTAATTCATTATCAGAAGACTTAAAGACCGACTATGACATTAATACTATGCAAGAAGTCTTAAAATATCGACAAGATTTAGGTAACTACAAAATAACTACTATGGCACTCAGTGAGGATAATGTTTTGAAGCTTGGTCGGAGTCCAAATGGTCAAAGTATTGTAATGCCGCGCGAAGGTATAGATAAGTGGGATACCATACACACATGGATACAAGAAGAGTTACAGAAACTACGTCATCCAGAATTAGCGACTCCTTCAGCAACAGCTACAAGTTCAGCTCAACCGGTAACTCAACAAAAATAAACATGGGAGCATCAATACATGCGGCTCTTAGTTGTTGAAGACGAACGGAAACTTGCGCTCTCTCTCAAAAAAGCTTTAGAAGTAGAACGGTATGCTGTTGATATCGCGTTTGATGGCCAAACTGGTTTTGAGAAAGCGAGTGTTGAGAACTATGATCTGTTGGTTTTAGATGTCGGTCTACCCCTTCAAGATGGGTTTGCAGTTACTAAGCTGTTGCGTGATGAAGGTATTCACACACCAATCTTGTTTTTAACTGCGCGTGATACTGCCAAAGATAAAGTGACTGGATTAGATAGTGGTGGGGATGATTACTTAGTCAAGCCATTTGACTTTGATGAATTGCTTGCTCGAGTCCGTGCTCTTTTACGTCGTTCAATATCTGGGAAAGCGCAGCCGGTTTTACAGTTAGATACATTAGAACTTAATCCTGCCACACAGCAAGTTAATCGAGCGGGTCAGTCCATTGAGTTGACGCCAAAAGAATATGCATTGCTGGAGTTTTTTTTGCGTCATCCACGGCAAATTTTGACCAGAACTCAACTGTTTGAACATGTGTGGGATGAACATGCAGATCCATTTTCGGGAGTTGTAGATGTATACATTGGTTATATTCGTGCCAAAATTGATAAGGCTTTTCCACAACAAAAAAAATTATTGAAGACATTCAAAGGTCGTGGGTATTTATTTACTGATGAAGGCTGAAATGAAAGAAAGAGAAATGAACAAGTCATTTTTAGCGCGTCAATTTGATAGAACACGTTTAAAGTTGACCCTGATTTACTTAATCATTAGTGGCTCAATTGTGATGATTTTTTCAGTAGCAGCCTTAAATGCCCAACACTATGCAGTTGGTCGAGTATTGAGTGTGCTGGAGGCACAGGCCCAACGAACAGAGCGTCAGGCGGTTGCCCGAATTCTCGGCCAACGTTTAGAACAGTTTGAAACTGCATTTAAAGAACGGTTATTAGTGGTAAATATTGTTCTCCTGTTAGGAGGTGGTGTGGCAAGCTATTTACTTAGTGGATATAGTTTGCACTCAATCCGAGAGAACATGGAACGACAAGAAGAGTTTGCAGCAGATGCTTCGCATGAACTCCGAACACCATTAACTACCATCTCAATGGAAATTGTTGCCATCCAAAAAACCTACAAACGCTTACCTGAACCGATCAAGAGAGTACTGCAAAGTATTCAACAAGAAGTTGAGCGGATGCAACAAATTGTCAGTGGGTTACTTACTTTAGTCCGCCAGGATGCAGAAAACATTCCACCGAGACATCTTTCACTGGTCAAGATGAATCAGGTAGCAGAAGAGTCAGTCAAACAAATGAAACCGTTGGCCGCTTCTAAAAAAATAAAGTTGGTTACCCATTTTGAGGCTTCTACTCATATACGAATTGGGTCTACTGAATTCAAACAAATATGTTTAATTTTGCTCGATAATGCAATCAAATACACGCCTCTAGGTGGAAAAATTCATTTGGTAGTAAGTAGTGAACGGAAAAACGGAGTATTAACAATTACTGACACTGGGGTGGGTATTCCCGAAATAGATTTGCCGCATATTTTTGAAAGATTCTATCGAGTTCGACGGATGGATGGATCAGTTACTAAAGGAGCAGGTTTAGGTTTGACTATTGCTCAAAAATTGGTGGAATCTGCAGATGGCTCAATTCAAATTAAAAGCAAGGCGGGTGGTGGGACTCAAGTGATCGTCCGGCTACCAAGATAGGGAGTTTACACACTTCAGGTGTAGTGATTCTTAGGATTTTCTTAAACTAATCAGCTAAAATTTCTTTATAAGGATCCCCTTCGGGGATGACACGCGCAACAAAAATTATCTGCTTGTGTCAAAGGAATAAGATGAAAAAACAACTCCTGATTTCTTTTTTGGTAGGTACGAGTTTGGTAGTTTCCACCAGCTCTATATTTGCTAAAACTGAGAGCTTTACTAAAGCTGAAAGAACCGAAAAAGCTGAGAAAACGGAAAGAGCCGAGAGTGATAAAGTGATGCTCACCCCTCGGGCAAAACAAGCAATTGAACGTCGCTGTGCTGTTTCGGAGACTCGAGTCACAAATATTGTAGGGAAGTATGACGTTGCGTATCCCGTTCATGTTCGTAACTATCAAAAAATTAGTCAGAAAGTCAAAGAAGTCATTACCAAAGCACAAGCACAAGGTAAAGATACTACGAAACTTGAAGCTGTGGTAAAGACCCTGGACGAAAAAATCACCACACTTGACCAACAAGTCAAAGCAGTCATTGCCCAGCTTAAAGTTGCTCAGCAATATGCCTGCGGTGAGTCACATGGTAAGTATGTTGAAGAGATCAAGAAAGCTCGAGAACTCGCCCAAACAGCTCACAAAACAATGCTCGATGTCCGCAGCTACTATCAGAATACGGTCAGACCTGAAATTCAGGCGCTCCGTACAACTAAAACTAAATAGTCTGTGAGGCGAAGAATATTCAGGACCTGTACTCCTTATCCGCGCAGAGGAGGGGGCTCACAGTAGCCCCTTCCAACTGACTCAGATATATGTGTATGATGGATAGAGTTATCTACGAGGAGTAATCGTATGCCAAAAAAAACAACGGCCTCTGAGTATGGATTACATATCAAAATTATTGCATTTTCGGTTATTACTGGTTTAGCTTTGGCAGCTTGTCAACCGAGAATGACGAACTATCAGGTTTCACCGCAACCATCACCGACACCTTCACCAGCTTCAACAGTCACTCAAGGGTCTTTGGATAAAGAAGTTGATAAAGCGTTAACTGAAATGGATGCATCTATTAAAGCGAACAATCCAAATGACTTGAATGGGTCGGATTTACAATAATGGATACGTTTATCTTCAAGGTACTTAAGAGTTTCGACTACGCGAGTAAGGGGATAGTCAGTGGTTTTCAAGAGCGTAATATGCAGGTCCATGCTGTTGCGATGGGCGTAGTCCTCTTCCTCTCTTTTTTCTTTCAAATTTCTTTACTTGAGTGGCTCTTTATTATTCTGGCAATAGGTTTGGTCATTTCTGCTGAATTGATGAATACTGCCATTGAAGAAGTGTGTAACTCAATCAGAGATGAAGTTGGTGTCCCGTATGCCTCTTCTCGGAGAGCTAGGGATGTTGCAGCAGGAGCAGTGTTGGTAATGGCACTCGCGGCAAGCTGTATTGGAGTACTCATTTTCTTTCCTCGAATTTGGCAATTATTGATGATGATTTTCCCTTAAATGTCTAGACTTTGTCTTTTCTGAATAGACAAAAAAGCTTGATTAGTCAAGATGCAACATATTCACTGCACCTTGATGCTCTTTTTATAATAAAAAGTATCACATGCAATCAATTTCGCACAAAATAGCTACTCCAGACGAGTTTGTTTCAATTGCTGCACATGAACTGCGAACACCAATGACTGTTATTCGAAGTTATCTGTGGTTATGTTTGTTTCGTCCGCCGTGTCAACTTCCAAAAGCAATATCTCCACAACTTCACGCTGCATATTTAGCAACTGAACGCTTACTGGAACTGGTCAAAGAATTATTGATAATTTCACAGCTAGAAGCTGGCAAAATCGCAAGTAAGTTAGAAACTCATCAATTACACAAAGTTATTACCCAGATTCTCCGTGAGTTAAATTATCAGGCTCAAGAAAAACAAGTCACATTTGCTTTTAAAAATCAAACAACTGATTCATCATGCAGGATTGATAGAACTAAGATCAGCGAAACTTTGCAGAATTTAGTGAGTAATGCAATTAAGTTTTCACCAATACACGGAGTAGTCTTAATCACTCTGAGTGTCGACGGTGGTAATTTTGTAGTCAGTGTGGCAGATCAGGGTCCGGGGATTGCTCAAGCCGATCAAGGACAACTATTTCAAAAATTTGGGGTAATTAGAAACTCCTATCAAACATCTGCTGAACAGGCAACAGGATTAGGTTTATACATTGCCCAACAGTTTGCCCAACTTCATCACGGTCAGATAACTTTCTCTTCAGAAGAAGGCAAAGGTGCAACTTTTACTTTGAAGCTCCCGCGTACAACGTCCTCATAACTCAAATGTCTAAAAGTCATTCACTCTTACTCATTGAAGATGACCACCTACTCGGTCCATTATATTTGCATCTTTTAACTGCAGCTGGATACTCTGTAGTACATTGTCAAACAGCTGCACAAGCGGAAAAAATTTTATTGAAAAAACAAAACAATCAGTTTGACCTGATCTTGCTCGATGTGATGTTGCCCGATAAAAATGGATTGGAAGTTTTACGTTGTTTCCGTCAATTGATCTCAGTGCCAGTTGTCCTGCTGACCAACCTTGATCAACCACGAATAAAAGAAACAGCACTCCAGTTTGGAGCAGTCGGTTGCTTAATCAAAAGTGAGTACACCCCAGACGTTTTTCTGAAGAGAATCTCTAGTTATCTTGCTTCAACGACGTATTTTCGCTAGGATGGAGGTATGCCAGAAGTTCGGCGAACCGAGAAAAAGAAACTAAACCACAAAACTCAACATACTCAGCCTCAGATAACTACTCGGGAAAAGCTGGCAGCTTTCCCAGAACAGTTTTATCGTGATCCCTTAGGAATTGATCGTTACGTTGTCCAAGAAAAAATCCTTTTTGAGTGGCGAGCTCCCAGTAAGATTGAACGTAGACGAACACCTGCTGAAAAAGCTCAACTGCTTTTAATTGTCTTATTTTGTATAGTAATTACCCTTTTACTCGGAGAGTTGTGGGTAGCTGTGGTGTTTGCATCACTCGCAGGATTGTATGTGATCTTGATGAATGCACAGCCCACTTACTATGACTGTTTAGTAACGACTTTAGGTGTCAAAGCAGGGGAAAAATATTACTTTTGGCCAGATCTCAGTCAGTTTTGGTTTGAGGATCGGGGACAAAGTAAAGTACTTTACTTACGAGTCATTTTCCCGACTTTCCACATTATTAAATTAATTTTTCATCCCACTGATGAAGAACAACTCCGCACAACCATGGGAATGTACTTACTCTACAAAAAGCCTCAACAAACAAATGGTCAACGTTTACTCAAAACGTTTGTAGAAAAGTTCCCAATTGATCTGGAGTTTTTGCAGCTCTAGGATTGAGGCAACTATGTTAGAAAAAACCTATACCGTTATCATTGTCGGAGCAGGTCCTGGTGGGCTATCCGTGGCAGGGGCATTGTTAGATGGAGGGTTGCCTGCTGATCAACTACTTGTTCTCGATAGAGGAGAAGTTGGCCAAGCGTGGTTAGATTATCCTGAAGATACTCACTTACTTTCAACCAGTGTGGGTAAAGATGATGAAAATATGATTGCCGGAGTCAGAACAGCAGAAGTTTTCCCAAATATTCCTCACCCAAGTCATATTCTGTATCAAAAGTATCTGCAACATGTTGCTGAGAAAAGAAATATTGCTGTGCGTAGAAATGCGATGGTCGACAATGTGGTCTCTGATTACAAAGATAATCTGTTTTACGTCTATCTCCGTGATGATGGAGTCTTATCTACCAAATTTTTAGTTTGGGCGGCCGGGATGTACAGTCGGCCGAATGAAAAGTTAGATATGGAAGGCTGTTACATTCACTACGCACGGATGCCATATCTTGATGATATTGATGCGAAAGAAATTACCGTTGTTGGCAGTGCGAATGGCGCCAGTGGTGTGGTGATGCAGTTAGCTCGACCGGGTAGAAAAATTACTTTAGTTGTCTCTGGTGAATACAAAGTGCCTGATCCAATTGACTGTCTATGGAAAGAAAATATGCAGTTTGTCAAAGATCTAGCAATGCAAGGTTTAGTGGATATTGTTGAACATTTTCGTGTCAAACGAATCTATAAAGATAGCGATATGTACTATTTGGAAAGCGAAGACAGTCAAAAACTGACTGCCAAAGATCGTCCAATTATTTGTACTGGATTTTTGCCGAATGTCGATCCGATTAAAGAACTAGTGGATGAACAATGTGAGGATCGTGAAACGTTTTTAGGTATGGATGATGTTCATCAATCTACACGTCAACCAAGGCTCTACTTAGCTGGAGTTGTGGGACGCAATTTTCATCAAGATGGTGGGATTGCTAGCTTTAGACAATTTGGACCAATCATTGCCGCTGACATCCTCAAAAAGCTGAAGAGCTAATTACGGTGCCCACAAGTAGAACATCCCAAATTGGGTGGTGGGAACTAATTGACGCAACTCAGCAGTTAGGTCAAGTCTTTTTGTTTGTGACTCAAAAATTGCTTGAATAAAGCTTTGGTCAGAGTACTCAACCAATGTTGGACTATCGACTTTTGCCAACTTACTTGCAGAATTCACTGCCGTGCTGAAGTCTCCAACTTCATCAACTAAACCAAGGTCTTTTGCTTGCTTGCCCGAATAAATTCTGCCATCGGCAAGCACTCTCACTTTTTGTTCATCCATTTTGCGACCAGTTGCAACAACACCAACAAATTGATCATATGTTGTGCTAATAATAGAGTTGAGAATTGCTTTTTCTTCTTCTGTCAAATCACGTGATTCAGAGCCAATATCTTTAAATTTCCCGGATTTAAATGTTCTCATTTCTAGACCGATTTTATCGTAAAGACCACTGAGCTTTGGGAACTGAGCAATCACTCCAATCGAACCAGTGATTGTGGCTGGATTAGCAACAATTTGATTGGCACCTACTGCAATGTAGTATCCACCTGATGCGGCCACATCTCCGAGACTTGCTACAACCACTTTCTTTTTTTGCAACGCAATCACACTCCGATAGATCTCATCAGAAGCAACGACTGCTCCACCAGGGCTATCAATTCGGAGCACCACCGCTTTGACTTCACTATCATCAGCCAGTTGATCGAGGATCTTCGTCACTCGAGTTGAAGAGATCGATTTGCCACCAGACAATGGACTTGGTTCTTCACCTTCAGTAATTTGACCTTCCAGTCGCAAGATGGCAATTTTGCCACCACTGCCTTGTTTAATCACTTTTTGTGAAAGAGGAGTGAGACTAGGTTGATGATGAGTGTCTGCTTTACTGAACAAAAGAATCAACCCAACAATTCCGAGTACCACAAAAGAACCAATCACAGCTGTGACAATTACCCACAACCTACCTAAAAATTTCAGTGAGGATGTAAGCTCTTGTTTCATATTCTCCGAATTGTAACATTACGTAGAACCTGTTTTGAAACGTATTCTGGTTTTTTGCTTTCCAAAGTAAATCGCCGTCAGTACACTGATGTTAATTAAACATATATACACCGGATAAATTAATAAAATAACGTTCATTTCACCAACAGCCAGAGCTGCAAATAGACCGGAAATGCCTGCCAAAAGCCATGTGCTCCATGTCTCACTCGCAGGATATTGATAGGCCTTCATGACTGTTAAAACTGTACCGATTGTATCCACGAAAATGATAATCAATAACGCAATTGCCGCTTCACGAGTCAGCCACCACAACACTACACCCAATGCGGCGGCTGCGAGAGCAAACATATCTTTTTTAACCAACCCACCAACACCATACTTCAATGACAACAAAAAAATAATTGTCACTCCAATTGCTTGGACACCAGTTAACCACAATGAAGCAGTTGCACCTTTAGCAAGTTGGGAAAAGAAGGCAATACTTCCAAGAACTGTCCAAATAAACCATGAGGCACGTTCAGGTTGAGTTGTGCCGGACAAAGTATCTTTGGCATACGGTATATAACACAGCGCGCTCAGAAATCCAGAAATTAATCCAAACATTTGCAACATGGCTGCATTGTACTGCTTGATGAAAATTAATCGAAGCTAGGTTTGACACGAACCAACGCACAAGCAGTATCAATTCTCATTTCTACTTCTTGTCGCAACTCTCCAATCATAAACCCAATACAAACAAGCTTTCCTTCCTCTTCGGCAAAAGTAGCTGGAACATCACTCAACTCAATCTGTTGATTCACTCCATTTACAATCATCATTTTTTTGCCACTTTTATCAGTATCACTCATCACACAGACAAAGCCTTTCACCCGAAAAATTTGCTGCGGCAAACAAGAAAGGACTGTTATGAGTTTTGAAGGATCATAAGTTTTATTAGTCAGGAGAGTAAACGTCTCAATCTGATCATTATCTAAGTGTGAGTGGTCTTTCTTCAACTCCAGCATCTTTGTCTGACTAGTGATATCACTCGGAAATAAACCAAATACTAAACTTGGATGAATGTGTCCGGCTGGTGCTTCAACAATTGGAGCTTTGGTATTCACTTCGCGAACATAACCAACAACTCGTTGCTTCCGTTCGTCATCGACGAGCTCAACTTTGTTAAAAATAATCAAGTCCGTAAACTCAGTTTGATGCTGCGAAACCTTATTCAATTCAGGAACACCGTTATAGTTCACCACGTCGATGATGGTGAGCACACCATCGCGGCGAATCAGTGGATGTGATTGTAGAGTCAAGGCGATCGCGACAGGGTCACTTACCCCTGATGCTTCAATCAAAATTCGATCAGGATGAATTGTCTCCACAATTTCAGTCAATGCTTGGTAAAAACTTCCGACCAACGTGCAACAAATGCAGCCATTGAGCAGTTCTTTGGTCAGAATATGTTTACCCCGAATAATATTTTCATCCACAGTGTCAGTGCCCACTTCGTTTTTAACGTAAGCAACTTGAATACCCTGACTTTGCAAATCGTCAATCAAGTGGCCGATGATGGTAGTTTTTCCAGAACCCAAAAAACCACTAAATAAAGTGGCAGGAACTTTATGACCAGTTGTCTGAAAGTTTTGGACAGATAAATCGTCAACCATACTGCCAAGTAATCGTACATCACTCAAGGCAATCAGTGATACAATCCTTTTAAAGGAAAAATATGCTAACACTCAAAGAACAACTTACTGAAGACATGAAGAACGCGATGCGATCAGGTGAGCAACTCAAACGAGACACTGTTCGTTTTTTGATGTCTGCCATCAAAAACTTTGAGATTGATAACGGTCCACAAAATGATGATGGTGTTGTCAAAATTGTTGCGCGTGAAGTCAAGAAAATGAAGGACGCTCTGACAGATTTTATCAAAGCCGGACGACAAGATATTGTCGAAGAAGAGAACAAAAAAATTGCTATTTTGGAAGCATATTTGCCAAAACAATTAACTCCTGAAGAACTGGAAGCAACTGTCAAAGAAGTCTTAGCAGAAGTTGGCAATTCTGATTTTGGAAAAGCAATGAAGGCAGTCATGGCTAAAGTTCAAGGTAAAGCAGATGGAGGACAAGTCTCTGCCACAGTGAAAAAATTCCTTACAGCCTAAGAGGAAGTTCGCTTTTTCGGAATAGGTGAGACGTCATTGAGTATGGGGAAGAACTTGGACGGCTCACCTATTCCGAAAAAGTGAATCCTAACGATGAAAACCAAGACAATCGGTGAGCTACTAGCAAGTGAGCGTCAAAAACATAATCTCACCATTCCACAACTTGCTAAAGAAACCAAAATTCAAGCAAAGTACTTGGTTGCTTTAGAAGAAAATCAGTTTGACCACTTACCCGCAGCTGCTTTTGTCAAAGGATTTATTCGTAATTTAGCAGAGTACTTTGGTCAAGATTCGCAGCCACTTCTGGCTACTTTACGCCGAGACTTTAAAGAAAGTGCGACTGGCAAACTCGTTCCGCGAGAGTTCATTCGACCAACCCTCAAAAAGCAACCACTGTGGACGCCATTAACAATGACATTCCTCTTTCTAGGGGTAATCTTTTTGACCCTGATTTCCTATGTTGTTTTCCAGTGGTATAGCTTTCAAAAACCACCAACTTTAGATCTTTTTTCTCCTGAAGAGAACCAGGTAGTCGGAGAAAAAGTCAAGATTGAAGGCAAGACCCTACCAGATGTAATTGTATCGGTTAACACACAACCAGTTTCTTTATATCCGGACGGGAAGTTTGAAATAGAGATTTTACTTCCTAAAGAAGGGACGCACATTTTGACTGTAGAAGCTGTCGATCGACGGGGGAAGCGGAGTGTCATCCAACGAATCATTCGAGTAAAACTATGATATAGTCAACACTATGCAACCTGCTTTTCTGCCACTGATTTTAACGATCGCTATTTCTATTTTGACCATCATGATGGTCATCGTCGGGATCTATGTTATTCAAGTTTTAAGTCGTGTCAAAAAAACCCTTGATCGAGTCAACACCACCATTGATGTTGCTGAAGTCAAGATTAACTCAATCGTCTCACCATTCCAAAGTTTAGTTGGAGTAAGTACCACACTTGGTTCCGGTTTAAAAGTCCTCGAGTCATTTACTCGATGGTTGAATCGCAGAAATGATGGACAGAGAGGCGAGTAACTCACCATATCCTTCTGATCAAGGAGGCTTTGTCGCTGGCTTCAGCGTCGGGCTCTTCGCTGGTGCGGCTGGTTATTTTTTATTTGCGACTCCCCAAGGAGCAAAACTCCGTAAGCAACTGATAGAAGAATGGGAGAGTGCAAAAGACTACATGGCCAAAGAGGGGGTGATCACTGATAGCAAACTCTCTTTACGCGATTTTCTACAAAACTTTTTCCAAGAAGTTTTTCAAGCTTCTTTACCTCAAGAGCTAATCACTCCAAGTACTCCGAATAAAGTTCACAAGCCAATCAAGGTAACTGCTCGCAAAGCCAAACGGGAAACAGTCAAGTTCACTGGGGTGTAAGAAGGGGTGTATGTTGTCACCAAACCAGCTTCGCCGGAAGTATCTTGATTTTTTTGCTCAGCGAGGTCATGCGATTGTTCCATCTTCACCGTTAGTTCCTGAAAATGATCCGACGACTCTGTTCACAGGTTCGGGAATGCAACCAATGGTGCCTTATTTATTAGGTGAAAAGCATCCTAAAGGGACTCGAATTACTGATTCCCAAAAATGTTTCCGCTCCCAAGATATTGAAGAAGTTGGAGATAATCGTCATACCACTTTCTTTGAAATGTTGGGGAACTGGTCGTTGGGTGATTACTTCAAGAAAGAACAGCTGCGGTGGTTTTTTGAGTTTTTAACTAAAGAAGTGGGACTTGATCCGCACAGATTATTCGTGACAGTTTTCGCTGGCAGTACAGAACTGAACATTCCACGTGACAGCGAGTCTGTTGAGCTGTGGAAAACACTCTTCAAAGAAGTGGGTATCAACGCCAAAGACGTCGATCACGCAGACAAAAACGGAATGCACGATGGCCGCATTTTCTCCTACAGTGAAAAAAAGAACTGGTGGTCGCGCTCCGGTATTCCAGCCAAGATGCCAGCTGGTGAACCAGGTGGTCCAGATAGTGAAGTGTTCTATGACTTTGGGATTGAGTTAGAGTTGCACCAAAACTCTCCTTTTAAAAATGAACCCTGTCACGTCAACTGCGACTGTGGTCGTTTCCTAGAAATTGGTAACTCGGTGTTCATGCAGTATCAGAAACAAGAGGACGGATCGTTCCAAGAACTGCCGCAGAAAAATGTCGATTTTGGGGGTGGATTTGAACGAATTTTAGCAGTGATGAACAACCAACCAGATATCTTTGAGACTGCTCTGTTCACCGACATTATTACAGAAATTGAGAAAACAACTCATAAAAAGTATGAAGGCATTCACAAATCTCAAATGCGAGTGATCGCTGATCACTTAAAAGCTGCAGTTTTCCTGATCAAGGATAAAGTCGTTCCCTCCAACAAAGCCCAGGGATACTTCCTTCGTCGTTTGATTCGTCGAGCTACTGTCAAACTTCACCAATTGGGTGGAGGACTTGATCCCAGTCATTTACTTACGATTGCTGATAGAGGAGTACTCAGTATTTATGACGGTATTTACTTTGATAGATCTCTGGATAAAAATTTGATTGAGTCAGTTCTGTCAACAGAAGCTCAAAAATTTACCACATCGTTAGATAAAGGTTTGAAGTTTTTTGAAAAACAAACAACTGTGGATGGGAAAGTTGCTTTTGGTCTATACCAAACATATGGCTTCCCCTTGGAAATTACGATTGAACTTGCTCAACAAAAGGGTCAAAAGGTTGATGTTGACCAATTCAAGACAGAGTTTGAAAAACACAAAGACCTCTCGCGGACTGCTTCGGCCGGCATGTTCAAAGGAGGCCTTGCCGACCATTCTGAAGTTACCACGAAGTATCACACTGCCACTCACCTTCTGCATGCAGCGCTGCGCAAAGTATTAGGCACCCACGTCCAACAAAAAGGTTCGAACATCACTGTCGAACGCCTTCGCTTTGACTTTTCACACCCAACACCGATGACACTGGCAGAACAAAAAGCAGTTGAAGATCTAGTCAATGAATGGATTAGAGAAGACTTGCCAGTGACGATGAAATTACTCCCCAAAGACGAGGCACTCCAATCAGGGGCGATCGCTTTTTTCCTGGAAAAATATCCAGATGAAGTCTCGGTTTACACCATCGGCAAAGATGTAGATAAGGACTGGATTTCTAAAGAGTTCTGCGGAGGACCCCACGTTACCTCTACTGGGCAGATTGGACCGATCAAGTTACTCAAGGAACAGTCTACCTCGGCTGGGATTCGACGGGTGTATATGCAGCTGACTTGATCCACCTTACAAACGTGTAAGGTAAGAAGGTAAGAAAGAAGAGCGGTCAGTCCTGGAATTTCTCCGAGAAGTCTGCTTTAATGAGAGTGATCTATGAAGTTGCCTGGCTTATTTTCAGCACAGCCTTCAAGCTCTCCGCATCGTTTTTTCGTGGTTTACTTTGGAGAGCACGCAGTGCGTGCTGGGCTGTGGCAGGTTGTTAACCAAGATGTAGAAATTTTGACCACTTCTTCTCCTATCCCTTGGAAAGAGGAGTCGGCGCTAGTTGATGCAACTGATCACGCTCTCCAACAGTTGGGTAAAGAATCCGAAGAAGTTAAGCAAACTTTATTTGCTCTAGAACCTACTTGGGTAAATCAACAGGGAATTTTGGCAGATAAAAAACCACTTTTTCAACAGATTACTAGAGAATTGGCATTAGAAGCAGTTGGTTTTGTGGTTATTCCTGAGGCAATTATTCAAGATCAACTCCATCGGACCGGAACATCGTTGCAATGCTTTGTAATCGAAGTGCTGGTCGAGCGTGTCTCAATCAGCATCGTCAAAAAAGGGAAGCTCGGCCAACAAGAAATGGTTGGTCGATCAGCTAATGTAGTAGATGACATCAAAGAAGGTTTTGCCCGTTTCCATGAAACACCATTACCTTCGACGGTTCTGTTATATTCAGATTCGGCAGTTTTAACAGCTGACGAACTTGAAGAATGTCGACAACGGCTCCTGGAACTTGACTTGGTGAGTCAATTTCACTTTATCCAGCAACCGAGTTTTGAAGTGATTTCGGCAGAAGAAATTATGGGGATTATTCTCCAAACTGGAGGACGGGCAGTGGCGGAGTCACAACACTTGATTGATCCAGCCCAACCTGCCCAATCAGTTGAAGAAGTTCTAGAAGAAGAAGAAAAATTCCCAACAGAAAAGCAACAACTAACAACAACAGCCTTGGCAGTCGAACCAACACTTGATACCGAAGCCGAGGAGGTTGTAGAGGATATGGAAAAACACTCGGCTCAATCATCATCTCAACAAACTCTCCGTCAGCCACTTGCTTTACTTGAAAAAGTTCCCCAGCACCCCGTCTTATTTGCAGCAATCGGCGTGTTATTAGGGATACTTCTCCTCTTTTTTATCTTTACGATTGCCTCTGCATCAATGATGACCACCCAAGTGAATGTTGAGTTGAAAAAGGATCCACTCTCGAAGCAACTGATTCTTCGTCTTGATCCACAAGTTGCCGTCAGTGACCCGACAACTGGGGTGTTAAAAGCAGAAGTTGTCAAACAAACAGTTTCTGGAGAAAAAAGTACCGAAACCACAGGTAAAAAATTAATCGGTGATAAAGCAAAAGGCAAAGTAACGTTGTTTAATAGAACGAGTAGTACTAAGACATTCCCAGCTGGAACAGTGCTTGCCTCAGGCAAGTTGAAGTATCTTTTAGATCAAGGTGCCACTATAGCTTCTGCCAGCACTGGTCGCAACTTTGAAACGAATCCTGGAACCTTGGACGCAAGTGTGACAGCGGCTGATATTGGTGAAAACTATAACTTAGCGAAAGATACTGAGTTAACTATTGATACATTTGCCAAAGATACCTACATTGCCCGAATAGCCGCAGCACTCAGTGGGGGAACCAGCCGAGAAATTCAAGCTGTCTCAAAAAAAGACCAAGATACGCTGCTCGCTGCACTTAAAAGTAACTTAAACAAGCAGGCTATTGAACAGCTTCAATCACAAGCTGGTAATGGCAAATACGTTTTCCCAACAAATAAAATCAAAGTTACCAGCTCAAAGTTTTCGGCTGACGTTGGAAAAGAAACAACTTCATTGAGTTTACAGCTGAGTATTGAAGCAGAAGCATTATCGTATTCTGCAACTGAGCTGCAGAATTTGGCTTCGCAGGTAATTAGTAGTGGTGTACCGAATGGCTTTTCAGTTTCTAAAGACGACATCCAACTATTAACAGAACCGGCTAATGCTGCCAGTAACAGTGCTCAAGTGAACGTTAATGCACATATTTCTGCAGTTGCTCGTCCGAACATCACTGCCAATGACTGGAAAAAAGAGATTGCAGGAAAGGATGAGAAAGTAGCACTAAACACCTTGCAACAAAAACAAGAGATTGCCAAAGTGACTATTGTGCGTCAGCCAGCCCTTTTTGCACGGCTGATGTCAACGCTCCCAAGTGATCCAACTAAAATTGAGATTATAGTTCATTGAAAAGGTGTCATGTCATCGCCCCGGTCTTCAAAAACTGTTTCTAAACACCAGCTTGTTTCTCTTTACCGTCAAGCAGTGGCGGCTGGCTTACCAGTTGATCTGATTCATCAAAAAATTAAGAATTATGCTGACCGTTCTCAGTTAACTCTAACTGTTGAAGAACAAGACGATCAAAAACAGCTTAAGTCGCTCCAAAAAAAAGTGCCACTGCGAACCAGAATTATAGTTCATCTGGTTCCAGTTATTTGTGTGCTCATTGGTTTCTTTTTAGTAAGCAATGCAGTCTGGCCGATTATTTCTTACTTTGTCTTTACTTCTCCTGAACTTGCTGAAGGTTCTTTACTCTCACCAATTCCCAAAACTGCAATTTTAGATGGTACCCGTTCTTTAGTTCACCAGGTTCAAGCAAAAGCATTTGAAGAACCAGCTCCAACACCGATTATTTTGACAGAAGATTTGGACTACACCAACTTAAACAACTGGTTCCCAAACTTGACTCCTGATCAAGCAAGAGAGCTCGCCCAGTTTGATCAAGCAGAAAGAGATGGCAAAAAAATTCAAGAATATACGCTGGATATTCCAGCAGTGAATATTGAAAATGCTCGAGTCAAAGCAGGTGGCACGAATTTAGATAAAAGCTTAATTCAATATCCTGGCACAGCTTCACCTGGAGAGCCAGGTTCTCCAGTTATTTTTGGACACTCAGTGCTGCGGCAGTTTTACAACCCAGCAGTCAAGAATCCTCGTCGTTACATGTCTATTTTTAGTAAAATCATGACACTTAAACCAGGAGATGAAATCTATATTACTCAAGAAGGTGTCAAGTACACATATGTGGTTGAAGAAAAAACAGAAGTTAAACCAACAGATACATTTATCTTGGAGCAGAACTACCAAGAACATCACTTAAAGTTAATTACTTGTGTTCCAGAGGGAACGTACTTACGACGTGGAGTAGTGATTGCTAGATTGGAGAAGTAGGAACTGAATGATGTCTAACACTTTCCTAGCCATTGATTACGGTACCAAGCGGGTAGGGGTTGCTATTGCTCGAACGAGTCTCGCTGAGCCGTTGACTGTTCTGCTCAATACAGAACATCTCTTTGATGAGTTGTTAAAAATCATTACAGAGTATCAACCTACCACTATTGTGGTTGGGCTATCAGAACAAGAAATGGCTGAGCAAACCAAACAATTTCTGGAACGGTTCAAAACATATTTAGCGGCACAGCGAACCGCAACAAAGTTGCAACAGTTTCCAAACCTTCCCCACTTCATTTTTACTGATGAAACGTTAAGTTCAGTTGAAGCTCAAAAGCGCCTTCACCAAGCAGGCAAACACCATCTGAGACAAAAAGGACCGATTGATCACTATGCAGCAGCCCAATTTCTGCAAGAGTATCTCGATCTTCACCAAATCGACCAAAGCCAGTAAGATACTCACATTGTGAAACCTCTCAAGCTTTTTTTGCTGTTCCTCGTGCTACTAGTTATTGCCAGTGGAGTTGCGAGTGTAGTCGTAGTTCGCACGATGTTGCAACCTGTTAACCCAAGTAATAGCAACAAAATTAGGTTCGTCGTTCCCAAAGGTCAATCAATTTCCAAAATTGGTGATCGGCTTACGGAAGCAGGGTTGATCAAACATCCGCTAGTTTTTCGCTTCCTTGTTAAAAAACTCAACGCCGAGAAAGAGATTCAGGCAGGCTCGTTTTCCCTCTCACCAAACATGACCCCCGAGCAGTTAATTACCGAGATGACCAAAGGAACCGACGATGTCTGGGTAACTCTACTTGAAGGGTGGCGCCGAGAAGAGATGGCCAACAGTTTAGCTACCCAAGACCTTGCTCATTTTGATAAACAAGAATTTCTGCGGTTAACTGATGGCAAAGAAGGCTATCTTTTCCCAGATACGTATCTGGTTCAACGTGAGTTTACTACGGAACAAATCATCAGTCTTTTAAAGAACACATTCAAGAAAAAAGTAGAGGATGATTTAGCTGATCAGATTACAGCGTCAGGCAGATCTTTAAAAGATATCATTACCATGGCCTCAATTATTCAACGAGAAGCCAAAGGTGAAGAACAAATGCGATTAGTTTCGGGTGTGTTGTGGAAACGCGTTGATCTAGGAATGGGGCTAAACGTCGACTCAACACTCCAATACTTGAGAGGATATAACCTGATTAAGGATAGCTGGTGGGTACCACCTCTGGCTGTTGATAAGGAAAGTACTTCTCCCTACAACACGTATAAACATGCTGGTTTGCCACCCGGACCAATTGCCAATCCAGGGTTGGATGCCATCGAGGCTGCTCTGCACCCGACCCAGACAGAGTATCTCTACTACTTACATGATGCTCAAGGCCAGATTCATTTTGGTAGAACCCTCGAAGAGCATAATGCGAATGTCCAAAAGTATTTGAGGTAAACAGTTCATCGACGTCTTATCCAACCTCGACCTAGTATAATTACTTTCTCTATGGATTTAAAGAAAAAGTAAAAAAGGTGGAGGGTAACTTGGTAGAAGCACTACTTCTCAACCATCCTCGGGCAAGAGATGTTCCAGACATACTGAGAGTTTTTTGTGATACAGCTGAACTGGCTCTAGTTGACTCTGATCAGCCTACAGAAAAAGATTGGGACGAAATCCTTTCAGCGATCATCATTTTAGGGGGTAAAAGTGATCGTGAATTGCCTTATATTGATAAAAGAGTTATTGACCAAGTTATTACACGACTTCATCAAGAAGGTGAGCAGAGTCATTACTTGACTATGACTGCTGAAAGACTCGGACACCTTGCTGGATCTATAGCACCACTTCATTCGTTCTTTAGCATAGGACATTGTCATGTTTTCTATGATGTTGTGACGACTGAGTTGGCAAGAGAGATAGCAGGGCGACTTTTTAAACCCATTTTTTTCCATCCTAGTCTTAGAGGAATATCTGAAAAACGACGAGAAAAATGTGCAGAAGATTTAGCTCTGGAACTCGCATATACAATGCTTGATGCTGGAAGTGAAGAGGTAAATGTAAGTCCGGATGGTGAGGGGTTCGAGACAGTAACTCCGGTTCAAAAATGGAATTTTCGGCAGATATTCACCGATGCATATCAAAGAGCGCAGACAGAACGTTTGAGAGAGGCAAAGGCAACAACTCCATTGTAACTCGCTCTTGCTTCTCCTTTAGGAAGAGCTATAATCAATCCCTCATAAAACAGGTTGTTTGCTAAACAAGAGAGTTGGCTTGTTAAACACACTTTTTTCGTAACCAAGTATAAACGGACATACAGGATGCCCTCGTGGAGGTCAGCCTTTTTTTTGTTTGAGTAAAGATTACAGCAAGTACGGACCGCACAGGCGGAAGGAGCATGCATGCCGCAGCATCGGAAATCTTCACCACAAATTACTCGAGAATATTGGGGCCGTACAGGTGTTACCTTACCTGAGCTCGACCTGACAAAAGTTCAACGTGAGAGTTATCAAGAATTCTTAGAGACGGGTATTCGTGAAGCTTTAGATGAAATCAACAGTGAGCGTGGCATTGAAGACTTTACTGGCAAGAACTGGAGTCTCCAATTCGGCGCGTATCACTTTGGCAAATCCAAGTACACCCCTTCCCAAGCCAAACGCAAAGCAGTCACTTTTGACATGCCGTTACGTGTTGAAGCCACCTTAACCAACAAACGGACTGGTGAACAACAAACCCAAGAAGTGTTCCTTGGTGATATCCCTCGGATGACCGATGCCGGGACCTTCATTATTAATGGAATTGAACGTGCCGTGGTTACCCAGCTAGTTCGCTCGCCGGGTATTTTTTTCTCAGGAGATGTGGAGCCTTCTACCGGCAAGATGCTCTATCAGGCAGAACTGCGCCCACTTCGTGGCTCTTGGATTGAGATGAATGTTGGCAAACGTGACGTGATTACGGTTAAAGTCGACCGCCGCCGTAAAATGCCAGTAACTGTACTTCTTCGTGCCATGGGTTACGGCACCAACGAAGAAATCCTTAACCTTTTTGCTGATTTAGAGACTAAAGACAACATTGATTACATAAAAGCCACTCTTCAAAAGGACATGACCGCCAGCCAAGCCGAGGCCTTACTTGAACTCTATGAAAAAATGCGGCCTGGTGAACCAGCAGTCTTAGAAAATGCCAAACAACTGCTTCAGCAAATGTTCTTTGACCCACGTCGTTATGATCTGGGTGTGGTTGGTCGGTACAAACTCAATCGCCGCTTGAAAGTTACCGTTAGTCAAGATCAGACAGTCTTATCTCCCCAAGACGTGGTTGCCGCAGTCCGCTACTTAATAACCTTACAAAATGGTAAGGGTAAAGTTGACGACATTGACCACTTAAGTAATCGCCGTGTTCGCCGTGTTGGTGAGTTGGTTCAAGCTAATGCCTTCCGGATAGGACTGATCCGTTTAGAGCGATCCATTCGTGAAAAAATGTCTCTGACCAAAACAGATGAGTTGCTGACTCCGGCAGCCCTGGTCAACGCTCGTCCCCTGATTGCCACAATTTCTGAATTTTTCCGCCGCAACCGTTTATCTACCATTCTTGATCAAACCAACCCTCTGGCAGAGATTGACAACTTGCGTCGTTTATCAGTCATGGGAAGCGGTGGTGTAACTCGTGAGCGCGCCTCGTTCTCAATGCGTGACATTAATGCCTCCCAATATTCCCGTATTGACCCAGTCCGGTCACCAGAAGGACCCAACATTGGTTTAGTCACCTATTTAGCTTTATATGCTCGAGTAAATGATCATGGTTTCTTAGAAGCTCCATACCACCGAGTGCTGAATAAAAACGGCAAGATGATCATCCAAGATGAAATCGTTTACTTATCTGCTGACGATGAAGAGGATGCCAAGATCACCCATGCTGGTGTTGAGATCAATAATAAAAATGAAATTGTCCAAGAATGGGTTCCAATTCGTTACATGAATGACTTTAGTGAAGGTCCGATGACTGATGTTCAGTACATTGACGTCATCCCACGTCAAGTGATTGGTACCTCTGCGTCACTCATCCCATTTATTGCTCATGACGAAGCCAACCGTGCCCTGATGGGTACACACATGCAGTGTCAAGCAGTGCCGTTACTTCGACCCCAGGCTCCAGTAGTTGGAACGGGTATGGAAGCAGCTGTGGCAATGGCCATGAATAGAACGGTTTCGGCTCGTCACTCTGGAACAGTCAAGTATATTGATGCTGCCAAAGTAGTAATTGATGTCGATAAAAAAGAGCGAGACCAGCTTAAAGTAATGGCTGGCACCAGTGAAGATGAGCGAATTATCATCGATACCCATACTGGAACTGAGACCTACTTAGTTGAGAAGTTCTTCCGGACCTCCCAAAGTACCTGTTATTCTCAAAAACCAGTTGTTGAAGTCGGCCAAAAAATCAAAAAAGGTGAAATTATCCTTGACGGCCCAGCCACTGATCATGGAGAGCTTGCTCTGGGTTCTAACTTGTTAATTGCCTATACTTCATTTGAAGGTTTGGGATATGAAGATGCGATTGTGATCTCTGACCGAGTTGTTCGTCAGGACTTGTTGACTTCGATTCACATTAGTGAGTACCGAGCCACAGTGATGGACACCAAACTTGGCCCTGAAGAGTTGACGAATGATATTCCTAATGTCTCAGAAAATTACCTGGGAAATCTAACTCCAGACGGTATTATCCGAATTGGTTCAGTCGTTTCTTCTGGCGATATTCTAGTCGGTAAAATTGCCCCAAAAGGTGAGACAGAGCTGACTCCAGAAGAACGTTTACTCCGTGCCATTTTTGGTGAAAAATCTCGAGAAGTTCGTGATACATCCGTTCGGATGCCTCACGGTGAGAACGGTGTAGTGATTGATGTCCAAATTCTTGATCGAGATCTGGGTGATGAACTTGATCCAGGCACTATTAAAGAAGTGACGGTCAAGGTTGCCCAAATCCGCAAGATCACTGTTGGTGACAAGGTTGCTGGACGTCACGGAAACAAAGGTGTGATTTCCAAGATTGTCCCAGTGGCTGATATGCCTCATTTGCAAGATGGGACTCCAATCGACATTATCATTTCACCACTGTCTGTTTTAGCTCGTATGAACCTTGGACAGTTGCTCGAATCCCACCTAGGATGGGCAGCCCAGAAGCTTGGGTATAACGTTGCGATTCCAGCTTTTGAAAAAGTCGACGAAGATAAAATTTGGAGTGAGTTAAAGAGAGCCCAATTACCTGTTAGTGGTAAGGCTCGTTTAATTGATGGTCGGACTGGTAAAGCATTTGGTGAAGATACTGTGGTTGGAATTGGATACATCTTGAAACTGATTCACATGGTTGAGGATAAAACCCATGCTCGTTCAACTGGTCCATACTCATTAGTCACTCAACAACCTCTGGGTGGTAAAGCCCAAATGGGAGGACAGCGTCTCGGAGAAATGGAAGTCTGGGCACTTGAAGCACATCGTGCCGCTCACTTGCTCCAGGAAATGTTAACCATTAAGTCAGATGATGTGGTGGGTCGCGCTAAAACTTTCGAAGCCATCGTCAAGGGAACCGAAATTCCAGATCCAACAGTAACGGAATCCTTCCGAGTCTTCTTGTGTGAAGTCAAGTCACTTGGTCTTGATATCGTCCCAGTCGGTGCTGAAGAAGTTGAAACAATTGAAGAAACTGACAAAGATGTCACAACCATGGCCAGCGAAATGGCAAGTGAGCTTGGTGCGACTACAGTTGTTGCTGATGATAGTGGGATGTCTGATGACACCAGCCAATCTGACGATCCAACCGACGATACAACTACTGATCCAACTGATCCAGAAGAAGCGCCGGAAGAGATTGAACCGGATGCTGAAGATCTCAAACAGGTTGAAGAAGGAGCCCTATGAAACAAATTGTAGATTTTTCCGCACTCCAGATTCGTATTGCGTCCCCTGACACGATTAAGTCATGGTCCTATGGAGAAGTCAAAAAGCCAGAGACGATTAACTACCGTTCTCTCCGTGCTGAAAAAGACGGTCTTTTTGATGAGAAGATCTTTGGACCAATGAAGGACTATGAGTGTTACTGTGGTAAGTACAAACGAATTCGCTACAAAGGCATTATTTGTGATAAATGTGGAGTCGAAGTGACTCAAGCTCGGGTACGTCGTGAACGAATGGGTCACATCGGCTTGGCTACCCCAATTGCTCACATCTGGTTTTTCAAAGGTGCACCGTCCAAGCTTTCACTTTTGTTAGACATCTCACCACGAAACTTGGCCTCGATTATCTACTTCTCACAATATGTTGTGTTAAGTGTTAATCCTGACCAAAAAGTCCAAGTGATCGAACGCTTTGATCAAGAAATGGTAATTGCCCAAGAGGAACTACGCAAAAAAGCAACTGAAGATGGTGAAAAAATTGTCGCTAATCTTGAAGAAGCCAAGAAGGTGCTCAAGAGTAAAGTAAAGAGTCCAGAAACACTTGAACTTCGTACCAATGAACTCGGCTTAAAGGCCAAACAACATTTAGCTAACCTTAAGGACCAACTTGAGACAGAACTGACTCAAACTGAAGAGGTCTACAAAACGCTCAAAGCAATGCTGAAACGGATTCGTAAGGGATCTATTTTAAGTGAAGACGAGTACTTGAAGCTTGATGAATACAACGCAGTTGACCACTTAGAAGTGGGTATGGGTGCTGAGAGCATCATGCAGTTAGTCAAGGATGTTGACCTGAACGACTTAGTTGAAAAACTACGGGTTGAAGTCAACGAAACCAAAGGTGCCAAGAAACTCAAAGCGACCAAACGCCTCCGCGTAGCAGAGGGTTTATTAAAAGCAAAAATTAATCCTTCTTGGATGTTTTGGACTGTTTTACCAGTTCTCCCTCCAGACTTGCGGCCAATGGTTCAGCTTTCAGGTGGTCGTTTTGCTACGTCAGACTTGAATGACTTATACCGTCGTGTTCTCAACCGAAATAATCGGTTAAAACACCTCATTGATTTGGGTGCTCCTGAAATCATTTTGCGAAATGAAAAACGGATGCTCCAAGAAGCAGTTGACTCATTAATCGATAGTAGCCAAGCACGCCAGGCAAAACGACGTTCCACCCGTAAACCGCTCCGTTCTTTGTCAGAGATGTTGCGAGGAAAACAAGGTCGTTTCCGACAAAACTTACTGGGTAAACGCGTCGACTATTCTGGTCGCTCTGTCATCGTTGTTGGTCCTGAACTCAAACTGAATGAATGTGGTTTACCAAAAGATATGGCATTAGAAATGTTCAAGCCACATGTCTTACATCAATTGATTCTTCAAGGTATTGCTCCAAATGTGAAGAGTGCTAAACACTTGATTGAGCGCCGTGAACCAGAAGTTTACGATATCTTGGAAAAAGTGATCGAGAACCACCCAGTTATCTTGAACCGTGCGCCTACTTTGCACAAATTGGGTATGCAAGCCTTCTTCCCAATTCTGATTGAAGGGAAAGCCATTCGACTTCATCCATGTGTCTGTTCTGGATATAACGCCGACTTTGATGGTGACCAAATGGCAGTTCATGTCCCGTTAACTGAAGAAGCCAAAGAAGAAGCTCGTACCTTGATGTTATCTTCGCGTAACTTACTGAAACCAGCAAATGGTGATCCTATTACCGTTCCAAATAAAGAAATGGCTATGGGTGCGTATTACCAAACTTCAATAAATACTGATTTGCCAAAAATAGGGACAATCTTTGCTTCACAAGATGAAGTCATTCATGCTTATCAAGCTGGCCAAGTCAGACTGCGCCAATTGGTTAAAGTCCGTTTGCAGCTTCCAAGTGGAGATCGGAAGATCATTGAAACAACTGTTGGTCGGATTCAATTCAATGAATTACTGCCCATCTCTCTCCGCTATGTAAACGAAGCGATCACTGCCAAGAAAATCAAGGAACTGGTCACTAACGCAATCCATTCTGAAGATCAAGAGCGCGTCCGTCAACTCATTGACGACATTAAAGATGATGGCTTTGAATCAGCAACTGTTTCTGGTTTGTCCGTCTCAGTCAGCGACTGTAAGATGATTGCTGAAAAAGATGAAATCATTGAGCAAGCCAACAAAAAAGCTGAAGAGGTTCAACAAAGTTACCTCGATGGTATGGTCACTGCTGATGAACGTCGTCGTTTGACCTTCCAAATTTGGATGGATACCACTGATGATGTCGCAGAAAGAACCTGGAATTCATATCCAGAAAGTAATGCGGTCAAAATCATGATTGGTTCTGGAGGAACTCGTGCATCTAAAGATCAGGTCAAACAGTTGGCTGCAATGCGTGGTTTGGTCGTCGACCCATTAGGGAAGATTGTTGAAATGCCAACCAAGTCAAACTTCCGACAAGGTTTATCAATTTTCGAGTACGTGACATCTTCACGTGGTTCTCGAAAAGGGTTAACGGACTCTGCGTTAAAGACAGCTGATGCTGGTTATCTGACGCGTCGATTAGTTGACGTCTCTCATGATGTGATTGTTCGGATTCATGACTGTGAAACTGATAAGGGGCTTGAAATTCATCGTCAACCACGTGCTGCCTCCTTTGCCAACCGGTTAGTGGGACGTTTTGCCTTAAAAGATGTTAAGGCAGGCAATGTCACTTTGGTAAAAGCAGGTGAAATGATTACTGACGAAGTTTCTCAAAGTATCAACGATGCTGATGTCGATGCAGTGATTATTCGCTCACCGTTAACGTGTCGGTCACCAAAAGGAATTTGTGCAACTTGTTATGGTTGGGACTTTTCAACACGTAATATTGTTGAAATTGGTGTCCCAGTTGGAGTGATTGCTGCACAATCAATTGGTGAACCAGGGACACAATTAACCATGCGGGTCAAACACTCTGGAGGTATCGTTGGTCTTGACGTTACCCAAGGTTTACCACGTGTGGAGGAACTCTTTGAAGCACGTATCCCCAAAGCTCCAGCTCCAATTGCAGAGATCTCTGGAAAAATTAGTATCGAAGAAGGTGACACTGCTTTCACGGTTACCATTCGAACTACCTCTCAACCAGTCGAAGAGCGTAGCTATGTGATTCCACGGGCAATGGTTTTGTTAGTCCAAGAAGGTGATCTAGTTCACGCTGGCAGTCAACTCTGTCAAGGCAGCTTGGATGTTCGTGAAATTCTGCAAGTCCGTGGGATGTTGGCAGCTCAGGAATATACCATTGAGCAGATCCAAAAGGTCTATGAATCTCAGGGTATCCCAATTCACGACAAACACTTTGAAGTAATCGTACGCAAAATGAGCGATAAAGTTCAAATTGAAACCCCTGGAGATACTGAGTATCTGATGGGTGAAGTGTTGGAGCGCGCCAAGTTTGTCAGAGCCAACGACTCGGTGATGGCTGCCGGTGGAGAGCCGGCTACTGCCAAGGTGATGATCTTAGGTATTACTCGATCTTCACTCTTTACCAGTTCATGGTTGTCAGCTGCTTCGTTCCAACATACTAAGAACGTCTTAACTGATGCTGCAGTTAATGGAGCCATTGATGACTTAGAAGGTTTGAAGGAAAACGTCATCATTGGTCGTCTCATTCCTACCTCTCCAGAACGGGCGGGAATCGAGGCAACAGCATAAAAGGTGCTGAATATCTTGATAAAGACAAAAAGCCCCGCATGTATGTGGGGCTTTTTAGTTTTGTGATACAATACCCCAACTTGTGTGAAGAGACTTCCTTTCGTCAGCCGACGAACTGGAACACCCGAGCCTCGGGAGTAATACAAGGGAATTGGCATTTTGCTTTTTTCCTCAAGTATCTTTACACCTAGTAACTAGTCACTAACAAACTAAGGAGTCCATGCCAACAGTGAACCAACTCATCCGCAAGGGTGGTCGTAGAAGCACTGCCAAACGTATTAAAGCTGGTGCGTTTCGCCGGAGTTACAACAATATTACTGGTAAGCCTGTCAAAACCACCAACCCACAAAAACGTGGTGTCTGTACTGTGGTCAAAACCATGACTCCAAAGAAACCAAACTCAGCCTTACGTAAAATTGCTCGTGTTCGCTTGTCAAACAAGATGGAGGTAACCGCCTACATCATGGGTGAAGGACATAACTTAGCTGAACACAGTATCGTCTTAATCCGTGGTGGTCGTGTCAAAGACCTCCCAGGTGTGAAGTATCACATTATTCGTGGAAAGTATGACTGTGCTGGTGTGACCGGTCGAAAAACCAGTCGGAGTAAGTATGGTGAAAAGAGACCAAAATAAGGAGTTAAGTTTCTAGTTCCTAGCAACTAGTCACTAAAAACGAACAACGAACACATATGAGAGCTAAACACCCCAAAACTAGAGAAGCCACTCCAGACCTAAAGTTCAAATCAGTCAAAGTAACTCGGCTGGTTAATCGGGTGATGAAAGATGGCAAGAAGTCTGTTGCTGAGAAACAAGTTTATCAAGCCATAGATTTAGTAGCCGAAAAAATTGGTAAGAAACCATTAGATATCTTGGAAGAAGTATTCCGAACAATTACCCCACAAATGGAAGTTCGTTCCCGCCGTGTCGGTGGGGCAGCTTATCAAGTGCCAATGCCTATTCGTGGTCGACGCGGAATATCATTAGCTGTTCGTTGGTTAGTTCAAGAAGCCAACAAGCGTCCGAATAAACAATATCGTAACTTTGCTGAAAAATTAGCAGCTGAAATGATGGATGCCCTGAACAATACTGGTGGAGCTATTTCTAAACGTGATGCAGCACACCGAATGGCAGAAGCTAATAAAGCATTTGCCCACTTCCGTTGGTAAACAGATACGACACGTATAAGGAACTCTATGGCCGGCCAACAAACTGTTAAATCGAGCGAGAGAAATCTTCCCCTCGATAGAATTCGTAATATTGGAATTATTGCCCATATTGATGCAGGCAAAACTACTACCACTGAACGGATTTTATATTACACTGGCAAAACCTACAAAATTGGTGAAGTTCACGAAGGTGAAACCCAGATGGACTGGATGGCCCAGGAGCGTGAACGTGGGATTACGATTGTTTCTGCTGCAACTACCACATTCTGGACACCACACTTTGATTCTCACTTACCAAAAGTTCCATATCGTTTCAACATTATCGATACTCCAGGACACGTTGACTTCACTGCCGAAGTCGAACGCTCTTTGCGTGTGCTCGATGGTGGTGTAACGGTTCTGGACGGAGAAGAGGGGGTGCAGTCTCAATCAGAAACTGTTTGGCGCCAAGCTGACAAATACAACGTGCCACGGATTTGTTTTGTCAATAAAATGGATAAGATCGGTGCTGATTTCTTGAGAACTGTTGATGACATCAAGAATAAATTTGGGGTGATTCCAGCGGTCATGGTGTTACCAGTTGGTGTCGAAAATACCTTCCGGGGAATTGTCCAGCTTTTAGAGCGTAAAGCTTTTGTTTGGGATAAAACTGACCTCGGTGCAGAGTACCAAGAAATTGATATTCCAGAAGAAATGAAAGCAGATGTTGAGCTCTATCGCAGCCAGTTGGTGGAACAAATTGCTGGTTTAGATGATGCGCTGATGGAAAAATTCTTAAATGCAGAAGAAATTGCTATCAATGAACTTAAAGCAGCACTGCGTAAAGCAACCATTAATTATAAATTAGTCCCGGTCTTCTGTGGCTCTTCACTCCGCAACACTGGTGTTCAACAACTCCTCGATGCAGTCGTTGAGTACTTACCATCTCCTCAAGATATTAATGAGATTAAAGGGACCAATCCCAAGAATGATGAGGAAGTGATTCGGAAATTAGTGCCTCAAGAACCATTCTGTGGTTTAGCCTTCAAAATTCAGACTGACCCTCACGTTGGTCGTTTGACCTATGTCCGAGTCTACTCTGGCAAACTCCAATCAGGTTCGTATACCTATAACTCCACCCGTAAGGTGAAAGAACGTGTTGGTCGCTTACTGTTAATGCATGCCAACCAACGTGAAGAAATTGATGAAGCACAAGCCGGTGAGATTGTTGCAATTGTCGGTTTGAAAGATACTAAAACAGGTGACACACTCTGTGATGAAGACAACCAAGTTATCTTAGAAGGAATTTCCTTTGCAGAGCCAGTCATGTCCTTGGCAATTGAGCCAAAAACTAAATCCGACCAAGAAAAGATGGGTGTTGCCCTAAGTAAACTGGCTGAAGAAGATCCGACATTCCGGATTAAGTCAGATCCAAATACTGGTCAAACCATTATCCAAGGTATGGGTGAGCTGCATTTAGAAATCTTAGTTGACCGGATGAAACGTGAGTTTAAGGTGGAAGCCAATGTTGGTGCCCCACAAGTCGCCTACCGCGAAACCATTAAAAAAGCTGCCGAAGGTGAAGGTAAGTACATCAAACAAACTGGTGGCCGTGGTCAGTATGGTCACTGTTTGATTAAGATTGAACCTCAACCACGCGGCACTGGCTATGAATTCGTTAACGCTGTTACTGGTGGTGCCATCCCCAAAGAGTTTATTAATCCAATTGATAAAGGTATTCAGGAATCTATGGAGCGTGGCTTTTTAGCCGGCTACCCTATGGTTGATGTCAAAGTGACTGTCTATGATGGCTCATTCCACGAAGTTGACTCGAGTGAGTTGTCATTCAAAATGGCTGGCTCACTGAGTATGCGTGAAGCCGTTGGGAATGCTGACGGTATTATTATTGAGCCAATCATGACTGTTGAAGTAACAACTCCGGAAGAATTCATGGGAGATGTGATCGGTGACTTAAGTGCCCGTCGTGCCCAAATTCAAGGAACCAGCAATCGTGGCAAAGCTGTAATCATCAAAGCACTCGTGCCTCTGGCAGAGATGCAGGGATATGTTACAATTTTGCGCAGCATGACCCAAGGTCGGGCAAGCTCGGTGTTACTCCCGAGTCATTACGAAGAAGTCCCGCAAAATATTGCAGCAAAAATTATTGAAGAACGTAAGGGTATTAACGTTCGCTAATTAAAGGAGATATATGGCTGACAACAAATTTGTCCGCAACAAGCCTCACGTCAATATTGGTACCATTGGTCACGTTGACCATGGTAAGACCACATTAACCGCAGCGATTGCAACCACTCTTTCTAAAAGAGTTCCATCACCAATTAACGTTGCCAAAACATACTTGGATATCGACAACGCTCCAGAAGAAGCTGCTCGTGGTGTGACAATTAACATTTCACATATCGAGTACGAAACCGTCAAGCGTCACTACGCTCACATTGATGCTCCAGGACATGCTGACTACATTAAGAACATGATTACTGGTGCTGCTCAAATGGATGGTGCAATCTTGGTCGTGGCAGCTACCGATGGTCCAATGCCTCAAACTCGAGAGCACATTTTGTTGGCCAAACAAGTGAACGTTCCAAAATTGGTGGTTGCGCTGAACAAAGTTGACATGGTCGACGACAAAGAACTGCTTGACCTGGTTGAGATGGAAATTCGTGAGTTACTCACCAAGTATGGTTTTGATGGTGATAAGACTCCAATCATCCGCACATCTGGTTTGAAGGCTTTGGAAGGCGATGAGAAGTACATGGACTCCATTATGGAACTCATGGACACTGTCGACGCAACCATCCCAGATCCAGTTCGCGAACTCGATAAACCATTCTTAATGCCAGTCGAAGATGTCTTCTCAATCAAGGGTCGTGGTACTGTCGTTACCGGTCGTATTGAGACAGGTAAGGTCAAAGTCGGTGAGGAAATTGAGATCGTCGGTATTCGAGATCCACAGAAATCAGTGGTAACTGGTGTCGAGATGTTCCGTAAGATGCTCGATGAAGGTCAAGCTGGTGATAACGTTGGTATCTTGCTTCGTGGGATTGAAAAGGAGCAGGTTGAACGCGGTCAAGTTCTAGCTAAACCAGGTACTGCCAAGCCTCACACAGAGTTCGAAGCTGAAGTTTATATCTTGAGTAAAGAAGAGGGTGGTCGTCACAAACCATTCTTTACTGGCTACCGTCCTCAGTTTTACATCCGTACCACTGACGTAACTGGTGAGATCAAACTTCCAGATGGTGTTGAGATGGTTATGCCTGGCGATAATGCTAAGATGACTGTCAAGTTAATTGTCCCAGTTGCTATGGCTGAGGGACTCCGCTTCGCCATCCGCGAAGGTGGTCACACCGTTGGAGCAGGTGCTATTATCAAGATTTTGAAGTAATAGCTCTTTATAGAGCGAAATAAAAACCCCCGCTGCAAGGCGGGGGTTTTGGGTTGTGAAGTTTCTACAGTTCTTGCAAGATTTGCTTTGTATCATCGGAGAAGTGGGGGCGCTGTTAGGTACAGGGCGAGACCTACGAAATCTTGCTTACGGGTTCGAGTCCCGTCGCCTCCACTTCTTTAAAAATTTCAATGATTGTTTTTTATTTATTCTATGTAAAAATAAAATAATCGTAGGTCTCGCTATACTGTACCGACAGTAAGCAAGTCGAAAACCACCCTCTAGAGGTGGTTTTTTGTTATCATCCTCTTGAAAAAGCTGACTTCCTCCTTCATGCTACTTGTCAATTAAATCGCATTGAAGAATGCGAAGGATCACGATGAACGCCAACGAAAACGAGTACGTAAATTTCCGAAAAATGATTACACCCACTCTGATTCAAGGGTTATTTTGGATAGTAGTTGTTATTTGTGTTGCCGCTGGGGTATTTCGTCTTACGAGCGAACCAGTTACTGGAATTTCACTCATTATTTTTGGTCCCTTGGTTGCCCGAGTCTACGCCGAGATACTCTTAATTATGTTCAAGATTCATGAGCGTTTAGGAGATATTCAAAGTCTCTTAGAAAAAAGTTTGGATAAATCTTCAAAATAGATAACGGAATATATTGGTTAATCAAGACATTCCCCAAACATCCTTGAGGAATACGAAAATAAGGGTTTGCTTTCGAGTAAACTCTTTACTTCCTTTTTACTTATCTGTATAATTCAGCTTTGTCTTTAAAATGAGCTAGTCGAGAAAAAGAACATTCACAACATGGCAGCAGCTGCAACCGATAAAAAACAAGCACAATATAAAATTCGCGTTCGTCTCAAAGCATATGACCATCGAGTCATTGATGAAGCAGCGCGCAAGATTTTAGAAACTGCTGTCTCAACAGGGGCAAACATTGTTGGTCCAGTTCCTTTACCGACGAGCAAGAAGTGGTTCACCGTCTTGGCATCGCCTCATACAGATAAAAATGCCCAAGAGCATTACCAGATCAAAACCCACAAGCGCTTGATCGACATTGTGAACCCGACAAGCAAAACAATTGATTCTCTCTTACACCTTGAGCTTCCAGCTGGTGTAGGAATTCAAATCAAAATGTAACAAGGAGAGGTGCATGGCACACTTCCATACTGTCAGATTACCCAATCTTTCAGTTTCGAAAAACAGAACTAAACAAAGTAGTTATGATTACTCAAGTCTTTGCGACCAAACAAAAGATGACCCAGGCTTGGACCAAGCTTGGCAAACGTATGGCAGTCACCCAGTTGACTGTGGTCAATAACGTGGTCCTTGACCAGAAACTTGACGCAGATCAAAATCCTCTTTGTTTTACCATTGGTTATGGACAAAAGAAATTAAAAAATGTGAATAAGCCACTCCGCACTCAACTAGAGAAGAGTGGCTTTTCAATTGGTGTCCGAAAAATCAAACAAGTCAACGCTGAAAAAAATTCTCCATTGAAGTTGAAAACAGGTGATACTGTCAAAGTCCAAGATGTTTTGGCCATCGGTGATGTTGTTAAAGTCCAAGGGGTGACCAAAGGTAGAGGCTTTGCTGGTGCAATCAAACGGCATGGTTTCTCAGGTGGACCAAAGACTCACGGTCAATCAGACCGCTGGCGTGCTGTTGGCGCAATTGGTCAACGAACTACTCCTGGTCGTGTTTTTCGTGGCAAGCGTATGCCTGGTCATTATGGAACAGAAATCCAAACAGTACTTGGTTTAACTGTTTTACATCTTGATGCCCAAACACAAACAATCTGGTTAAGTGGTCCGATTCCAGGTCATATGAAATGTACAGTCCAGATTACTAAGACAGGTCAAAAGAAAAACATTGATTTAGATCAAAAAGCGAGCGGCATTCCAGCCGCTCCTGTTGTACCTGAAGAGAAAACAGAGGTTCAAGCAGAATCCACAGAAGTGACTACAACGACTGAAGATAAAGGAGCACAGTAGTGAAACTCCGTGTCACTTCTACTATTGGTAAAGATACCACAATGACTGTTTCAGATACGGTTTTCGATGTCCCAGTGAATCAGCAACTGATCGCCCAAGCAGTTCGAGTTTATTTGTCAAATCAACGTCAAGGAACTAGTAAAACTAAAACACGTTCTGAAATTGCTCGCACCAAAAAGAAATGGTTTAAACAAAAAGGAACTGGGAATGCTCGTCACGGAGCTCGTACCCCCAACATTTTTGTTGGTGGCGGAGTTTCTCATGGTCCAACAGGTGAGCAAAACTGGAATCTGAAGTTAAGCGCGACGATGCGCCAGGCTGCTCTACGTTCTGTTTTAAGTGCCCAGCAGAAAAGAATTGTGATTAACGATGATATCACCCAACTGGACGGGAAAACCTCTTCTGCTCAAAAAATGTTGGTTAAGTTATTCCCAGAAGCGACTAGTATTTTAATTATCTTAGAAAAACCAACTCAACTCGTGTTGCGCAGTGTACGTAACTTACCAAATGTTGTTATTACGAGTCCAACTCAATTGACCACTTTTGACGTTGCTTCTTCAGATGCGATCGTGTTTACCAAAGAATCGATGAAAACAATAGAAACTCGTTTAAGTCAGAATGAGAAAGAAACTCCTCCAAAAGTCGAAAAGCCTGAAAAAATTGAGCAAAAAGAAATCAAAAAAACTACGCAGTCGAAGAAAACTGCCAAACCAAAGACTGTTACGAACAAATAAGGTATGCACACACATATTGTAAAACGACCAGTGATCACCGAGAAAACGCTCTTTTTAGTAAGTACTTCAAATGCTTATACTTTTGAAGTTCAACCATCAGCAACTAAGACTCAAGTAGCCAAAGCGGTTGAGGAATTATTTAATGTCAAAGTTGTAGGTGTAAGTACGGTGATGCGTGGCAGTTCTATGCGTCGAACCGGTAAACGTCGAGTCACTATGATCGTGCCCCGTAAGAAAAAAGCAGTTGTCACTCTGGCGAAAGGCCAAACAATTGCCTTGTTTGATAT
>CAZKNL010000001.1:2635-25897 GCA_964554155.1 uncultured Pseudomonadales bacterium | reverse complement strand
GATATGTTAATTAAGCAAAAAGCAACCAACAGCGGGAATCGTCACTACGTCAAGCTTGACCGTTCTGACTTGCATGATGGTCAACCAGAAAGACGACTTTTAGTTGGCGGACATCTCAAACGTCAAGGTCGAGGTGCATTTGGTCACATCACTGTCCGTCATCGTGGTGGTGGTGCCAAAAGACGTCTCCGCTTGATTGACTGGAAACGGGAAAAATACGGTGTCCCAGCTGTTGTTAAACGAGTTGAGTACGACCCCAACCGTAGTGCCAATATTGCCTTACTCTTTTATAAAGACGGTGAAAAACGCTACATCCTCGCTCCTGAAAACCTCAAAGTTGGTCAAGAAGTTATTTCTGGACCTGCTGTCGAAGTTCAACCTGGCAATGCCATGATGTTGAAAAACATTCCCGTTGGGGTTCCTCTCCATAACATTGAAACTCGAGTTGGCAAAGGTGCTCAGCTAGTTCGTGGAGCTGGAACAGCAGCCATGATTCAAGCTAAGGAAGGTGGTTCTGTGACAATCGCACTTCCTTCTCGAGAAGTACGGTTGATAAATGCCGAGTGTTTCGCTACAATCGGCCAGGTCGGAAATACTGATTGGAAAAACCAACAAATCGGTAAAGCAGGCCGAAAGCGGCTGATGGGTATCCGACCAACCGTCCGTGGTACTGCCCAGAATCCAGACTCTCATCCACATGGTGGAGGTGAGGGTCGCAGTGGTGTCGGTATGAAGTATCCAAAGACACCATGGGGTAAACACGCATTAGGTACGAAGACCCGTAATAAGAAGAAACAGACGAATAAATATATTGTGAAAGATAGAAGAGTAAAGTAGCGCTATGTCGAGATCAAGTAAAAAAGGACCATTCGTTGACCCAAGGCTTTTAGCTAAGGTTCTCAAACAAAAGAACCTCAGCAATAAAGCTCCAATCAAAACTTGGAGCCGCGCTTGTGTCATCTCGCCAGATTTTGTCGGACACACATTCATGGTGCACCAGGGGAAAAACTTTGTCGAAGTGTATATTAACGAATCCATGGTTGGGCACAAACTTGGTGAGTTTGCTCCAACCCGTACCTTCCGAGGTCATGGTCGAGTAGTCAAACGGACAATGACCAAAACCTAAAATGTTAATTAAAACAACACAAAAATACACTCGCCAGTCACCAAGAAAAGTTCGCTTAGTTGTGAACCAGATTAAAAAGCTCAACTTGGAAGATGCAATGAGTCAACTTTCGTTGATTCCTCGTCGTTCAACTGATGTGATTGCAAAAGTCTTGCGCACTGCAGTGGCAGATGCAGTGAACAACCACGGTTTCCAAGTTGGGGACTTGGTCATTGATGAAATCACTGTCAATGAAGGACCTCGGTACAAACGCTTTCAAGCAGTGAGCCGGGGTCGCGCACATAACGTAGTGAAACGAACAAGCCACGTGACTGTGGTTTTGAAAACGAAAGAAGAATAAAGGAAACATGGGACAAAAAGTAAATCCAACAGGCTTTCGATTAGGTAGTTTCTTCACATGGAAGTCTACTTGGTATGCCGATCCTGCTGAGTACTCAGATACAATGCTTGAAGATCACAGGCTCCGTGAGTTTCTAGAAAAAAAACTGATTGGAGCAGGAGTTGTTCAAATTGGTATTGAACGTTCTTTAACGATGATTACTGTGGTTCTCCATGTTGCCCGCCCAGGTGTTGTGATCGGTAAAGGTGGTGCAAACCTCGAAGTCATTAAAAAAGATGTCGAGCGTGTTTTAAATGTTGCGAAACAGAAAAAAGATAAAGTTAAGATTGATATTCGTGTTCAAGAAGTTAAAAAACCCGACTTGAGTTCTAAGTTGGTTGCTGAGCGAATCGTTGATCAACTGATCAAACGTTACCCACACCGCCGTGCAGTTTCTCAAGCAATTGAAAAAGTGATGGCCGCCGGGGCGAAAGGTGTCAAGATTGCACTAGCCGGTCGGATCGGTGGCGCTGAGATTAGTCGTACCGAAAAGTACTTTGAAGGTAAAGTGCCCACCCAAACTCTTCGTGCCAACATTGATTACTTTGAGATGCCAGCTCGAACTCGTTCCGGATACGTTGGCATCAAGGTCTGGATTAATAAGGGAGAAATTGTAAGTTAGTTTCAGTGACTAGCCCCTAGTCTCTAGAACCTAACACCGAGAACCTAAAATGTTACAACCAAAAAAATCAAAGTTCCGTAAAGCATTCCGAGGCAGCCGAGCTGGGGTTTCGACTCGCGGTAACACGGTTGTCTTTGGTGACTTTGGTTTAAAAGCTATTACGGCAGGTTGGGTGTCTGCTCGCCAAATTGAAGCTGCCCGCAAAAAAATTACCTACGCGACCAAACGTGTGGGCAAATACTGGATGAGAATGTTCCCGGACAAACCAGTTACCAAAAAGGCAGTCGGTGTGAAAATGGGTTCTGGTAAAGGTGAAATTGACGAATATGTTGCAGTCATCCGTCCAGGGATGGTCTTATTTGAAATTGGTGGAGTGACTGCTGATGTGGCTAAGAGTGCTTTTACCAAAGCTGGGCATAAGTTGTCTGTCAGAACAATCATGATTGCAAAATAACTATGAAGAAAAAAGAGAAAACAACACTTCGAGATCTATCTGTCGCTGAGCTCACTAAAAAGCTGAACGAACTAGCAGCTGCATTTGCCAAAGCGCAGATGGAAAAAAAAGTTGGTAAGTTAGCAGATCGCCGAACGGGTTCGAAACTAGCAGATGATATTGCTCGTGTTAAAACAGTCATCAGAATCAAAGAAATGGAAGCATCAGTATGAAAGTGATTCAAGGAATTGTTACTTCAGCAAAGACACCTCAGACTGTAACAGTGATGGTGACTCGGAAGTGGCAACATCCACTCTATAAAAAATATGTGAAACGAACAAAGAAATACGCCTGTCATGTTGAAGGAGTCGAGCTTCACGAAGGTGATACTGTCACAATCCAAGAATGTCGACCAATGAGCAAAACAAAAAAATTCAAAGTAACTGGGAAAGTAACAAACAACTAGTCACTAGTGACTAGAAACTAAGGATATGATACAGCTTCGAACAGTCCTACAAGTTGCAGATAACAGTGGTGCAAAACGCATCCGTGTTATTCAAGTTCATGGCGGTTCTCATCGCATGTATGGATATGTTGGTGATGTGGTGACTGCTTCTGTCCTCGCAGCTGACCCAAAGGGAACAGTCAAAAAAGGTGACAAAGTCAAAGCAGTCATTGTTCGCACCCACAAAGAAAAACGACGTCCTTCAGGTGAATATATTCGTTTCGACGATAATGCAGCAGTTATTATTACTTCACGTAAAGATGAAAACCCAATTGGAACCCGTGTGTTTGGACCAATTGCTCGTGAAGTCAAAGAGCGGGGATTTAATAAAATTGCAAGTTTAGCAACAGAGGTACTATGAAGTTTCTGGTAGGTGACAATGTCATCGTAACTGCCGGCAAAGACAAAGGAAAAACAGGTAAAATTACTCGTGTTTTTCCTGTTGAGCAAAAAGTGGTGGTCGAAAAACTTAACATTTATATCAAACACATTAAGCCAATCCAGGGTCAAGAAGGCCGACGTGTAGAAAACCCTCGTCCCTTACCAACTGCGAAGGTGGCTATCATCAACAACGAAGGTAAAGCAGACAGGGTTGGTTACAAAGTGAACAAGGATGGATCAAAAGTCCGAATTTATAAAAAAACTGGGAAAGTTATCGAAACAAAAACAGAAAAAAAGAAATAGGTTCGCGTGGCAGGTTCTAGGTTTTAACTCCTAGTACCGAGCACTTAAAACCTAAAACTTAGATATGAACCGATTGAAAGAAAAATACCAGCAAGAAGTAGTCCCAGCTCTGCAAAAAGAGTTCGACATTACGAATATTTTTGCCGTTCCAAAAGTGCGGAAAATTGTAATAAACATGGGTATCACTGATCAACAAAGTCGTGAGAAGGCAATTGAGAATGTAGTTGAGCAGTTTAAAGTAATTACTGGTTTAAAACCAAACATTACGCGCGCTCGTAAATCTATCTCAACTTTCAAAACTCGTACTGGTGACCCTTTAGGCGTGATGATTACCCTCCGTGGTGAGTACATGTGGGAATTTTTAGATAAATTAATCAGTTTAGCATTGCCTCGGGTGAAAGACTTTCAGGGTGTTTCACGAACAGCATTTGATCAAAATGGAAACTACAATTTAGGAATTGAAGAACAGATTGTTTTCCCAGAAATTAACTATGATCAAATCGAGTCTGTCCGTGGACTACAAGTAACTATTGTAACGACAACCAAAAATATAAAGTTGGCATTTAGAATGTTGGAGCTTCTCGGAATGCCATTTGCAAAAGAGAAGAAAGAATAGGAGTACCCCCCCAGTGGGGTAATACTAACTATATGGCGAAAAAATCACAAATCGCTAAAGCAAAAAAGCTACTTGCACGACGTGAAACGCTTCGTTTGCGTGGTGAAAAGCACATGCAGTTAGTTTCGACAAGAACAGTCAACCGGTGTAAAATATGCGGACGCCCCAGGGCTTATATTCGTCACTTTGGTATTTGCCGTCTTTGCTTCCGCGAGATGGCACTTCGTGGTGAGCTCTCAGGTGTAACGAAAGCAAGTAAGTAATATGAACGATCCGATCGCAGACATGATTATCCGAATTAAAAACGCACTGATGGCCAGCCATGAGACTGTAATGGTGCCACATTCTCGTGTCAAAGAAGAAATTAGCAAGATCTTAGTTGAAAATAAGTATGTTGAAAGTTATCAGGTTGAAAAGAAGATGCCGCAAACTGAACTTGTTTTCAAGTTGAGATATGTTGGTAAAGTTCCGGCGATTACTGATGTCCGCCGCGTTTCAAAACCAGGACGACGCATCTATACGTCTTCAGCGAAGGTACCAAAAGCATTAGGTGGGTACGGAATTACGATTGTCTCAACTAGCAAAGGGGTAATGACTGATAAAGATGCCCGCAAACAAAATGTTGGCGGTGAAGTTCTCTGTCAAGTTTGGTAAGGAAGTTATGTCACGGATTGGAAAAAAAGCAGTCAGTTTACCTTCTGGAGTCTCAGTTACTGTGACTGGCCAGGAAGTTGTGATCAAAGGACCAAAAGGTGAGTTGAAAGTTGGCCTTTTGCCAGGAATTGCTATACAAGTGGCTGATAATGAAGTTCGTGTTTCTCGCTCTAATGAGGAAAGACAAACTCGCGCATTTCATGGATTAATTCGCAGCCTTTTGAAAAATGCGATTGATGGAGTACATGAAGGATATAAAAAAACACTGAAGTTAATTGGAACCGGATATCGTGTCACTGCCAAAGGACAGGGTCTTTCTATGTCACTAGGTTTTTCTCACGCAGTTGAAGTCGTTGCTGTTCCAAGTGTCAAGTTTACTGTTGAAGGAAATGACACAATTCACATTGAAGGAATTGATAAACAGCTCGTTGGACAAGTTGCAGCAAACGTTCGAAAGATTCGTCCACCGGAACCATATAAGGGAAAAGGTGTTCGTTATGTTGAAGAAGTTGTTCGTCGCAAAGCAGGAAAGACCACTACAAAATAGCTAACTAATAACTAAATAACTAGTCACTAAAAACTGAAGTATGCCAAAAGTAAATCATCGCATGAGCAAGACCGAAAAACGCACACGCCGTGTTCGCCTCAAAGTTCGTGGCACAACCGAGCGGCCACGTTTGCACGTTTTTCGTTCAAATACGTCAACATATTTACAAGTCATTGATGACTCTGTTGGTAAAACTTTGGCTGCTGCAAGCACCCAAGCAATGAAAGTAAAAAAAGGTGAGACTAAAATCCAACGGGCTGAAGCTGCTGCCAATGAGTTAGCGCAAAAATTAAAAGATTTAAAAATCACTAAACTTGTTTTTGATCGCGGAGGTTACAAATATCATGGTCGTGTGAAAGCAGTTGCAGAAGTAGTTAGAACACAAGGATTAGAAGTTTAAAAGAATATATGACTGAAAAATCTAAAGTACAAACGAGCTATGTTGCACCTGAAAAGGAACAAAAAGAATTTGACGAAAAAGTCATTAAAGTTTCTCGCGTTTCTAAAAAAACCAAAGGTGGCAACAAAATGGGTTTCTCCATTTTAATGGTTGTCGGTGATCGAAAAGGTCGCGTTGGTGTGGGCCTTGGGAAATCTAATGATGTCCAATCTGCAATTCGCAAAGGTGTCAAAAAAGCCAAAAAGAAAATGATTACCGTTCCTTTAGATGGAACGACTATCCCATTTGCAGTAACTGTCAAACTCGGCTCTGGAAAAGTGATGCTGAAACCAGCTCCAAAAGGTTCGGGTGTAATTGCTGGTGGACCAGTTCGCGCAGTTGTTGAAGCTGCAGGAATTCGAGACATTTCCAGTAAAATCCTTGGCTCTGACAATCAATCTGTCAGTGTCTACGCAACTTTCGAAGCGCTACACAGAATTCAACGTTTAGTTGCACTCAAAGGGATTAAGTTGAAATCAATCGTTGAGGTTGAACGTGAAGAAGCAAAGAAGCTTCATGAATTAAGTGAAAAAGCTGCCGAAAAATCTGAAGTTCATGCACAAGTGGAAAAGGCACAAAAAGCTGAAACAAAAAAACCAATGAATACCAAAGGACAAGAAAAAAAGGTTGATCCAAAAAAGGAAGAAATTAAAAGAACCGAGAAAAAATAAATAGTTACAAGCAACTAATGACTAGTCAAGAGAAACTACTGTATGTCAATCTTAAACCAACTGCAAAAAATCACTGACACCTCTAAGAAACGACTTGGTCGTGGACATGGTTCTGGCAAAGGTGGACACACCGTTGGCCGAGGAACCAAAGGCCAACGCGCTCGTAAAAGTGGCCAAGCTCCTGCTTGGTTTGAAGGTGGTCAGTTACCCCTGACCAAACGCTTGCCAATGCAACGTGGTAAATCTCGTTTCAACGTTTTACTGCCAACTGCTGCGGTTTCACTTTCCGCAATTAGCAAAATGAAAGCAGACGTGATAACGTTAGACTCCTTGAAGTTAGAAAAGGTGATCGATCGCCGCTTCCAAAAAGCAAAAGTGATCGCCAACGGTACAATCGAACGGAAAGTTATAGTGCGTGGTTTGCCAGTCTCAGCTGGTGCTGCCAAACACATTAGCAAAGCTGGTGGCTCTGTTGAGACCGAAGCTGCATGAACCGACTAATTATTGGACTCCAGCGGATCTTTGATAACGCTGACGTCAAAAAGAAGTTGCTCTTTACAGCAGCTATCTTCTTCGTCTTCCGTCTTTTAGCACATATTCCAGTTCCTGGCGTTGATGTTACTCGAATTCAAAGTATTTTTGCGAATAATCAATTTCTAAGTGTTTTGAATATTTTCTCTGGTGGGACATTGGCTCACTTTTCAGTGATGGCGGTTGGAATCAACCCATACATCACTGCTTCGATTATCTTGCAGCTTGCTGGGATGGTCATTCCTAGTCTGAAGGAGTTGCAGAAAGAAGGAGAGGCTGGCCGAGAAAAAGTGAATCAATACACCAGATTACTTGCTGTACCAATTGCAGTTCTCCAAAGTATCTCAGTGTTAGCTTTCCTTCGTTCGCAAGATTTCTTATTGGCGAGAGATCCACTAACTTTTGTGACGATGATCCTGACTTTAGTTGCGGGAGCAATGGTCTTAATGTGGTTAGGTGAGCTCGTTACCAGCTATGGAATTGGCAATGGCATTTCAATGGTTTTGTTTGCTGGGATCGTCGGGCAGCTTCCGGTTGCTTTCTCTCAAGTTGCTTCAGTAACATCAATACAAGATATAATAAAAGTGGGTATCTTCAGTGGGGTCTTTCTAGGTGTAATTGCGCTAATGGTTTTCATCAATGAAGCAGTTCGTAAAGTACAAATTCAATATGCGCGTCGCGTCCGTGGTGATCGGAACTATGGCGGACAAACGACTCACTTCCCAATTAAGATTAATGTCGCTGGCGTTTTGCCAATCATTTTTGCCATCTCGATTATGTTGGCACCAGCATTTGTGGGTCGTTTTCTGGCAACTCAAGCCAATCCCGCACTCGCTTCCTTTGGCCAAAAATTAGTTATTTGGTTTGCCCAAACCTCACCAGTTTATATGGTCACCTATTTTTTGATTGTTTTTGTCTTTACCTTTTTCTCAGCCCTAATCTTCTTTAATACTGAGGAGATCTCAGATGAGTTGAAAAAAAGTGGCGCTTTTGTGCCAGGGATTCGTCCAGGTGGACCAACCAAGAAATTTTTAGACTTTGTGGTCACCAGAATTACTTTTGTCGGAGCTGTCTTTTTAGGATTCATTGCTGTTTTACCTTCATTAGCTCAAGTATTTACTGGAGTCCAATCTCTGGCAGTTGGTGGAACAAGTATGTTGATCGTGGTCTCAGTGGTCTTGGAAACTGCCAAACAAGTTGATGGGATGTTAGTAGGACAGAACTATGATCGTTTTATTTAAACTACAAATATATTAAGGAGTGTTATGAAATTGGTGTTGATTGGTATTCAAGGGGCTGGCAAGTCCACCCAAGGCAACATGCTTTCTGAAAAACTAAAGATTCCCTACCTTTCCTCAGGGCATATTTTTCGTGAAATGGCTAAAGATAAAAGTCCACTTGGCCGAATGCTTAAAGAAACAGTCAATGCTGGAGTCTTAATTCCTGACAAATTAACTTTAGATATCATTACGGAATACTTAAAAAAACCAGAATATAGCAATGGATATATTCTAGATGGTTTTCCACGGACTGTACCTCAAGCTGAAGCATTTCAGAACAACGTAGATAAGGTTGTCTTTATTGATGTTTCAGAAAGAGAAGCGTTATGGAGAATTTCCGGTCGTGTCTCTGATCGACAGGACGAAACGCTCCAAGCCATTCGTAAGCGCATTGAGATGTTCCATGAACTCACTGAACCAATGATCGATTACTACCGTGATCGTGGTCAACTCATCCGGATTAATGGTGAAAATGATGTTGATCAAGTTTTTGCTGAGATCATGGAAGCTTTACAGTAAATACCTTTACAATAGAGACATGGATAATTTTTTGAAACAGAAGGCAGAAATCATGCGTGAAGGTGGGCGAAGGCTTGCTTTTGTCCGTGATAGCCTGGTTGAGTTTGCCCAAATTGGTGTCAGTTTTGCTGAAATTGACCAAAAAGCTTTTCAACTGATCAAGGCGCAAAATGCCACTGCCAACTTTGCACTTGTTCCAGGCTATAAATGGGCAACTTGTGTGATGAAGAACGACGAAGTCTGCCATGGTATTCCTGCAAAAGAAAAGGTTATCCAAAATGGTGACTTAATTAAAATTGATGTGGGTTTGCTTTATGAAGGCTTTCATGTTGATACCACAGTTTCTTTCTCCCGAGGGGAAGTTACGCAATCAACGCAGCATTTCCTCAAAGCAGGTCAACGGGCTCTTGATCGAGCCATTGCTGAGGCTATCCCTGGAAATACCGTCTATGACATTTCTTTCCAAATGGAAAAAGCGTTAACACGCCAGAACCTAGGTGCTGTCTATCAACTCACTGGTCACGGTATTGGCACACAGCTCCATGAAGACCCAATGATTCCTTGCTCTGCCCAAAAGCGTGACAAAAAAACCCTGCTCTACGAAGGCCAAACATTGGCAATCGAAGTGATGTACACTCAAGGTAATCCCGAACTGATTATGAACTCAGATGGCTGGACTTTTCGTACAAAAGATGGATCTTTAGGTGGCATGATTGAAGAGACGGTTTTGCTGCTTTCAAGTGGTCCAGAGGTTCTTACAAAGTCTCCAGATTAATATCCTAGAGATTAATAAAGCTTTTTTTGGTAAAATAGGAAAATATGGGAAAAGTTCAAGAACATAAACGTGCTGCCAAAGCACGGCGTCAAGTTGACACTTCTTCATCTGGTGAAAAACGAGATGATGCTTTCGAAGTTGAAGGTGTAATTGAAGAGTGCTTACCAAACACCATGTTTCGGGTACAGGTGACTTCTGCTGCAGTCCCACAACTTGTTGGCCAGACTCTTTTGGGAACTTTAGCTGGCAAAATGAGATTATTTAGAATTCGGGTTCTGCCAGGTGATATGATCAAGGGCTATGTTTCTAAATATGACCTCAAAAAATGTAAAATTACCTATAGATCAGTCCAAAAGACTTCGCAGTAAAATTCAGACTTTTCAAATACTCGAGAATAAGGTATATTCCACCTTTGTCCCTCCAGATGGGGATAAAAAAGAAAAATAAATCAAGAATCATGAAAGTACGCGCTTCAGTCAAAATAATGTGTCGCTCTTGCAAACATATTCGCCGAAAAGGTGTGCTTTTTGTGATTTGTTCAACAAACCCAAAGCACAAACAACGCCAAGGATAAACGAATATGCCACGGATTGCTGGTATTGACATTCCAGATGATAAAAAAGTACGGATTTCCCTCCGCTATGTTTTTGGAATTGGTCCCCAGTTAGCTGAAGATATTCTCAAGGAAACTCAAGTCAACCCAGATAAACGAGCCAAAGACTTAACTGGTGAAGAAGTAAATAAAATTCAGCGCGTCCTCGAGAAATATAATGTTGAAGGAAACCTCCGCCGCCTTATTCGAGAGAACATTGATCGTTTAAAAAGAATTGGCACCTATCGTGGGCTTCGTCACAAAGCGAGCTTACCAACTCGAGGTCAACGAACTCGCTCCAATGCTCGAACTCGCCGCGGCAAACGACGTGTGGCTGTTGGTGCAATTAGTAAGGAAATGGCAGCCAAGCTGGAAGAATCCAAAACCGCGAAGTAAAGATCTATGCCAATTGCAAAGACTCCTACCACCAGAATGAACAGAACAATTCCTCGAGGTCGCATCTACGTTACGGCTACTTTTAACAATACCATCGTCAGTGTTACTGATGAAAAAGGAAATGTTGTCTGTTGGGCCTCTACAGGTGGCTCAGGTTTTTCAGGGTCACGGAAATCAAGTCCATACGCTGCTACAGTAACTGTGGAGAATGCAGTCAATAAAGCCAAAGTCTATGGGATGCACGAGATGGAGCTGTTTCTCAAAGGTCCAGGTCCAGGAAGAGATGCAGCGCTTCGGGTACTGCGTGCTCAAAAAATTCATGTGCCAATGATTGCTGACTTAACTCCAGTTCCCCACAATGGAACAAAACCAAGAAAGCAGAAACATAATAGATAAACACTATGTCACGGTACACAGGACCAAAAAACAAACAATCACGTCGGATAGGGGAAGACCTTGGGTTAAAAACCAATGCCGTCAAAGTAGCTCGGGTCATTAATAGTCGCCCAGGTCAACATGGTGCCAAAAATAAGCGGAAGCTTTCTGAGTTCGGCATTCAATTAAAAGAAAAACAGAAATTAAAGTACATTTATGGTGTCAACGAACAACAGCTTCGTCGTCTCTACGAAGCTGCCACCAAAAACCCAACTGCCACTGGTGCAGCGTTACTCAATCTGTTGGAACGCCGTTTAGATAATGTTGTCTATCGTCTAGGTTGGGCCACCACTCGAGCAGCAGCCCGCCAACTGGTGTCCCATAATCACATTTTGATTAATGGAAAGAAAATGAATGTGCCTTCCTATACTGTTGATGTGAATGATGTGGTGACTGTCAAGTCAACCTTTGTGAACAGTCCGGCAGTGGCAGAGTCCTTAAAAGAAGAATCAAAAATGATCCCAGCTTGGTTAGAGCGCAAAGGTGCAGCTGGCAAAGTTGTCCGATACGCTGAACGGTCAGAAATTCGCGAAGCGATCGAAGAGCAGTTAATTGTTGAGTACTATAGTAGATAAAATCTAGAAACAAAGTCCTGTACCAAAATGGTAGAGGGCGGAGAAACAAAGGAGACGATATGAACCAAAATTTTAGCCAATACCCAGCGATGAATCCATCGTTCACCGTGGTAGAAGAAACTCGAAATGGTAACCATGCCACCATTGCAATAGAGCCGCTTGAACAGGGCTATGGTCACACAATTGGCAATGCGCTTCGTCGAGTTATGTTGAGTTCATTACCAGGTCACGCCATTACTAAACTTCGGATTACTGGGATTGATCATCAATTTTCTTCTTTAGAAGGACTGAAAGAAGACATTGTTGAGATGATCTTGAACCTTAAAGAAGTTCGCATTAAATCTGACTCTAGTACACCTGGAACTCTGCGCCTCGAGGTCAAAGGTGCTCGCGAAGTCACTGCAGCAGACATTGACGCTGATGGTGGTTTTGAGGTCATTAATAAGGATCTATACATCTGTACCTTAGCTGAAGGCAAGAAGCTCCAAGTTGAGATGACTGTTGAGCCTGGGGTTGGTTATTTCATGGCTAACGATCGCCGAGACATCTTAGTAGGAGAAATTCCTGTTGATGCATTGTTCTCACCAGTGATTAAGGCTTCATATACAGTTGCTGCCACCCGTGTTGGACGCCGAACTGACTTTGATCGCATCCTGGTTGATGTCCAAACAAATGGAGCAATTGAACCAATCGAAGCCATTCGACAAGCAGCCCAGATTTTAGCTCGGCAATTTAGTCAACTTTTTGACCCAGCATCTCAACCTCAAGTTCGAGAAGAATCTCACTTGAGCCCAGAAGAAGCTGAGGTGCTTCGTTTAACTGTTGAAGAGCTGGATCTACCAACTCGAATTGCCAACGCACTCCGCAAAGGTGGATTCAAGACTGTTGGTGACTTAGCTGGGGCACCACGAGATGTGATTGCTAAAGTGAAGAACCTAGGTGGCAAGAGTGTTGAGTTAATTGAAGAAGCTCTACAGAAAAAAGGTGTGAACTTAGGATAACTATGAGACATCGTATAGCAGATAAAAAATTTAACCGAGACGCTAATGAACGCAAAGCTTTGTTCAGTGGATTGTTACGCAACTTAGCTGAGCACGGTGAAATTGTGACGACTTTAGCAAAAGCCAAAGCAGTCAAACGTTTAGCTGATCGAATGGTTTCACAAGCCAAAAACAAGACAGTTGCTTCTCGTCGGAGACTGCACAAAAGTTTTGGTAAACGCGATATTGTTTCATCTTTAGTTGAACGGATTGCGCCAGCAATGGCTGATCGAACCTCTGGATATGTGATGGTGACGCCGATGGGACCACGTCGAGGTGATAACACCCAGATGGCTAAAATAGCTTTTGTCAAAAAAGCTGAGGGAAAGTCTTTGAAAAATCCACATCCAAAAGTGACTGCAGGGAAAGCGAAGGTTTCTCGACCTACCACCAAGGTTGCTGTGAAAACTGCCAAACCAGCCGAAGTTGTCAAGAAAACTAAAAAGGAAACTGAAACGAGGAAGGTTAAAGAAAAGACGACCAAAAAAGTAGAGAAGAAAGACTAGTTACTAGTAACTGGTCTCTAAAAACTAAATAATGAAAACCTACATGCAAAAACCAGCTGAAGTCAAACGCCAATGGCATCTGATTGATGTTAAAGGTCGAGTACTTGGTCAAGTAGCCACTCAGATTAGTAAGTTGTTGGTTGGAAAAGACAAACCAACATTCACACGAAACGTCGATGGTGGCGACTATGTTGTAGTGATTAACGCTAAAGAGGTACACATCACCGGAAACAAACCCAACACCAAAATGTACTACCGTCACTCTGGTTTTCCTGGTGGGATTTGGGAGTCAAACTTTGCAGAATTAATTGAAAAAAAACCACAGGATGTAATTGAGCGTGCTGTGTATAACATGTTACCGAAAAACAAACTCCGCGCAGATCGGATGACTCGGTTGAAAATATATGCTGGCGCAGAACATAGTCACCAATCTCAGTTAGGGAGTAAATAAGCAAAGCGTATGGCAAATAAACTCAAGAAAAAAACCATTGTTCAAAAAGTAGTCAAAAAACAGAAACCTGTTCTTCCAGTTCAAGCTGACCAGAGCAAAGAACTTGTGCAGATTTCTCTACCAAAAGGCGAGTACGTTACTGCAGTTGGTCGTCGAAAGACTGCTACCGCTAGAATCCGTTTATACAAAGAAGCGGGTGATTTTATTGTTAACGGTAAAGTTGTGGGTGAGTACTTCGGGAATGTCTCCCAAGCTTCTGCTCATTACACTCAACCCTTTGCGGTGACTGATTCACAAGGAAAGTTTGCTGCCTCAGTGAAGGTGACTGGTTCTGGTATTCAAGCCCAACTTGATGCAGTAGTTCATGGTCTTTCTCGGGCATTGGTAAAGCTAAACCCAGACTACCAAACACTCCTGAAGAAAGAGGGTCTGCTTTCTCGTGATGATCGGATGCGAGAAACTCGCAAAATTGGAACTGGTGGCAAGGCTCGTAGAGCTAAGCAGTCTCCAAAACGGTAAAACTTCTTTTATCCTCCCGCTCCGGTGTACTGTTTGACTGCCTCATGCCAAATTTTCAAACTGACTAAGAAAAATCCCACACCCAAAACGCAGGTTAACCAGACTGTGGTTGTCAGTGGTTTGTGCAAAAGAACTTGGGCGGGAATAGTATTCATTAAACCGACCGGAATAGCGAAGAGCAAAATTGTTCGCAGTGGTTCCTGGTAAATAGTGACTGGGAAACGCGTCATGACGTTAATATCACGATACAACATCACCGCGTTATCCACCTGCACAGTGATAATTCCCATTGCCAAAATTAAAATGTGAAAAGCGGTCGCAATCAAGAATCCATTGATCAGTAAAATTCCATATGTTGCTAAATTTGCGCTAGTTGCCCGAAGCAGAATATCTCGAATAAGATAAATGCTTAACGCAGTAGTTGGAATAAAAAAGGCTACATCAATAAAATCTGGTTTACCAGTCAAAATTCTAAATAATGGCTGAATTGGTTTAGACAAATAAAAGTCTAAATCACCAGATCGAACCTTCCAACTAAATTCATAGACACCTCGGTAGAAAATCTGTGCTAAAGTGTCTAGAAATTGGTAGGTCAAAAAGAAAACCACCATCTGTTCAGGTGTGTACCCAGCAAATGTCTGCACATTTTGTTTGATCACCAGCAAGAAAAAAAGCAACATCCCGAAACGAACAACTTTACCAATAAAAAAAAGTGCATTTGTCCAACGACTGACAAATGTTTCTGCTAAGGCATACTTTGCCACAGTCAACCAAACTGTCCAGTATACGTAGAGTCGATGAAGTGTTTTTTTGATCATCTGCCAGCTGCTCCGTATGATTTCAGGCCTTTTTTCCAAATGAAATGAAAAAGAGTCCCTAAACCAATTACCCATGCTACTAAAACTACAAATAAAGAAATAGTTTGATTGTGATCATACTTGCCTAAAAAAAGTTGGGTTTGTACATAAGAAAGATAAGGAAAAGGAGTTAGAAAGAGAACTTGCTGCACCAATGCAGGCAAAATATTTAAGGGGAAAAGTTTACCTGCAGTAAAGTCAATAAACATGTAAAACAAAAAGCGAAGTCCCCAAGTTTCTTGACTCCAAAAACCAATTGAGCCAAACAACAACATAATATAGAATAACACCAGAGCACCCAAGAAAGTAGCAACTAAAAATAACAAAAATTGTGGCAGCATAGGGAAGACAATGTGTGGTTTGAAGAGAGAAATAAGTATTGCTGCTTCCACAAGCACAAAGAAAATATTCGTTGATTTATCAGCAATTTCTTGAGTAACCCAAATCCAAAAAAGTTTAATTGGGCGGACAAAGGCATTACTAATTGTGCCAGTATAAATATCTTCTGCTAAACCATTCAGAAACGTTGATAGAATAATACTTTGCAAAAAAGAAGTTAAGAAAATATAACTAACCATTTGATCACGGTCGTACCCAAGTACTGCATTTGTTCCTAAGAAAACAACTGACCAAAACGTCAAAGACGTTAACGTACTTAAAAACTGGCGCAATCGCCAAAACACAAAGCTAATTGGGTAGGTCAGCAGATTTTGCCAATGCATTTTAAAGATTAGCCAATATTTGGTGAATGGTGAGACAGCGCCAGTTCTTGACACAGATTTTTTATTTACTTTGAAGAATCAACCTTTTTTTGTGATAAGAACAATTCTCGAATAACAGCGTCAATAGTTGCTTCTTCAATATTCACATCGGCAACCGCAAAGTGAGTTAAGAGCTCACCAGCAATTTTAGCTGCCTTACTTCGTGGTACTACCAACGTAACTTTCGGATATTCAAACTCTTTTAACTCACCGAACTTTGCCAGTTCTTTAGGATTAACACTCTCTGCTAAAGTTAAGCTCAAAATTTTATTTCGGGCAAATCGGTTAATGATCTCTTCAAGCTCACCATCAAAAATCTTTTTACCGTGATCGATCACAATCGCACGCTTGCAGAGTTCCTTGACATCACCCATATAGTGACTGGTTAAAATAATGGTAGCTTTGAATTCTTGGTTATACGCTTTAATAAAGTCACGGAGGACTTTTTGCATCACGACATCTAAACCAATGGTTGGCTCATCAAGAAAAAGGACCTTTGGGTTATGTAAAAGAGCGGCAATTAACTCACACTTCATCCGTTGGCCAAGCGACAGTTTGCGAACTTGAATATTCACAATCTCGCGAACTTCCAACAAGTCCATTAATTTATTCAAAGTTTTTTCAAATTCTTGGTCAGAGATTTCATAGATTGCTTTATTTAACAAAAAGCTTTCCATAGCCGGTAGATCCCACCAGAGTTGGTTCTTTTGTCCCATTACTAACGCAAACTGTTTTTGAAACTCAGGTTTACGGTCCCAAGGGTTGTACCCAAGTACCGAAACGTCACCAGAAGTTGGGTAGAGCAGACCAGAAAGAACTTTGAGAGTAGTAGTTTTACCAGCCCCATTTTGACCGATGAAGCCAACAATCTCACCTGGAAAAATGTCAAAGGAAACATTGTCTACCGCTTTGACTTCTTCGTACTGTCGATCCCACAGCGATCGAATCGATCCCCACAAACCTGGTTGTTTACGATAGACCTTAAAGTATTTTTTCAAGTTTTTGATAGAGATAATCGGAGTTTCAGCCATAGACGATATTGTAGCTTAGTTAGCAATCCCAGCATACTTGCGAAGTGATACACGGAAAAAGAGCCGCGTGCCAAGGAAAGCGATCAACGTAAATATAGCCATATAGATCAACCACCCCGAGACTGCTTTTCCTAGTAGAACTTCACTGGGTAAACTAGCGATCAAGGCGAAGGGCAAAACCACCGTGAATAAAGTCGAGACAATGCCTGTATAAACTTCTTTGGGTGCTTGCCAAATCCGACGTGTTGCTGGAATAAGCTCATTAATGTTCTGTAGCCGATCCACCCAAAAACAGAGTGTTGCAACCGAGAACCAGAGACTATAGATCAAAACAAGCGAGATACCTAAAAAAAGAATGTATCCAAGCAGATTCGAGAAATGAATTGGGAATCTCTCAATTCGGAGAGTGTCTAACAACACAACCAGTCCGATCAGAAATCTGGGCAAGTTGGTATAACTATTATCTTGGACAGACAGTAAGTACTGCGGATCGATGGGTCGAGTCAGTATCAACGTCATGCTGCCGTCAAAGACAGACTCAGTGTACTCAGTCATATTATGATAGAAAAAGGACCACGTAAACGCATCAAGCATTGTAAAGGTAGCTAACAAGACATGCATCTCTGATCGTGTCCACCCCGCTAATGTTCCGCGCGCGCCAATAATTAAATCAAAAAAGAAAAAATTAAAAATTGTCCACATAATTGAGACGAGAGTCCAAAACAAAAAATTGCCTCGATACTCTAGCAACAACATAAATCGTAGCTTACGAAACTTCCAAAAAATTTGCCAGTATTTGCGTAATATTTTTTTCATTAGCCACCTGCTGAGCTGTACTTACGAATTGCCCGCTGCCACAGCCAAAATTGGAAGAAATACAAACCAAGTAGAAATGTGCCAATATACAAAAAGTCGGTCGGACCTAACGAAACTCGCTGCTGAACAATCCGGATTGGAATAGCATACATGTACTTTAATGGCAGTACTTCCACAATCCTTTGCAACCAGATTGGCATAAACTCAATCGGAATCATAAAACCACTAAACAGAGTAATAATAATCCACTTAAAGTGTTCCAAGCCTTCAGCTCCGTCAAACCAAAAAGAAAGTAAGACTGTAATCATCGCAAAACTAAACTCAATCAAGTAGCCCACCCCTAACAAAAACAAGAACTGGACAACAATCCACGGCGTCAAACTAACCACTGCCAACTGAAAAAACAGTGAAAACGTAAAGTACACCAGCAAAGTAATTGGCACAATAATCGTGATGTAGAACAACCGATTTCCAACATCCGCTAATAGGACATGGAGTGGGTAACTCATTGGTTTGGTCAGATAATAGTCAATCTTACCGTTGCGGACTTCAATTGCTCGAGTATTTTCAAAGTGACTGGCAGTAACGCCATTAATAATAGTAGCCAAGAGGAAGTATTGGAGTATCTGCCCAACTTGATACCCATGGACCGAGGAAGTCCCTCGGAACACACTCAACCAAATTGCCAGTAAAATAGTGGTGTTCAACAACGTCAATACTGCCCACACCAATAACTCAGTGCGATACTCTAACGCTTTGATGAACCACAAACTAATAAACTTGATATACCTACGCACGCCATATAGTTTAGCAGAGATTAATTTACCAGAGAGGTAAAGTTACCAAACTACGCGTTTAAGAGGTTTGCCAACGCGGAAGTTAACGACTTTATGGCCTTTGATGGTTTGGCGTTGGTCTTCTTTACCAAAAGGAACAACTTGTTTGTCTTTGACTTTACCAAGGTAAAAAGTGCCAAATCCTGAAATAACCACTTTATCACCCTTTTTCAGACAGCGACCGACTTCGTCAAATAATGTCTCAATTGCCTCTTCAGAAGCTCTCTTGGTTAAGTGGGCTTTCTTAGCAATGATGTTAATTAGTTGAGATTTAGTCATAAAACTCCTTTGCCTAAATTAAAGATTGATATCTCGCATTCGCGATATTACCACATCAAACCAGTTCTGCCAATTATAGGTTCTGCTACTCAGGTTAAGCTTCTCTATTTTTCCTAAATATACTGGTATACGCGTAGAAAAGCGATACTTGCCCCAATCATATCAAAACTGACATCAATTGGATTAGGACTCCGTGTCGGGGTGAAGATTTGATGAAACTCGTCGCTTGCCCCATAGAGAAAAGTTAAGAAAAAAGGCAGAACCCAGTTCTTTTTCAAGTTAGGTTTACTAATGTTTTCAATATTAATCGCCCGAAATAACAAGCCATAAAAAATTCCGTAAATAACCATGTGGGCAAGTTTTTTGACGATGTAATCAACAAAAAAAATATCTGATGCTTTTGGGCTACTTCGCGAGGACAGAAAAAAAATCATAGCTGCCCACAACACGACTGGTCCATATGCACTACAGTATTTCCAAAGCAGCTTCGACACGCCGTTCAGTATACCACTGATAGATTCCAAAGCCGCCTGCAGCCAGGCACAAAAAACTGACAAAAAAGAGAAGTAACAGGATTGGCTTGGAGATGAAGAATGGTTGGGAAGTGGGTTGTTTATCTGTGGAGGATGTTGAGTTTGGGATGTTTTGCGCACTTGCTCCACTATCAAGCTTACTGTTCATTTCACCTTCAAGTTTGGTGTCAGTACTGACTCCAAGTACAGCCGGTTCTACTGTTGGAGTTCCTAGGTCTGGTAGCTGGAAGAGGGACTCTTTCTCAGGGGAAACCACAGCAGCGCTCTCTACAGAGTGACTCTGGACTGGCTGAGTTTGTTGGTTTGAAGTTAATAACTGCTCGTTAAACTCAGGAAACGCTGGAAAACTGATTGGTGCAGGGGAAAAAGCAGTAGACAAACTCCCTAGACTTTCGAAAACGGGGGGGCTCTGTTGGTCATGATCAGTAGTAAAGACATTGGCAGTTCCCTTGGTAGCGGTAGTAGTTTGCTGCCAAGAGCTATTGACGAAAATAGTACTTTGTCCAGCACTACACGCCGGTAAGTCCAGTTGGAACAGTGGGGTGGCAAACTGGTCAAGAATCTCCAGACTATCACCATCATTGTTGAGTAAAGAACTAGACAGCTCAAAAACAAAGTAGCTATTGGCATTCATATTCATGTTTAAAGTTCTGGTATTGCCAGTGCTGTCCTGAATTTTCCAGTTTTGGATACTGAGTGGCTGATTGTTTGGATTGAAGAACTCGATCCATTCGGGCTGACCTGATTCTGGACAAGAGACCACTTCAGAAAGCAAGGGTGCTTGGTAAATGAATGGGCTGGGGCTGGGACTCGCCACAGTCGGGAATGGAGAAAGACTGGGAAAAGGAGAAGCAGAGGGAGTTGGCGTGGGAGTGGGAATAGGAGTAAGAGAAGGATTTGGAGAAACAGAAAAGTTTGGAGTTGCTGAAGGGACAGAACTGGGAGATGGTGATACAGAAGGAACAGCGCTCGGTGAAGGAGAAACCACAGGAGACGAAGGAAGGGGTGATGGCAAAACTGATGGCGATGGAGTCGGTGAGGGGGAAGGTGTCGCTGATGGTGAAGCAACCAGGTTTGCTAGACCCCGCGAAGGACTACTCAAGACAAATTGAGGTGCACTATCACTCAACCGCGCCCAAGTTTTGTCCGCTTCTGAAGAAGTGTATTGAAAAAAGTCAGCCACCGACAAATCCGGTCGTCGAATCACCACATCATCACCCGAGTTATTTAGTCTGTTATTTACTTCAAAGACAAAGTACCCCTGACTAGGAATTGAAGATTGAGCAAACAACGGTGAAGTCACTAGCGCACCGCTCCGATCCTCGGCCTTCCAGCCGGTTAAGCTTAGACTTTGGGTCGATAAGTTTTTTAACTCCACCCACTCACTGCCAGAAGAGGGAGCAGGCATGACTTCATTAATAATGACTTGGGCGTAACTTGGCTTAGTGCAGACCACTGTGAGCAACCCAACAATAATTCCTTCGATAATAATCTTAAAGGAAACCGACAACACTCCATCAGTTTGATTCCGAAAGAACTTCATCCACTGAACTGTATCAGCTGAAGATTACAAGAAGCGTAGAAAGATAACCTTGATTTTTAAGTAAAAACTTTCAACCCACAAATACTTTTTTGATTTTTTCGGCGTAATCATTTTGGATGTGTTGAGTATTGGTATTAACGAGTTCTTTTTTAATAGAACCAGGACGAATGAAAATTCGAATTACCAGGTAAACGCCACAACTGATCACCACACCATACCCAGCAAAAACCAACAACTCCGGCCAATAAACTAATAGAACCGGAGCATCTCCCTGTGGGACAAACCAAGCATTCCCCCAGCCGTTATAGATAACATGCTGGAGCCCCGTAGTCGGTTTGGCTACAGAAAGAGCAATCCAGCCATCATCATATGATTGAGGAAGAACCAGCAATCCTGTCTCTGACTGAGTCGTCTGATGCACCAAGTAAAAAGTTGTCCCAAATTTTCGGTATGAGCTGATTTTTGTATCATATGAAAATTGAGACTGAGCAGGTTGCTGATGGAGTGAAGTTAACCAGTTTAATGGTAACGGATAAAACACCGAGTCTGTCACTTGAGTCTTATTGACCTCCCGAGCAAAAGTTTCCATATTGAGTACCAGCTGAAACGCATCGTTGGTTTTGTTATAGCTAGAAAAAGATGGGTACACAGGTACAGCGAGATCAAAAGAACCTGTCCGAGTTGTGGTATCAACATCAAAGTGTTTAGTAAAAGGATTCAGTAAGAAAACTCGGCTACCCACACCAGACAACACTTTGCCTTTAATCGCGTAGATGTATTGCTGTTGATGATCAAGTTCTGGTAAGAAAAATGTTTCGCACCCAATAGCTCTACCAGAAACTTGGTACTCCGCACGATGATCACCATCTTTTTTGTCGACATTACCCTCTTCAGGTTGCCGACAGTTCTTGATGCCTTCGGACCGAGGCTTAATTGTGTCAAACATGTCGAGCGCAAAGTATTCAGTCGGGAAAGTAAATGAAACGTCTTGACCACTTCCAGGTCGTAACATTTCGACTTTCTCTTGAAAAGTAGCCAGCAACTGGTCAATTGAAACTTGAGCAGTGTCAGTTTGGTGCAAAGTTTTGACAGTCATAGAACGCCAAGGATAGTTGTTATTCTTTTTTTGCCATAACAGCTTTATCCCATATTTACCACCCGAGGTTGTGGTCAAAAATGTTTTAGTATGAATCGTCGTATTCATTGAACCAGGTTCAACGATGACTACTTTATTGAGGCATTCGTTTGGTTGACCAATTTTAAACAGACAAACTTGGGGTAAATCTTGATCAGGAATGTCAAGCTCTGTTTCGACCAACAGTAACGAATTCACTCCTGGCTGGAGTGTTGCAGAATCAAGAGTTAACCGAGCACACCATGAGTCACTTGAGTTGCCCTGCCCATTACAATCTTGGGGACTAGGAAGTTGATCAAAGTTCAGTTTTGTTTCAGCTCCTCCTTGAAACAGCTTCAGATCTAATGACCCCGCAGTTGGCAGACTTAATACGGCATTCTGGTGATTATCCCCAGCCACGTTTACCAAACTGTCATTGAGCATCACAATTTGGGAAGATAAGTCAACACCGCCATGTAACTGAGCAACTGGTTTATTTTGATAAATAACTTGACCGTTAGTTTTAATGGTAGGCAAGTTAAAGTAGAGCGAAGTCAGCGATCCAGTCTCTGATTTGTCCACTCTAAACGCGGCACTCAACACTTTTTGTTTCGCCTGAAAACTGGGCACAACCAGTTGCTGATCAGGCTGCAGTTTCAACGGTAAAACAATATTCTTTCCCTGGACAAATGGTGGTTTGGGCAGCTCGTCATTTTGTAGAAAAGAGAATGGATAAGTGATCCCTGTTTGATCAAGTTGAATGTAATCACCGTAATCTAGATATGCTTGGTCCCGAGTGGTGTAGGTGGTCTGATAGTTGGTTGATACCAGCCGGACTGTTTTGGGAGCAAAAACGTCCAAGTTTTTACCATTGGTATTGACTGAGTACAGTTCGGCATCACCAAAAGTATGAACTAATGTCACTAACGCACGGTCTGCTAAAAAGTCAGCAATTTCTCGAGAAAAAAGATTCTGTTCGTACCCACCAGGTTGGAAAATCGATTTGTCATACAAAATACTTGAGCCGTGAAACTTCTCCAAAGTTTTAGCTAGCGCAGGGTAGTTCAACTCATATAAAGCATGACTCATTTGCAAGTACATGGTTTCGTTGTACTTACTCCATGGATCAAACGACCGATCCACTAGAGGTTGAGGAATGACTTGCCATAAAAAGCCAGAACCTCGATAGCCCCAACT
>CAZKNL010000001.1:0-2535 GCA_964554155.1 uncultured Pseudomonadales bacterium | reverse complement strand
GATAAGGAATATCAGTGCCTAACATGGCAATCGCGAAAAACCAGGTCAACACAAACGGCGCTAACTGCCACCGCCTCTGTCGAAACATTACCCAGACCAATGCCAAAACTCCCAAAAAACTACAGACTGTAAATGAAATGGCAATCACTTGAAAAAGTGGCTGTTTATAGAGATCTCGCCACTCTCTCATGATGTAATCAAAGCTTTGGCTGCTCGAGAACCAGTCTTGGTAATCAAGTTGGAAACCACCAAAACTGGATACTCTTTGCAGATTGCCCCAAGCTAAGTTGCGATAGAAAGTCCCATCAGTCCCAAGTAGGTTTTGCTTGGAGTTACTAATTTCCGCTGATTTATGCAAAGTAGAGTAGACATAGGGCACTCCCCAAAATGCATTTGCTGCGAATAAGACCATCCCAGCGATCAATGCCGTTTTGAATCTTTTTTTCGGTTGACGAATCCACCACCAGCCTAAAAAAATCGCCATCACAATGGCATAGGGAATAAAGATGGTTGGCACGTGTGCTTGCGACGTCCCCAGTACATTGACCAGAAAAAGCAACGCTAATCTCTTAGTTGAGGGTTTCTCAAGATATTTCCACAAAGCAAAAATTCCCCAAGGGAGAACAGCGAAATGAACAGAAAAAAGTTCCAGCGGTGTATAAAACATCTGAATCGTCATCAAGTTCAGCATGTACAACACCGCACTCATTAAGCTAATGGCTGCCCGTCTGCCGATAAAACTCTCGGAGGGTTTTTGTTGAGTGCATAGCAATGAGGGGATCACACAGAAGTACAACAGCGCATACAGCCCCGCTCCGCCCAGAAAGTGGAGCAACAAATTACTGGCATAGCGAACGACCTCCAGTGGCATCAAAAAAGCCAACAAACGAGCCAACAGCCAATAACTGAGGTTAGCCGTGTGAGCCATCCCATCCAGCGTGCCCAAGCCACGATACTCCTGCCAAACCCCAAAGATAGAACGCTCGAAGTTTAGGGGAAAATTCAGTTCGGGAACGGTATTATCCCACCCCAACAAAAATCGACCAGGGAAGTAGTTGGTCACAAAGATACTCAAAGACAACAAAAACAAAATGCCCAATGGAATCCATTGCAGCAGTCGTTTATTCATACCTTATTGTAACGGGTTTTGCTTTAGAGCGTCTAGGTAAGGAACTCTAGATAATTCTCTGGAGTAACTGTTATGAGTTGTGAGTTTGGATAAATGGTCAGGAATTCCTCAGCGATTTTTGCTTTATTCCCAGAGTATTTAAACTCATATCCAAATAAACTCCCTTCCCGTTCCTCGATCAGGTCGATCTCCTTTTGATCCCAAGTTCGCCAAAAATAATTATTGGCAAAAATAGATTGATAAGACTGTTTTTTCAATCGTTCGACAAAAAGAAAGTTCTCCCAGAGTTTTCCAACATCATCGCGGAGATGCAGTGGATTAAAGTTAGAAACAATTGCGTTACGAACACCAGTATCATAAAAGTAGTACTTACTTTTCTTAGTAATCTCTTTCCTCAAGTTGCGACTAAAACCTCTTAAGTTAATCAACACAAAAGATTTTTCAAGCAAATCCAGATATCGAGCTACTGTTTTACTGTCGATAGATAAGTTTTGTCCCAGCTCACTCAACGAGACCTCGCTTCCTACTTGAAAAGCCAACAGTCTCAGAAGATCCAAAAGCACTTTGGAGCCTTTGACATCTTCCAGTGCAAGAATATCGCGGAGTAAATAAGAATTAACCAACTCTCGCAGGTACATAGCTTTTGCCTCCGCTGTAGGCAGCGTCAATACTTCTGGATATGAACCATAGAGTAAGTACTCTTCTTTTCGTTGAGACAACTCAAATGAATTGAACTGTTGCAGAAGCTCTAGTTGGGCTACTGGATAAAGATGGAGGGTGGTCATTCGACCTGTTAATGGTTCGCCGACTTTATTCGCAAGGTCCAACGAAGCCGAGCCAGTCACTACAACTTGAATACCAGGTGTACTATCTACCAACAACTTAAGTCCTTCACCAATGTGATTAATATATTGAGCTTCATCAATAGCAATTAATTGATAGCCTGCGGTATAGGCTTGAATTGTGTCAAGCCGACGTGAAGAAAAAACTTCCTGAACCCCTAGATCACCACCATTTTCAAGTTTATACTTGATGGAACTCGTGTGGAGGAAGTTTTCCAACAACACAGTCTTTCCCACTCGACGGGGTCCATAGATAATGAGGACTTTATTCGGTTGTAAATATGTGCTGAGATTGTTATAGACACGTGGGATCATATTCTTAGACTACTCTAATTCCCCAAAATTGTCAAATTTCAAGGAGTTTAATTCCTTGAAATAGCACTTTTAGCAGGAATTTAATCTATTGCGGACTAGGCCGACAAATGTGAGTAGAAACAGATATCTTTTAAGTGGGACCTCTCAACTCTCAATACGATTTGATTTAGAGCTGAGAGGTCCCCTCCTGCACTGTCGCGCAGGAGGGACCATAGGTTAGTATTAGGTTGTAGGGCGGTTTGGTCCGGG